>DATMQX010000001.1:0-16284 GCA_035567055.1 Solirubrobacteraceae bacterium
GAGCGCGTGCGCCTCACCGGCCACCGGCGGGGCGTGAATAAGATGGCAGTTTCACGTCGCACGGAGAGGAGAAGCCCATGCGCCAGGCTGCGGACCGGATTCGCAACGTCGCCCTCGTCGGTCATCGAGGGGCGGGCAAGACGTCGCTGCACGAGGCGCTGCTCTACACGGCCGGAGCCGTCAGCCGCCTCGGACGCGTGACCGAGGGGACGACGGTCTCCGACGCGGACGCGGACGAGAAGGCACGCCAGATGTCGATCTCGGCGGCGCTGACGTCGTTCGAGTGGCAGGAGCGCAAGGTCAACCTGCTCGACACGCCTGGCGAGCCGAGCTTCGTCGCCGACGCGCTCGGCGCACTGCGCGTGTGCGAGTCGGCGATCTTCGTCGTCAACGCCGTGATGGGCGTCGAGGTCTCGACGATTCGCCTGTGGGAGCGCGCGGCGGAGCTGGACATCGCCAGGATGCTGTTCGTCAACATGCTCGATCGCGAGCGCGCCGACTTCTTCCGCACGCTCGACCAGCTCAAGGGGGCGTTCGGGCCGCACGTCGTGGCAACCGAGATCCCGATCGGCGCAGAGCACGACGTCGAAGGGGTGGTCGACCTCGTCGACATGAAGGCCTTCCGCCAGGACTCCCCCGAGCGCGCGGGCTGGAGCGAGATACCGATCCCCGAGGATTCGTCGGAGCTGGCGACCGAATACCGGGAGAAGCTGATGGACGAGATCTGCGAAGTCTCGGACTCGCTGATGGAGCGCTACCTCGAGGGCGATGAGATCTCCCACCAGGAGATCGTCGATGCGCTCAAGGAGGGGACCAACCACGGGAAGATCTTCCCGGTGGTGTGCGGCGTCGCCACGAGCAACCTCGGCACCTCAAGGCTGCTGGACGCGATCGTCGAGGACCTGCCCTCGCCGGTCAAGCACGGTTCGCTGACGGTCGGCGAGATCGAGCTCACTCCCTCCGAGGACGGCGAGCTCTTCGCCTACGTCTTCAAGACCCGCGCCGACCCCTTCGCCGGACGCATCAACCTGCTGCGCATCTATCAGGGCGTGCTGCGAGCCGACAGCCAGGTGCTGAATACGCGTGCGCACGTCAAGGAGCGGATCGGCCAGCTCGTGATGTTCGCCGGCAAGGACGTCGAGCACGTGCAGGAGTTCGGTCCCGGCGACATCGGGGCGGTCGCCAAGCTCAAGGCGACCCACGCGGGCGACTGGCTTGCGGCGCGCGATGAGCCGATCGATATGCCGCGGCTGAAGCTGCCCGCCCCGGTGATGGCGTTCGCCGTCGAGCCCAAGAGCCGCGGCGACGAGGACAAGGTGCTCTCCTCTCTGCGTCGCCTGCAGGAGGAAGACCCGACGATCGATCTCCACCGCGACCAGCAGACGGGCCAGCAGATCGTCGCCGGGCTCTCGCAGGTGCACGTCGAAGTTGTCCTCGACCGGCTGCGCGAGCGCTTCGGCGTCGAGGTCACGCTCAAGCCTCCACGCGTGCCCTACCAGGAGACGATCCGCGGCACCGCCAGCGCGCATGGACGCCACAAGAAGCAGTCAGGCGGCCGCGGCCAGTTCGGCGACTGCCACATCGAGATCGAGCCGCTGCCGGCGGGCGAGGGCTTCGAGTTCGTCGACAAGATCAAGGGCGGGGTGATCCCGAGCTCATTCATCCCTGCGGTCGAGAAGGGCGTGCGCGAGGCGATGGAGTCCGGCGTGCTCGCCGGCTATCCCGTCAAGGACGTGCGTGTGAGGCTCTACGACGGGCAGTACCACACGGTCGACTCCTCTGAGATCGCGTTCAAGCTCGCGGGGCTGCAGGCGATGAAGCAGGCGCTCAGCGAGGCCGACCCCGTCCTGCTCGAGCCGATCATGCAGGTGACGCTGTCGGTGCCCGAGGCATACGTGGGGGACGTGATCGGCGACCTCAACAGCCGCCGCGGCCGTCCCCAGGGGATGCAGCCGGTGGGTCCGATGACGGAGATCAAGGCCGAGGTGCCGATGGCCGAGATGCTGGCCTACGCGCCCGATCTGCGCTCGATCACCGGCGGGCAGGGGGATTACACGCTGGAGTTCGTGCGATACGAGGAGGTCTCCGCTCATCTCGCTCAGCGGATCGTCGAGCAGTCGACCCAGGAGCAGGCGGCCACCCACGCGTGACGCCACCGGCCCGCGCGGCCGGCCGTATCCGGCTACCCTGGACGGTTCATGGCGACCCGATCGATCATCACCTCCCAGCCGGATGTCGCCTGCGAGGTGTGCGAGCGGCGGCTGCTACGCGGCGAGCAGGCCGACATCTTCCTCGCGGCGGGCCGCCGGCGTATCGTGTGCGAGCTGTGCGCTCCGCGAGCCCTGAACGAGGGCTGGCGCCGCGAGGCCGACGGCGACGCGGTGACGCTTGCGCCCCCCCGTCCGCGGCGGGGTCGCAGCCTCGTCGAGCGCCTACCCATGCGCTTCAGGGGGAGGCAGCTCAGCAGGCCTTTGAGCCCGGCCGGGGAGCTCGACGCCGAGGGCCTCTCCTATGTTCCCGATCATGAGCCGGTTCAGGACGCCCCGGCGCCGCCGTATGAGCAGCGGCCGGAGCCATCCCAGCAGGAGCCTCACCCGTATGACTTTCTAGGTGGCCTTGAGATCGTCGACAGGAAGCCGGGGGAGACGGATGAAACGTCGCTCGCGAGCTTCCCCGGGGCGCGGCCGGCGAGCGTGACGACTGCCGCCGAGCGGGGGATCGACGTCTTCAACGCCAGCGAGTTCCCGCGCAGGATCGCCGGCATCGCCCGCTCGCTGGGGGCACCCGCGGTGAACGTCTGCCAGGTCGAGGACACGGTCGGCGAGACGGTGTCGATCGTGGTCGCCTGGGAGCTCTGCTGGTACCGCTATGAGGTGGACCTCGACGAGCAGGCGCCCGCCGCGCGGCTCGCGGCACAGGGGACAGAGCTCGAGGAACTGGCGCGTGGCGAGCGCCACGCGAACACGCCCGTCGACGAGCTCGGGCTGCTCTCAGCGTCCGCGAGCTGAGATCGCTCGATCGCTCCCGCCGCCGCCGGGCCGCTTGCACGACGCCTTGGCCCGCTTGCTTATTCACGGTCGGGGAGTAACATCGCCGGCAAGATGATCTTTTGCGTCGTTCCCAGACCCCTCGCCGACGAGCTCCTTCCGAAGCTGGTCGATTACTACAAGGACGAGGAGAACGTGACGGTCATCGTCGACCGGCGCGAGTTCGATCGGCGTGCCCGCTACAGCCATTCGCGCAAGGCCGAGCGGGACGCACGAGCGCAGAGGCGCATCGTGCGTGACCGCCGCCGCGCGCGCGTGCCCGGGGATCTTCCCCCGCTTGCACGGGTCGGCTAGCTGCCCGCCGGGCACGGCCCGGAACCCCGCCCGAGCCTCCCGTCTCATGCGAGCTGCATAATGCCGCCGCGATGAAGGTGATCGTGCATGTCGACGGTGGCGCCCGCGGGAACCCCGGTCCGGCCGCGGCCGCGTGCGTCGTCAGCTCGCCCGCAGGTGAGGTGCTCGTCGAGCGCTCGCAGCTGCTCGGGACCGCGACCAACAACGTCGCCGAGTACCGTGCGCTGCTGCTCGGCCTGGAGTGCGCGCGCGAGCTGGGAGCCAGCGAGGTCGAGGTCGTGGGGGATTCCGAGCTGATCGCCAAGCAGGTGCAGGGCCTCTACAAGGTCAAGCACGAGGCCATGCGGCCGCTGCACCGCCAGGCGATGGAGGCGCTCGGCAAGTTCGACGGCTGGTCGATCACGACGGTGCCGCGTGCGCGGAACGAGCGCGCGGACGCGCTCGTCAACGCAGCCCTGGATGGACGGGACGCGAGATGATCAGTGCAGTGGCTGCGCCGAGGCGGCCAGCGCGAGCATCTGTGCGTTGGACAGTTCCTCGAGCAGCGTGTTCGTGACCCAGTAGAGCACCCGTCCGGAGCGCCAGCCGACGACGTGGATGTGTGAGCCGTCGTCGACGATGCGGTAGCTGCGCCCGCCGACCGTCTGCGTGTGTGCGTGGGCGAACAGCGGCGGGTTCAGCCAGTCGGTGCCCTCGAAGTCGTAGTAGCCGCCGATCACGCTCTGCTGCCACACCACGACGTAGGCGTGGTGGGCGTGATGGTGCTGATCGGAGAGGTTGTACGCGCGCACGGTCTGCTGTTCGGACTGGCTCGTCTGGAGCCTCGGATAGAGCACCGGGAAGGGGATGGAGAGGGCTGCCTTCACGGCTTCGCTCTCGCCCGAAGAGGGAATCAGGCCCAGCGCTCCAGCGGCGCCGCCCGCGCTCGAGCGGTGGTGGCCATGGCTCGAGTTGTGTGCCGGCGGCCGAGGTTGGGGCACATGCAGCGTTTCGTGGCCGTAGAGGAAGGTGTCGAGCGTCTTGCGCTCGAGTTCGGGCGTCGAGGTGACATACGAGCCGCCGCCCAGTATGAGGTTGACGTTCGTGGTGAGGAACTTCACCTGGCGGATGGGCTTGGACTGCGAGAAGGCGACGAGCTTCGCGAGTTCGAGCAGCTCGCTCGTGGACGCATTGAACGTCGAGCTGATCGCATGCCCGACCGCCTTGGCGACCGTGTCGATCTGGCCGAGCACGTCTTCGGGGGAGATCTGCTCGCGGAGGCTGCGGAGGAAGTCCTGCTGTCGTGCGACCCGTACGAAGTCGGAGTCGGTGTGCCGGTAGCGCACGTAGTCCAGCGCATTCTGGTAGCAGAGCCTCTGGTAGCCGGGCTGCAGGTTGATGCTCGAGTAGTTCGTTTCAGCCGACCCGTTGTTGAGGTTGAAGTAGTGGTGGTCGACATTCACGTAGGCGCACCCGAGCGTGTCCACGACTCTGATGAACCCCTGGAAGTTCACGTCGATGATGCCGTTGAGCTTCAGACCCGGGAACACCTGTTTCTCGATCGTTTCGGCGGCGAGCACGATCCCGCCCTTCGCGCCGCTCAGCCTGCTGCCGATCGTGTAGGCCGCGTTGATCTTTTCGTTGGCGTACACCTGCCCGCCCGGCGTCGTAATGGTGACCATCAGATCGCGCGGGATCGACATGATCGAGGTCTGACCGTGTTCGGGGTCCAGGCGCGCCAGCAGGATCGTGTCGCTGTGCGGCGGGTTTTCGCGGTCGGCGGCGTCCTTGGACCCGGTGCGCCGGTCGGTGCCGAGAATCATGAATGTCTGCGGGCCGCCGCTGTAGACGGGCGTGACGACGCCCTTGGGGGCGTTGATCTGGTTGATCTTTGGGAAGACCTCTTCGGCGATGCCGCTGACCGTGTTCAGCGCGACCGTCGCGGTGGCGCCGGCGCTGAGGAGCACGATCACCAGCCCGGCCAGCAGGAAGCGCTTCATCATGCCCCATCCGAGTGAGGGCGGACGCTGGTCATTCATGTGCTGTCACGGGGGAGCGGCTCATGTGCAGGAGAGCGGGCGGGCGCCCACCCGACGGCGTGCTCGCGCACCAAGGGTAGCGGCCGCAGCGGCGCTCCCACGCCGCATGCCGAGGTACCCTCGTCGCGTGCTCAGCCCGAGAAACCGCGAGCTCCTGGGCCTGGTGCCCTCGGCGCTGCTGGTGATCGCCGGCTTCACCGCGATCTTCATCCAGGCCGAAAACAACTCGCCCGGCGCGTCCACCAACTTCACGCTCAACCACGCCTCGAGCGTCTCGCTCACCTACGGCGCCCTGTTCCTCGGACTGTGCCTGGCGGCGCACGTGGTGATCCGCCACGCGCTGCCCTACGCCGACCCCTACCTGTTCCCGCTGACGGCCGTGTTGGCGAGTGTGGGCATCGTGATGGTCTATCGGATCGACCCAGTGCTGGCCCGTCAGCAAGCGCAGTGGATGGTGCTCGGGCTCGTCCTGTTCGCCGCGACGATCCTCGTCCTGCGCAGGGGTCTCGGCGTGCTCGAGCGCTATCGATACACGATCGCCGCGGTCGGCATCGTCGCGACCGTCCTGCCGCGGCTTCCCGGCATCGGCCAGCAGGTCAACGGCGCCTACCTGGCGATCCACATCGGCAGCGTCTCCTTCCAGCCCGCCGAGCTGGCGAAGATCGCGATCGTAGTGTTCCTCGCCAGCTATCTGCGCGACAACCGCCAGATCCTCGTGACCGCCGGGCGGCGCGTGCTCGGCGCGACGATCCCACCCATGAAGCAGTTCGGCCCGATGCTGATCGTCTGGGGCGCGGCGATGGCGACGCTCCTGCTCACGCGCGAGCTCGGGACGTCGCTGATGTTCTACGGCGCCTTCCTCGCGCTGCTGTACGTCGCGACCGGGCGCTTCTCCTTCCCACTGATCGGCCTCTTGCTGTTCGCCGTGGGCGCATGGTTCGTCGTGACTCACGTAAGCCACGTCCACGCGCGAGTGCTCGCCTGGGAAAACCCGTTCGATCCCGTCCTCTATCACCGTCTGGTCGGCGGCAGCTACCAGCTCGCGCAATCGCTGTTCGCGCAGGCCGACGGCGGCCTTCTCGGCACCGGCTTCGACCAGTCGCTGCTGCGCTCCTCCCACCACGGCAGCCCGATCCTGCCGATTCCCGAAAGCGACATGATCTACGCCGTCATCGTCAACGAGCTCGGCCTGCTCGGCGGCGCGGCGCTGCTGCTCGTGTATCTGCTGCTCGTCGCCAGAGGCCTGAAGACGGCGGTGCTGGCGCGTGACTCGTTCTCCAAGCTGCTCGCCACCGGCCTGTCCTTCGTCGTCGCCATGCAGGTGTTCGTGATCGTAGGGGGGGTGACGCGGGTGATCCCCCTGACCGGCGTGACGCTGCCGTTCGTCGCCTACGGCGGCTCGTCGGTCGTTATGAACTTCGTGCTCGTCGCGCTGCTGTTGATCATCTCCGACCGCGCGCGAGCGCCCTACGCACGACCGGCGCGCGCCTGAGACGCGGCGGGCTGGCGCCCGCCTTCACGCCGCCGGCCCCGCAGGTGAGCCCGGGCGGCCGTCGAACACCATGCGGGATGCCGAGCTCGACGACCGCCCGCGCAAGCCATCGACTGCTCCTGCGGGCCGCCGCCCCGCGAGCGCAGCGCCGGTTCAGGGGCACGGCCGATCGCCCCTCGCACGCGAACGGGTTCTCCTCGCCAGCAGGGCTCCACAGGCGGCCGTGGCTTGCGCGCCTGCGCTCCGCGCTCCAGAACGATCTGTTCGTGCTGCACTACCAGCCGATCGTCTCGCTGCTCGACGGCCGCGTCTCTCACTACGAGGCTCTCGTTCGGCTCGCCGACGAACCCCACGGCCGGCTCGTGGCCCCGGGAAGCTTCCTCCCGGCGGCGGAGCGCTACGGGCTCGTGAGGGACATCGACCGCCTGGTGCTCGCCAGGGCGGCGGCGGTGCTCGCCGACGGGCCGGATGGGGGCGGCCCGGCGATCGCGATCAACGTCTCAACGCTATCGGCGACCGATGGCGAGATGCTGAGGCAGATCGACCGCGCGCTCGCCCGCCGCGCGGTCGACCCCTCGCGGCTGATCGTCGAGGTGACCGAGACGGCCGCCATCTCGGACATGCGACGGGCGAGGGCGTTTTGCGAGGGCGTACAGGCGCTCGGCTGCGCCGTCGCGCTCGACGACTTCGGCTCGGGCTTCGGCTCCTTTCAATACCTGAAGCACCTGCCCTTCGACTTCCTGAAGATCGACGGCGACTTCATCCGCGAGCTGGCCCTCTCGCCGACCGATCAGCTCGTGGTCAAGGCCCTCGTCGACGTCGTCGGGGGGATGGGCAGGCGGACGATCGCCGAGTTCGTCGGCGACGCCACCACACTCGGCATGCTCCGTGACTACGGCGTCGATCTCGCGCAGGGGTACGAGGTCGGTCGGCCCGCTCCGCGCATGCCCGTGACGGCGTAGCGCGGGAGCCGTTCATTCAGGCTGTGGGAACTGCCTGCGCATGGCAGCGTCCCAAATGCGGTCTCCCAGCAGGCGACGCATGGCGATCGGGATCTTGGCGGACGGCGTGATCGTTATGCGGGCGGGGGGATTGCGACGGGTGATGGAGCGCTCGATCACCTTCGCAATCCGCTCAGGTCCCGCTCCGATCAGCCGTATCAACGGGTTGTCGTAGGCTCCCTTGGTGACCGCTCCGACGGTCGCGTTGAAACGCGCGTACGGGTCGTCTTGCGAGCTCGTCACGTCGGTCATGCTCGCGGTCGCCGTCTCGCCGAACTCCGTCGTGATCAATCCGGGCTCGAGCAGGATCACGTCGATTCCGAACGCCCGCAGCTCGAAGCGCAGCGCATCGGAGATCGCCTCGACGGCGTGCTTGGTGGCGTGGTACTGACCACCTCCGGGGAACACCACCCGCCCTCCGACCGAGCCGAGGTTGACGATCTTCCCCCAGCGCTGGGCGCGCATCTTCGGCAGCACGAGCTGGGTGAGGCGCACCAGACCGAAGACGTTCGTCTCGAACTGGCGACGAACCGCGTCTAGGGGGACCGTCTCGATCGCTCCGCTCTGGCTGTAGCCGGCGTTGTTGACGAGCACCCCGACGGCGCCCTCCGCCTGCTCGACGGCATCGACGGCGGCACGCATCGACTCGTCGTCGGTCACGTCCAGCGCCAGCGTCTCGCAGCCGGCCTCCTTCAGATCGCCGATCGTCTCGAGCCGTCGCGCCGAGGCGTAGACCCTCCAGCCGGACTTGGCCAGGCGCAGGGCCGTTGCACGGCCGATTCCCGAGGAGCAGCCCGTGATCAGGACCGCCTTCGAGGGCTCCGACATGGTCGCAGCATAAGCGGTTCGCCCAGCGCGGGAGCGCCCGCACAGCATCGATCCGCGCCGCGGCGCGCCATCGTCCCCGCGCCGTCGTCTAAGGTGGCGCCCCATGCGCGCGGTCACCTTCCAGGCTCCCGGCGAGGTTCTCGTGGAGGACGTTCCCGAGCCGCAGATCCTGGACGCTCGCGACGCGATCGTGAGGATCGAAGCCAGCGGGGTGTGCGGGTCGGACCTGCACATCTACCACGGCCGCGTTCAGATCGAGCCGGGCTTCACGATCGGGCACGAGTACGTGGGAACCGTGATCGCCACGGGCGAGCAGGTCCACGAGCTGAACGTGGGCGATCGCGTGCTCGGCTGCTTCCAGACGGCCTGCGGTCACTGCTTCTTCTGCCGTCGTGGCTGGTTCCACAAGTGTGACTCCTCACGCACGTTCGGCCATGGCGCGACGCTCGGCTCGCTTCAAGGAACACAGGCCGAGCAGGCGCTCGTGCCCAATGCCGAGCTCGTGCTGCGCCGCGTGCCGGAGGGTATGAGCGACGACGTTGCGCTGTTCGCCGGCGACGTGATGGGCACCGGCTACCACGCGGTCGTCGACAGCGGGCTGCGACCGGGCGACGTCGCCGCGGTGCTCGGCCTCGGTCCGGTCGGTCTCTGCGCCGTGCAGGCGGCGCGCGCCGTGGGCGCGTCGCAGGTGATCGCCATCGACTCGGTCGCAGACCGGCTGCGCATGGCCGAGTCCTTCGGCGCCGTCGCAGTCCATCTGAGCGAGGGCGACCCGCGCGGCACGGCGCGGGAGGCGACCAGCGGGCGGGGCGTGGACGTGTGCATCGACGCGGTCGGCGATCCGCGCGCGCTGGAGCTGGCCCTGCGCCTGACGCGCAAGTGCGGCACGGTGCAGACGATCGGCGTCTACGCCGAGCGCTGCGAGGTGCACATGGGGCTCCTGTGGATCAAGGCGCTGCGCCTCTGCTCGGGTCACGCAAACGTGATCGGGCACCTCGACAGCGTGCTCGCGATGATGTCCTCCGGGCAGCTCGACCCGACGCCGCTCGTCACCAACCACATGCCGCTCGAGGAGGCGCCGGAGGCCTACCGGCTGTATGACCGGCGCGAGGCCCTGAAGATCGTGCTGCGCCCGTAGCGAGCCGCCCGGCGTCGAGGTACGCTCCCCGCATGACCACTATCTCCGCAGACGCCCTTCCCGACGCGCTGAGCGCTCCCGCGCGGGAATTCATCTCCCAGAGCCATCATCTGTTGATCGGTGCCGATCGCCCCGAGGCGGCCGACGGACGCACCTTCGCCACGCTCGATCCGGCGACCGGGCGCGAGATCGCGGAGGTGGCGCAGGCAGGCCCGCAGGATGTCGAGCGGGCGGTCGCCGCCGCGCGGGAGGCCTTCGCCGACGGCCCGTGGGCCTCACTGCCCGCGGCAGGGCGTGAGCGCCTGATGCTCGACCTCGCAGCTGCGATCGAAGAGCGCGCCCAGGAGTTCGCGCAGATCGAGTCGCTCGACAACGGCAAGCCGGTCGGCCTGGCTCAGTACGTCGACGTGGCGGGCACCGTGGCGCATCTGCGCTACTTCGCGGGCTGGCCGACGAAGATCGAGGGCAACGTGCTGCCGGTCAGCGCACCGAACATGCACTGCTACACACGACGTGAGCCCGTCGGCGTCTGCGCGCAGATCGTGCCATGGAACTTCCCGCTGCTGATGACCGCGTGGAAGATCGCGCCGGCGCTCGCCGCCGGCTGCACGATCGTGCTGAAGCCGGCCGAGCAGACGCCGCTCAGCGCCCTGCGACTCGGCGAGCTCGCGCTCGAGGTCGGTTTCCCGCCGGGCGTGCTCAACGTGCTCACCGGCGACGGTGAGACAGGTGCGGCGCTTGTCGATCATCCTGGGATCGACAAGATCGCGTTCACGGGCTCGACCGCGGTGGGGCGGGAGATCGGCGCGAAGGCCGGGCGCGCGCTGAAGCGGCTGACGCTCGAGCTCGGTGGCAAGTCGCCGAACGTGATCCTCCCCGACGCGGACATCCAGGCCGCGATCCAGGGCTCGTTCCAGGCGATCTACTTCAACTCGGGCCAGGCATGCAACGCGGGCTCGCGCCTGTTCGTCCCGGCAGAGCGCTACGACGAGGTGCTCAGCGCGCTGGCCGAGCAGGCCAAGTCCGCGCGCCTCGGTGCAGGGCTCGACCCCGACACGCAGCTCGGACCGCTGATCTCGGCCGAGCAGCGCGACCGCGTGATGGGCTACATCGACTCGGGCCGCGACGAGGGCGCAGAGCTGCTCGCGGGCGGCGAGGCGGCGCTCGGCGAGAGCGGCGGCTACTTCGTAGCGCCGACGCTCTTCAGCGTGACCTCCGACGAGCTGCGGATCGCACGCGAGGAGATCTTCGGCCCCGTGCTCGTCGCCTCTCCCTACGACACCCTCGAGGAGGTCGCCCGTCGCGCGAACGACAGCGACTACGGCCTGGCCGCCGGCGTATGGACGCGCGATGTCTCGAGCGCCCATCGCCTCGCGGCGATGCTGCGGGCGGGCTCGGTGTACATCAACACGTGGGGGCTCGTCGATCCTTCGACGCCCTTCGGCGGCTTCAAGGCGTCTGGCATCGGCCGCGAGCACGGCCACGACGGCCTCGACGCCTACCTCGAGACGAAGACGGTCTGGACGGCGTTGTGAGCCTCACGACTTCGTGAGCGTCGCCACGCAGGGCGAGCGCGGCGTCGCCCGCATCCGCTCTGAGTGGTGGCGGCCGGCGCTGCTCTCGCTGCTGGCTCTGCTGCTGGTCCTGGCGACCGGCGAGATCGTGCTCGACGGCGCCGCCGGCCGCTCACCGCTGATCCCGAAATCGCCTGCCATCGCCGGATGGCTGCAGGGCATCGGCGAGCGCCTGGGCTATCGCGTCTTCCTGATCGCGATCCTTGGCTTCGCGGTCGCCTACGGAGCGATGCTCCTGCTCACCCGAGGGGCGGGTGCTCGCGCCATCACCAAACGCTGGGCGATCGTTCTGATCGTCGCGCTGCATGCGATCGTCTTCGCCGGGCCGATCCTGATCTCCACCGACGTCTTCAGCTACATCGCCTACGCGCGCATGGGCGTGGAGCACGGGATCAACCCCTACCTGCACGGGCCGGTTGCGATCTCCCGCGACCCGATCTTCCAATACGTGGGCCATGACTGGAGGCACGTGGCTACCGCCTATGGTCCGCTCTACACGCTGTTCTCCTACCCCTTCGCGCCGCTCGGGGCGAAGGGCGCCCTCTGGGCGATGAAGATCATCGCGCAGCTCGCCAGCGCCGGCACGCTCGTGCTCATCTGGCGTTGCGCCCGTGCCCGCGACCTGGATCCGGTGTGGGCGATCCTCGCCGTGGGCGCCAACCCGCTGTACGTCATATACGGCGTCGGCGGAGCCCACAACGACCTGCTCATGCTGCTGCTGATGATGGTGGCGGTGAGCCTCACGTTGAGGGGTCGGGATGCTGCGGCCGGCGCCGTAGTCGTCGCCGGCGCGCTCGTGAAGGCGACGGTGGCCGCACTGCTGCCCTTCATGATCCTCTCCCGGCGCCGCCTCGCGCCGATCCTCGGGGCGCTCGCGGCCGTCGCCGCCGGCGCAGTGGTGGCCTACGCCGCGTTCGGCGTGCACGGAGTCGACATCGTCGCTGCGCTCAACCGCGATGCCGCCTTCGTCTCCACCGACAGCTTCGCCACCGAGATAGCCCATCTGTTCGGCAAGCCGGGCGTGTTCCCCGTCGACCACGACCTGCTGAAGGCCTCGCTCGTGCTGATCGCGTTGCATCTGATGTGGCGTACCTGGCGCGGCTATGACTGGATCGCCGCGTCCGGATGGACGCTGCTGGCGATCTCGGTAACAAGCACCTGGCTCCTCGCCTGGTACATCCTCTGGCCGCTGCCGCTCGCCGTGCTGACGCGCGACAGGCGCCTGGTGCTCGCGACCCTCGCCCTGCAGGCGCTGTTCCTCCTGCATCAGACCTCGCCCCTCTTCGCGCCGGTGCAATGAGCGACGCGAGGACATCCGCCGAGCGCGATCGATGGCGCGGCCTGCCGGAGTGGATGCGTCCGCGCCCGGTCGAGCTCCCCGGGTCCGGCCGCCTGCGGCTGATCGAGACGACGCTGCTCGTGCTCTTGGGCTTGCTGCTCGCTGTCGCGACGGTCAACGACGTAGTCCGCCAGACGCACGTCAACCATCGACTGATCGCGGACCTCACGACCTGGCGGTCCTACACGGGCCGCCCGTACCACAACCTCTCGATCGAGCAGGAACTGTTCGGCCCGGCGAGCCAGCACGAGGTCATATGTGGGAACACGAGTCCAGGAGCCCCGAAAGCGAAGACCCAGCTGTGCCTGGTCATCTACGGGCCGATCAGCGGCGGCCGGCGGACGGTGCACGGCGGCTGGTACCTGCCGGCCAAGGTCGAAGACGTGCGGGCGGACCGCTACGGCTGCTTCGGAGCGGCCTCGCGGGGGATGTGCCCGCGGTGAGCGTCGCAGCCGCCACCGCGCCGGCGCCGGCCGCCGGGGCCAGCAGCCGCCTTCAGACGTGGGGACCGCTGGCGGCGCTCGTGCTGCTCGCCGCAGCCCTGCGGCTCTCGACGCTCGATCTGCAGAGCTTCTGGTACGACGAGGCCTACACGCCGGTCCATGTGCTCCACGCGAGCCTGTCGGCGACGCTGCGGTCGATGGTGCACAGCGAGAACAGCCCACCGCTGTGGTACTTGATCGAGTGGGTGGACTACCGCGTGCTGGGCAGCGGCGAGTTCGCGCTGCGCCTTCCCTCGGCGCTGGCCGGCGTCGCGACCGTGCCGGTGGCGTGGGCGATCGGCCTGGAGCTGGCCGGCCGGCGCGCCGCGATCGTCGCCGCCGCGCTCGTCGCGGTGAACCCGCTGTTCGTGTGGTACTCCCAGGAGGCTCGCGCGTACGGCCTGTTCGTCCTGACCGCCTCGCTCGCGCTGCTCTGCTTCCTGCGCGCCGAGCGCGACCCCACACCGAGGCACATGGCGGCCTTCGCCGTGGCCGGCGCGCTCGCGCTCCTGAGCCACTACTTCGCCGTCTTCATGCTGATCCCGATGGCGCTGTGGCTGCTCCTCGGGCGAGCCAACCGGAGGGCGGCGTGGATCGCGGTCGGAGCGCTGACGCTCGCCGGCCTCGCGCTGCTCCCGCTGATCCTGGCGCAGGGCGGCCACGGGACGCAGTGGATCGGCCGCTGGCCGTTATCCCAGCGGCTCGAAGCGATCCCGCAGTACTACCTCACGGGCTACTCGAGCGCTCCACTGGGGCACGGCGTCGAGCTCCTCGTCGGGCTCGTTCTGCTCGCGGGCCTTGGTCTCGCAGCATGGCGGATGCTCGACAGCACGACGGCGGGCGCGGGCGGCGCGGGCGTGGCTGATGCCGGCGAGCGCCGGCGGCGCATGCTGATGGTCCTGTCGATCGCCGCCTGCGGTGTTCTGATACCGGTCGTGCTCGCTGCGTTCGGCGCCGACTATCTCGCCCCTCGAAACCTCGTGGCGGCCATGATTCCCGTCACCGTGCTCATCGCGGCCTCGCTGGTCTGGCCCGGCACCGGCCGCGCGGGCGCGGCGATCGCGGCGACGCTGGCGCTCGCGTTTCTCGTGCTGACCATCGACGTCGACCTCAGCCCCCGCCTTCAGCGCGGGAACTGGCGCGGCGTGGCCCGGGTTCTGCGCGGCGGAGCGCCCGCTCGCGTGATCACGAGCGTCGAGCTGGGCGGAGCCCCGCTCGAGTACTACCTGCATCGGCTCGTGAACCTACCCCGTGGAGCTGCGGTGAGCGTGTCGCAGATCGACGAGACGGGCTATGCGCCGCTGCGCCCGTCCGCGGGCCGTCCTCCGGCACCGGGCTTCCATCTGATCCGGCGGCTGAACGTCGACGGCTTGATCGTCTACCGCTTCGTCTCGCCAGTGCCGCGTAGGGTCTCCGAGGCGACGCTCCGCCGCCACGTGATCACGCTCGCGCGCCCGGAGGTCCTCGTTCCGCCGGGGCTTCTGGTGTCCTCGGGGGGCTAGGAGGCCGCTCGGTGCAGCTCATGCAAATGTCGTCATCTGTCAAAAAGATCTAGCTTTCCCGACATGGCATCCTCGACCGTCGAGACGCACAGCGAGGCCAGGGTCGGGCTGAAGCTCGCCTGCGAGTATCTGCTCTCCCTTCAGGATGAGGCCGGCTGGTGGCGCGGCGAGCTTCAGACGAACGTCACGATGGACGCCGAGGACATACTCCTGCGGGAGTTCCTCGGAGTCCGCCGGGCCGACGAGACCGAGCGCTCGGCGGCGTGGATCCGATCCCAGCAGCGCGACGACGGCACCTGGGCCAACTTCCACGGCGCCCCCGGGGACCTGTCCACGACGATCGAGGCGTACTGGGCCCTGCGACTCGCCGGCGATCCCAGCGAGGCGACGCACATGCGCTCCGCCGCCGAGTTCATCCGCCGGGAAGGAGGCCTCGAGCGTGCGCGTGTCTTCACCCATCTGTGGCTCGCGCTGTTCGGCCTGTGGTCGTGGGATCGCGTCCCGGCGCTGCCCCCCGAGGCGATCCTGCTCCCGTCCTCCGTCCCGCTCAACGTCTACGACTTCGCCTGCTGGGCCAGGCAGACGATCGTGGCGCTGTCGATCGTCAAAGCCCACCGTCCGGTGCGGCCGCTGCAGTTCGGTCTGGAGGAGCTCGCGGCGAGCGCCTCGACGACGGATGCGGCCGATCGCTCGGCCTCCCGGCGCGGCGCCTGGCTCGCACGCCTCGATCGCCTGCTGCGCGCCTACGAGCGCCACCCGATCGGTCCCGTGCGACGACTGGCGCTCGGCCGGGCCGAGCGCTGGATCGTTCGCCGCCAGGAGGCCGACGGCTCGTGGGGCGGTATCCAGCCGCCATGGGTCTACTCGCTGATCGCGCTGCGCCTCGCCGGCTATCCGCTCGATCATCCCGTGATGCGACGCGGCCTCGAGGGGCTGGACGCGTTCACGATCGAGGACCAGGACGACTCCCACGGTGTCGGCGCTCCCGCGGGGCCGAGCCGCCGCCTTGAAGCCTGCCAATCGCCTGTGTGGGACACGGCACTCGCGATGGTCGCGCTCAGCGACGGGGGCCTGGCCGGCGACCATCCCGCGATGCGGCGTGCCACCGACTGGCTGCTCGGCGAGGAGGTGACGGTGCACGGCGACTGGGCCGTCGCGAGACCGGGGCTGGCGCCAGGCGGATGGGCGTTCGAGTTCGCCAACGTCAACTATCCCGACGTCGACGACACGGCCGAGGTCGTGCTGGCTCTGCGGCGGGTCGCGGGCGGGGGGGCCGACGCGGCGGTCGAACCGGCGCCCACATCAAGCGCCGGGGAGGGCGGGGGAGAAGCGAGCCTGCAGGCCGGGCTCGCACGGCGCATCGACGGAGCCGTCGCCCGCGGGCTAGAGTGGATCGAGGGGATGCAGAGCAGCGACGGCGGTTGGGGCGCGTTCGATGCGGACAACACGCGCGGGCTGGTTCGTGAGCTCCCGTTCCTCGACTTCGGCGAGGTGATCGACGAGCCCAGCGCCGACGTGACCGCGCACACGGTCGAGATGCTCGGCGGGCTGGGGCTCTCCGAATCCGTG
>DATMQX010000002.1:0-75754 GCA_035567055.1 Solirubrobacteraceae bacterium
CACTGCTGCGGCCGCGCCGCTTGGCGCCACCACCGAGTTTCCTGTCCCGTCCGCGGAAAGTAATGCGTACGGGATCGCCTCTGGGCCCGACGGGAACTTGTGGTTCGCTGAGCAGAGGAGCGACAAGATCGCTCGGGTCACAACGGCCGGGGCGATCACGGAGTTCGCCGTGCCGACGGCGAAAGGCGAACCGACCGGGGTCGCTGCTGGGCCGGACGGAAGCGTTTGGTTCACGGAGTTCGGGGCAGCGAAGATTGGCCGGATAACCCCCGCCGGCGTGATCGCGGAGTACGAAACCCCTACCGTCGGAAGCGGCCCGTTCCGGATCGCGCTTGGTCCCGATGGCAACCTCTGGTTTGTCGAGTATAAGACGAGCAAGATTGGTCGGATCACGCCGAGCGGGATCATCATGGAGTTCGAACTTCCGGCCAAAAGCGGTCCGCTCGACATCGCCGCGGGTGCCGACGGCAACCTGTGGTTCACCGAGGAAACGAACAAGATCGGTCGGATAACCCCAGCCGGGACGATCAGCGAATTCGAAATCCCGACCGCGTCAAGCGGTCCCGAAGGGATCGCGGCTGGCCCCGACGGGAACGTCTGGTTCACGGAGTACTCGAAAAGCCAGATCGGGCGGATCAACGTCGCGGAAGTGGTCCCCGGCACCTCCAAAGGGATCACCGAGTTCCCGATACCGACGTCCGAAAGCCACCCGGAATGGATCACCGCTGGCCCGGACGGCGAGTTGTGGTTCACCGAGACCACGAAGAACAGGATCGGGCGCATCACGCCTGCCGGCGCGGTCGCGGACTTCGAAGTCCCGACGGCCGCCAGCAGCCCGGCCGGCATCGCGACCGGCCCTGACGGCAATCTGTGGGTGACCGAGTACAGCTTCGCGGGCAACAGGCTCGCCCGGGTCGGCGCGGGCGTGCCAGAAGCCCTCGTCTCCTCGCCCGCGGTGAGCGGCGGTGGCCAGGCCGGGACGGCGCAGACGTGCAACAGCGTGTCGTGGGCGACCTGGGCTTCGCTGCAACCCTCGGTCAGCCTGTACGGTTTTGACGGCTACCGCTGGCTGCTTGACGGCTCGCAGATCGCGACCGGACAGTCCTATACGCCGAGCGCGGCGAACGTGGGTCACCAGCTCGCCTGTGCTGAGACGGTCACGTACCCGCTGCCGTTCCTTGTCAGCGCCGCCGCGACTAGCCCGCCGGTCACGGTTGTGGCTCCTATACCGTTGCCGCGGCCGCTACCCCGCGGCTGCTCGTGCCCCCGCCTCGTTGGGTTCCCGCAGATCACAGCGGCAAGCGAGTCCCACCGCGTCTGGCGGGAGGGCAGCAGGCTCGCGCGCATCAGCAAGAGGAAGCGTCCGGTTGGCACCGTGTTCTCGTTCACGCTCAACAGACCGGCGCGCGTTCGCTTCGTGTTTGCCCAGCAGGCCGCTGGAAGGAAGGTCAACGGGAGGTGCGTCGCCCAGACCCAGGCGAACCGCCAGAGGCGGCCGTGCAGGCGGGGCGTGACGCGGGGCGCGCTGTCATTTGCTGGCCGCCGCGGGTCGAACAGAGTTGCCTTCCAGGGTCGGCTCTCCCGCTCGAGCAGACTTCCCCCCGGCGCCTACACGGTGACGATCGTCGCGACGATCGCAAGCGGGCCGCGGTCGAGCCCGGTGCGGCTCACCTTCACGATCGTGAAATAGCGGCGCGCTCGACAACATCGCACCCGCGGGCCTGTTGTCTGCGACCCTAGGCGCATGCCGCTGAGCGCTTGCACGGACGCCGTCGCTGCAGCATGGGTGCGGGAAGGCGTGCGCGAGTTCGATTACACGGTCGGGTCAATCGTGCCCGCCGTGTTCGATGCCTATGCCCGGGTCTTCCACCCGCCTTCGCGCGGCATGGGCGACGATGCGGTCGAGGTTCGTTGGGGTGAGGTGGCTGCGGCCAATGGCCGTGTGATGCATCCGGCGGCGGAGTGGGGCTCGCTGACCGGGTCATGGCAGCTGCGTGAGCAGGCGGGTGTCTGGGATCAGGAGCCGAGCATCGGAGATCTGCCCGAGGCCGTCGCGGCGCCGCTGGTGAGGCTGCTCGGTGAGCACGCGTTGACCCCGGAGCGCTGCAGGTTTGGGCTGTGGGAGGGCCGCGGGGCACCGAGCCTGATGTTCCTCTTCTCGGAGGGCACTCCCGAGGAGGAGCAGGAGCGCCATCGCGAGGCGGCTTGGGCCGACATGGACGCGTGGCGTGCGCTGCTCGAGGGCGCGCCGCGGCTGGAGCTGCCTGAGCGCACGATGTGGCTCCTTGAAGGCCCGTTGAGCGCGATCGAGGACTTCTATGTTCAGCACCGCGACGCTCCGAACATCTGGTGGCCTGACGATCGCGCCTGGTGTGTCGCGACCGAGATCGACCTGATGACGACGTACGTGGGAGGGGCGCGCGCGCTGATCGACGCGATCGTCGCCGACCATGAGCTCGAGGCGCTGCCTGTCGCCGACGACCAGCTCGTCACCTGGGAGGCCGACACGATCAATCCACTGCCCGCTCCTCCCTGAAGCCCGGCTCCGGTCCCAGCCGGAGATGAGAGACAGGACAGCCGCAGGCGGGTTCGCGGTTAAGGAACGGCCCCGTCAGGGGCGCGCGCGGCGCGGGCCGAAGACCCCCGCCTTGACGGCGGACGCCGCAGGCTATGGCCGCCAGCACGAGCGGTGCGTGGTCCGCCCCTAGGCCGGGAAGCTACTCGGTTGCCGCGTCGCTGGGCCGGGGCGAGACGCCCCGAACGAAAGCCTGAGCCCGGAGCTGCTGGTCGGTCGGGTGTTCGCTGGCGCCGAACTCCCGGACGACAGTGACGATGGCCTCCTTCTCGGCATGGTCTCGTGCATAGTCGTGGAGGCGAAACAGTGCCTGTAGGCCAGCGCCTTGCCTCACTGGGTCATGCTCGGCGAGCAGCTCTGACGCTCGCATGAATCGTTCCAGAAAGCCCGCAAGAGCCGCCTGTCTCAAGCTGCGCGCGGTGAAGTACGCGGTGAGCAGAAGCAACACACCGCCGAGGCCCTTCAGTCCGTAGTCGACGACCGCTCCGTCATGCAGTGCCGCCGCAATGATCCCGATGAGAAGTCCCGCCAGGCCGATCGCCCACGCGACTGCTGCGACCGTGCGGTCCTCGGCGTCTCTCCACACGCCGACCACGCGCCGGAGCGGATCGAGAGGGCCACCGAGCCTCGACGGCGGAGCTCCGGAAGCTACTGCTCGCGTACCCCGTCTGTCCTCGTCACGCGCTGTCATTAGCAGGGCACTGGTCATTGGTCTGGAGAGACATGGCGCGGTCGTAGGCTAGACCCGATGGCGGACGCAGGTCCCATCGCGAGACGGCCACCGGGTGGCTGTGCACGGCGCATAGGGAGTGCGCCCGTCCGCGACGGATGGCGCACATGGCCCCGGATTCGTCCACGGACCGCACCGCGGACCCCGAATCCACGCCCGCGCCCCGTCCCACCGGGGCGGGTGGCCTGGTTTGGTTCTTGACCTCGCGCCCCCAACGTCAGGTGCTCGAGGTCAAGAACCAAACCAGGAAAGGAGGAGGGGACGGGGAGAGTGGGGGAGGGAGATCAGAGGATGAATCCAGAGAAGAAGACAAGAAGGAGAGAGTAAGAAACAAAAAAACAACGGCGGGCGGCCGGCGCGGCGAGGCGAGCGGGCGAGTGGGAGAAGCGGGCGGGAGGGAGGAGGGAAGGGGAGTGGGGCGAGAGGTGGACGGAGTGAGCCGCAGGTGCGCGAGGTCGCGGCCAGGCGAGCCGACCGCGAGAATGGCCGAGACGTGTGGCCGGCGGGATGAGTAACGGTCACCACGCGGTCGCGAAGCGTCCGCTTCGTGCGCCGATGTCCAGCGCTGCTGGACTCGCGTCGCCGGCCCGGTCTACGCTCTCGTTGATATGTCTGCGCCGACCCGTCGACCGTTGCGCTACTGGGGCGTCGACCTCGCACGTGAGACGCGCGGTCCTCGCGTGTCTGTCGTGTTCGCGATCGTTCTGTCCGCAGTCGCTGTGTTGACGGTTACGGCTACGTGGGGCTTTCCTATGGAGGTGGCACGAGGCCACATTCATCAGCCGATGTTTTGGCCTGCGGCGGCGTCGACGTGGCTGTTTGCGCTGTGGGTCAGTCCGCGCGCGATCCGCGCGTGGCGGCAGGTCGCCCTGGCAAGGCGGACCGGGTCATGACGGGTCGTCTGGCGTCCGCCGGAGACCGGATCCTCGGGGGGCGTCCGCCTGAGGGCGCACCGAGGAGGGAGGTTCTGCTCTGGCTGAGGCGCTTCTACCTGAGGATGCTTCCGCTAGCTCTGGTGGCGTACCTGCTGGTGGCGATCTATCTGCCGGCGCCGTGGGCATGGGCGGTCCCGGCCGCGGGCGTGCTGTTCTGGGTGCAGGGCTACGTGTCTCTTAGCCTTCGTATTCGCCGCGAGGCGCGGAGCGACGTGCCGGGCGGGCACCAGTCCTAACCGCCTGTGTCCGACTCCCTGCCGCTGACCCACTTGGAGCAGGAGCTGCTCGAGCTCTCCAGCATGGCGTTCTGGGGCGAGACGACGGCGACGCTTGACGAGGAGATGTTGGCGCTCTCGCCGGGCCGCGCCACAGTGGAGACGACCCTTCGAGGGCTCGTAGCCCGTGGCCTCATGACGACAGAACGCGTCGATGACGATGACTGGTGGCCCGTCACTCCAGCAGGACGACGCGCGATCGGACTCCCCCGGAGACGACCACCGGTCGGCTGGATGAACCCAAGCTCTGGGCCATTCCGGCGCTCGCCCGTGAACGCTTTTTTCTACGGCATCTGGCACAGGATCAGAAGCAGGGTCAAATGGCTCCTGTACGCCGACACACACTGGCGTAACTGATCAGTGTCCTCTGTGCAAGCGGGCAGCCGTTCGGTCGCAGCCTGCCGATGGCGGGAGCCCGCCCCTCAGCCGTGCGGTGGCCCTCCACGGAACCAAGCGAACCAGTCCGGCAGGGTTCGGCGCATGTCGAGCGCCCCGACGATGACGGTGAGTGCGATCAGCGTCGGAATCAAGACCTCGGGGGAGCCCTCCCTCGGTGCTGCCGTTGACAAGGGCCGGCCTGGGCCGGCCCGCCTCCGACGGAGTCAAGCCCAGACGCAACGCCGCGTACGGGACGCGGCCATCCTGCTCAAGGTGCCGCGCCGGTCCGAGTTCAGCGGCATAATCCCTTGACCCTCTTGAACAGCCGGCTCGCGCCGGCGAGCGGCGCTCGCCTTGATTCTTCCTGCGTGACCGGAGCTTCGAAGTGGTTCCAGACGACGAAGAAGCAACGGCCGCTCGTAAAGAGGACGTCGTCGGTACGGCCAGATGCCCCGGGGAAGCTCACCCCTATAGAACCGGGGACGGAGGGCGCGGTAAAGCGTTCACGGCGACCCCCTTGCGATACGAGAAACCTGAGGTTCGAAGCTAGCTCCCCTCGCGCCCCACGCGACGAGCTGTACACCGACGCGTCCGACTCGGCGTATGCACGGGCGTATTCGAACCACTCAAGGACGCCTAGACGAAGCCCCTCATGGTTCAAACGGTTCACATCGGGCACCACTTCGGCTGGCTTGTCTTTGAAGAACTCCTTGGCAATGCGTCGTGCCGACGTCGTGGATGCGATGCCATGCTCGGCGAGTGCGAAGCCAGGCAGCTCGCTCGGTCGCACGACAAGCTTCGAAGGTGGGATCTGCCTCGCAGAGACATCCGTCGCCACCCCGGCGGTGCACACCAGAACTGTCAAACCAATAAGGACCGCCCGCACAGCGGCCAGTCTACGTTGAGTGCGATTCGTTGTGGGCATGACGGGGCGAACCCTGGCGCTTGACGCCCATGCGAACATATGTTCGCATGACTGCTCGCCCGTGGAAGCCGGCCGTGGAGCTCGAGGGTGCGCTGGAGCGCGGCGAGCTCGAGTACTCGATCACGCTGGCCGCGGAAGTCTCCGAAGATCAGCGCCGCCCGCTCGACCTGGAGATGGCCCTGCGGTTTCTGCCGGTGGTCGCCGAGCGGCGCCCGGGCGAGTTCGACGCGTGGGCGCTGCGCTGGCTCACCCGCTGGATCACCGAGACACCAGGCGCGACGGTCGGCCGTGCCGCGGAGATCGCGTGCTCCCTCGCCGACGCGCAGCGTGAGCCGATCGCGCTCGAGTCCGTGCGGAAGACTCTGAGCTAGGTACGCTCCAACGGAACAAGACCCAGCGAGGCGACCATGGCTGCCCCGCGGTGCTGCGGTTGACGAGAGCCGGCCTGGGCGGCCCGCCTCCGACGGAGTGACACTGTGAGGCAGTGGACTGATCCGACCTGGGACGGCTCGGCAGAATGCTCACCGTTGAGCCTCGCCGTTCATGGCACTCGGCGCCCGCGCCGATGCAAGAACATGCGCTTGAAGCGAAGCTCATCGAACGAGAGCCCCGAGCGCGAGGCGATCGGCCCGCCGGTCGCTGAGCGGGAGATCCTCTGCGGCGACGAGGACTCGGCTCGGGCGCAGGCGGAACGCCAACAGCAGCTCGAGCAGGCGGCGGAGGCGGAGTGGATCTACCTGCGCAACAAGGATGGGCGCTGGGTTGCTCGTAGAACCGCGCGCGACCCGGAGCCGTCGACGCCGAGCCGCAAAGAGCGGATCTTTAACGCGATCGCCGACATCTTCTTCTCGTAGAGCCGAATGAAGCTGCCCTCGCGGACGCCTGCGTCCGCGAGCCCAACCATCGCCGTCGCGCCAGCTTCCCCGCTTTTCCTTGACCGCCCGCCGGCCCTCCTGTAGACGGTCAGGTAAACCCCTATAGAGCTATTGGCCCCGGCGACAGCGGTAACTGCCCCGGGGCCGTGGCACGGAAAGGAATCACCCTTCCCATGCATGCAGAAAGTAGCGAGAGCGAGCGCCTTGAGTCGCCGAGCGACGTCGAACGGGCGGTGCTGATGGAGCTCCTCGGTGGCGAACACGGCGTGTGGACCCAGGGCGAGCTCGAACGCGCGGTGGCTGGCCCCCGCGGGTTCCCTGGACAGGTCGATGACGCAATCAACCGCCTCTACGACACCGGCCTGGTTCACGTGTTCGGCGAGTTCGTGACCCCGACGAGGGCCGCCCGGCAGATGGACCAGCTCGCCCTGTAGCACTGATGCGCCGAGAGTGGGGGTGGGCCGCCGTCCGCGAACGCGGGCGGCGGCCCGGAACGTCTACGGCAGCATCGAGGGGGGCGGCGCCTGTGCGGGTGCGGGCGCCGAGTGCGCTCTTTGGCGGTCGTGGCGCGGACTGTCGAGCAGGTCACGTGTCGAGCCGGTGCGGCGGTCTCTTAGAGCCTCCCGCGTCCTGCCCTCGCTGAGGCGCTGTCGGCGGACGCGTGCTGGGAACTAGTCGCACAGGCGTCGCATGCGCCCTTGGCCCAGGCCTTCCCTTCGGAACGCCTGCGATCAGAGAGTTCTGATGGGTTGACTTTCGGACCCTGGGTTCGATAGGGTGTGCGCACGTCGAAGGGGTAGGAGGAGGCGGACGATGGCGGGGCGTCATAGCGGCTTCTGGGAGCGGGTCGCCGGACGCTTGACACGAGCCAAGACGCACTATGGTCGCCCGAGGTGTGGCCACGGACCGCCGGGTCGCAATCGGTCAGGCCACCTGGACGGGCGACCCCCGAGAAACACTGCCGTCGCCAGGGGGTCGTTGGTGCTGCTGCTAGTCGCCGGCACGTTCCTTGGATCTGTCGTCTCTGCCGTCGCGGCGGAGGCCCCCTCGTTCGTGCCGAACTCGAATCCGCCTGTGTCCCCAGAAGAAATGGCGGTCCAGTACTCGCGGCAGGAAGGCGTTCCCTATCCCGACGCGGTGCGCCGGATGCTCATTCAGGAACGCGTTCACGGTCTGCCTGAGGAATTGAAGGCAGCCTTTGGGGCAGGCTATGCCGGCGTATGGCTCGATCAGGCCACAGGCGAGGTTAGAGTGGGACTCATCTCGAGTGCCGATCGGGCCGCCGCCGAACGTGCGCTAGCTAGCCGCGGGCTTGGAGTCGCCGGCGCGGTTGTTCTGGCTCGGACGAGTCTGGGCGATCTCGAAGCGGCTCAGTACACCGTTGCGCGGGAACTGCGTCCCCTCATAACGCAAGGCACCGCGAAGGTCGCCATCGATGAAGCGGGGAACCGCGTCGTTGTGACCCTCGCGCCCAAGGCGTCACCGACGGATTGGGCGTATGCGCGAAAGCTCAGCCAGGCCTTCTCGCAAGGGTACGACGCAAATGGCCCGGCATTGCCGCCCGTCAACCCGACACCTTTGGCGACTTCGCAAGCCACGGCGGGCGGCCCGCAACCCGCGCGTCGGGTCGTGGCGACGGTTGACGTGGCGCCGGGTCCACCGCTTGACATTGAGACGACTCGCTGTGGCAGCCAAAGCTGCGGCTTACCGTTGCGCGCTGGCGTCCGCATCGAGACGCCGTCTTACCTCTGCTCCGCGGGATTCGTGAGCACGTGGTGGAGCGGTTCGCGAACGTACTTCTTCATCATGGATGCTGGCCATTGTGTCCACGATGACCCGTCCCATAAATGGGAAGCGTACGATCAGGACAACGGTGCGTGGCACTGGATCGGCTCACACTGGAGTTGGCGCTTTGGCACTTGCTGCGGCGAACCAAGTTCACAGAACGGTCTCATCACGATCGATGCGGCGATCATCGAAATGAGCTACGCGAGCTTCTGGACGAACGTCTTGGCGCCCGGACCACTTTGGATGCACGGATGGCCTAGCGGCACCGAATGGCAACTTACCGGACAGGCGCGCCCCGTTCAGGGGGAGTTCGGATGCAGATCGGGAGCAAGCAGTAGTTACTCCTGTGGGCACGCCACTGCGCTTGACGTGGTCGTTGGGATCCAGGGTGGACCTGAAATAGGGAATGAGATGGAAGTACCCGGTGCTTGCTCCTCGCCCGGAGACAGTGGCGGACCATTCGTGGACGCGGGCACAGCGCTAGGAATCCTGTCGGCCCAGACAATTGGGACTTGCACGACGTTTTACGCAAAAGTGTCGGACATCTCATACTGGTTCGGGGTGTACGTCTATGTCTAGAGGAACCAGATCGCCTCGAAGCCCAAGCCGGGCGCTTGCTTGGGCCGGCTCGGCCTTGGCCGTCATTTCGATCGTTGCCTTCGGAGGCACCCTTGCATTCGCGGGCACAGCGCCCTCTGAGGTCTTGAAATCGGATGCGTTGTACAAACGGCTGGTCCACAGGCTCGCGGCACGGATCGGCGACGAGCGCTTTGCTTGCCTCGTCGGAATCGATGACGCGTATGAAAATCGTGTCGGCTTTAGTCTTCGGATCACGACCAAACTTGCTTTCAACGCGGCACGCCGCGCGCAACGATCGGACGCCAGCATCCAGAGAATCGAGATCGTCCCTCCTCGGTATTCCCTACGGGCCATGCGTCGCGTGTCGGTCGCCGCGCGGAGCGAGCTACGCGCATTTCCAAAGGCGACGGTCCAGCTCGTGACCGTCCTCGGTGAAGAACGTGCAAGCCGCGGGCGCTGTGCCCCTGCGGTCAAGATCACGGTGGCAGGCGAGTCAGACAAGGCGCTACTGGCTGGGGCTCAGCGGGTTCAGTCGCGGTACGGAGCCGATCGCGTCCGGGTACTCGTCGAGTCTCTCCCGGCAGTCGAACGCAAGTCTGGGTCCTAAGCGCAGCCACTCCCACAGCGAGCGCCGGCCGCAGGCCCACGCGTGGCGTGAACGGGTGCGTCCGCCCAGATTGGCCCGACACCTCCGCCCTCGCTGGAGGCATTCTCGCCTATGGCGTCATCCCCCAAAACAGGTGCGAATCCTCCTATGCGGCGAGGAGGTCGCCGTGCGCGACCTTCGGACAGCTCGTGCCCAGGGTATCAACGCGTCCCGAGCAGCTACCTCTGAATTCAGAGGAGGGAAACGCCGTGTTGGACCGGCAGAACGTGTGGTCAAGCGTGATGCTTCCGTCGCGTACACAGCCTCAAACCGGTCCGAACCGGCGTCGCCCTTCCACGAATCCCCCTTCTACGAAGTGCGCGCCGCCGACTACTGGGCTCGCGGCTGGCCGGGACGTTCGCCCGCTTTCTCTAAGACTTGTCGGTGACACGCTTAGCTGGACGCAACGCGGCAGCGTGTCGCCCGACCTCGCCCGAGCGCGGCGTCCTTGTGACGTCGTGCTGAATCCGAAGGGGGTCTCCGGGCGGCTCTGATCGACACCATGCAGAACGGGTGTTGTCGATTGCAGGGAGGCTGCGTGCAGACCGAGCGGGATGCGGAGATCGTGGATTGGGTTGGCCGGCTCGGTGCCGCGGGCGCCGAGCACGTCATGGCCCGGTTCGGGATGGGTCGCAGCTGGGCGTACGCCCGCCTCAGCCGCCTGGTCGAGGACGGTCTGCTCGAGCAGACGCAGCTGCTTCACCGCCAGCCAGGGCTGTATGTCGCGACCGCGGAAGGGTTGCGCTGGCGTGGATTGCAGCGCCTCGGTGTCCACCGGCTGAGCGTCGGCGGGTTCGAGCACGCCCGCCAGGTCGCCACCGCGGCCGTAGCGCTGCACGAGGGCCTGGTGCATTGGACGCTGTTGAGCGAGCGCGAGCTGCGCGTCGTCGAGAGCGAGTGCGGCGAGCTCGTCGCCTCCTCTCGCCTCGGCGAGCTGCCCGGCGGACGACCCGCGCTCCACCGCCCCGATCTCGCGCTCATCTCGCCCGAACACCGAGTTCTCGCGGTCGAGGTCGAGCTGTCGATCAAGGCGCCAAGGCGGTTGCAGGCGATCTGCCGCGGGTACGCCCGCGCCCGCCACATACGCCACGCCTACTACCTCGCCAACGGCGCCGCCGGCCGAGCCGTCACCCGGGCCGTCGAGGTGACCCGCGCGCGGGACCGCATCGCCGTCCTCGCGCTCCACGACGTCGGCGCGCTCGTCGCATTGGAGCTGGGCCGTGCAGGCGCTTGAGCACGCCCTCAAGACCCTCATGGTGCTCACCGGCATCGTGGTCGGCATTGGCGTCGCGGCCGCGGCGCTGCTCCGCATAGGCAGCCTGAGGTGGACCTGGGCGCTCCCCGGCCTCGTCTTGGCGGCGGTCGTGTTCGACGTTGACCGCCTCGCCGGCCTGGTGATCGGCTCCGCGTCGCTGCTGGCGTGCGTGCTCGGTGCGAGCTGGCACGGGAGCGACCTCGGCCACGGCGCGGACCTCGCCGACGCGGCCCGCGCCCGGCTCGGAATGCTCAGACTGTTCCGCCGTCATCTGCATCGGCGACGAACGGAACGCGAGGGCTGGATCAGCGACGGCCGGCTCACCGTCGGCCGCGACGACCAGGGCCTGCCGGTGTCGATACCTGTCGGGTACGAGTCGGGTTCGCACACGCTGGTGCTGGGTGCGACGGGTTCGGGGAAGACGGTCAGCGAGGCATGGATCGCCTGCCGCCTCATCGAGGAGGGCCATGGTGCGATCGTGGTCGACCCGAAGGGGGACCGGATGCTCCACCAGGAGCTCCAGGCCGCCGCCGCGCGTCGGGGCGCGCGCTTTCTGGAGTGGACCCCGGAGGGGCCGCTCGCGTACAACCCTTATGCGCAAGGTTCCGATACGGAGATCGCGGACAAGGCGCTGTCGGGGGAGACGTTCACCGAGCCGCACTACCTCCGCCAGGCGCAGCGCTACCTCGGCCACGCGATCCGCGTGATGCACGCCGCCGGTGTCCCGGTCACCCCTGTTTCGTTGATGAAACACCTGGACCCGGGTGAGCTTGAGTTCACCGCACGACAGCTGCCCGATGAGGGGGCATCTGTCGTGCTCGCGTACCTGGACTCCCTCACCGACCGTCAACGGCGTGACCTCGCGGGTGTCCGTGACCGGCTGTCGATCCTGGCCGAGTCCGACGCGAGTGAGTGGCTCGACCCGCGTCAGGCGAACGTTGCGCTCGATATCCAGCAGGCGGTCCAGGAGCGGGCGGTCGTGTACTTCCGGCTCGACTCCGACCGACGGCCGCTGCTGGCCGGCATGCTGGCAGCCGCGATCGTCGGGGATCTGATCGCGTTGGTCGCACGGCTCCAGGCGAACCCAATCCCGACAGTCGTCGTGATCGACGAGTTCTCGGCCGTAGCGGCCGACCAGGTCGCCCGCCTGTTCGGCCGCGCCCGCTCCGCCGGTGTGAGCCTGATCCTGGGCACCCAGGAGCTCGCCGACCTCAAGACCGCCGCCGACGGGCTACGCGAGCAGACGCTGGGGAACGTCGCGACCGTCATTGCTCACCGGCAGAACGTGCCCGAGTCCGCCGAGCTGATCGCCGCGACGGCCGGCACCAAACCCGTATGGGTCACAACCGAGCAAACCGAAGACGGATTCCTGGCCGGCGGCCCGAGCGGCCGCGGTAGCCGCCGCCGCGGCTACGAGTACGAGATCCACCCATCCCAGCTGAAGCGGCTGCGAACGGGGTTCGCAGCCGTGATCACGCCCGGGAGCGGCCAGCGCCCCGTGATCGCGCGGATGTGCCATCCGAGCGAGGTGCCCCCGCGACGACGCTAGTTTTCGCGCGTCTCCCAGTCTCCGGGATCCGGCTCAGACGGCTCGGGATTCCAGCCCTCAGTCTGCGGTTCCCCCGGATCGGGGCCTGACGGCTCCGGGTCGGGATCGGGCGGGACTTCCTCGGGTTCCTCAGCCACAGCACACCTCTCAACTCAAGTCAACGATCCAAGCAATAACCTCGAGACCGACAAGTGCGGCTCCGACCTGTAGAAGCGTGTAACGGAACTCGAGCTTAGGCTCGTTTTCCCGATAGTACCGGCTCAGCCAGAGCGCCAACTCCCGCTGCATTGGCTCGAGGGCTTTGCCGGCGTCCGCATAGTCTCTAACGAGCAGCGTTGGATTGAACCCGAACCTCCACCCCTTGCGCTTAGGGATCAGGATCCAGATGGACGCGCAGCATGCTCCGACGAAAGCGACGACGGCAACTATCGCCCAGCCGTGAAGCGACGGGCGCACAGCTTCGGCACCGAACAGTCCCGTGGTCGTGGTCTTCAACGCTTGTCCCGCCAGAAACGACATCACGAGCGCGGCGACCGACAACAGAGCGGCCGCACGGGTCCGCAGGCTCTCAAGGCGCTCGTGTTGTTCGGTGATCCGACGGACCGCCTCCTCGTAAACCAACGCTTGTGGCGAGTCAGCCATCGGAACAGTATGCGTTGGCCGTCAGATGGTGCGAAGCGTAGGCCGCCTCACCGGCACTTCACCTCGGAGAGGGGTCTAAAGGCGGGTCCTGTCGACATCCCTGAGAACGATCCAGCTCTCAAGGGGAGTCCATGAGAGCAAGCAGCCGCAACGTCAACACGGTCACGGTCGCCGCCAGCTCACCAGCGACCCGGTACGCGACACGTCGGATGGACGCGGTGTTCTGCGACCTGCGTCGTGCGGTCAACGACCGGCGTGACCGGCCTCGGCTGTTCATCGACGTCGCGACGTTCGGAGCGAGTGCCGACGACTGCGCGGTAACCCACGCGCCGGGGGGCGTGGATCGACGTCCCCCCCGGGGAACCCCGCGATCCGTCACAGTGATGAATCAGACGAGACCTGTCGCAACCTCATGTTTGGAGCGGCTCGGCTGGCATAGCTCGATCGATCGAGCACGGCTGCTACCCGGCATCGCGTGTGAGCAGGCCGCGGGGTTAGAGTCAGGGGATGGCTGAGAGATCGCTCGGCGACGACGTGTGCCCGAGATGCAGCGACGGAAGCGCGGGACGATGGGAGACAAGGCGCCGGTGGGGCGTGGATCGACGCCCCCCGGACCCCCGCGATCGACGACCGTGACGTGTGAGGGTCAACCTCCCATCAACCCGAGCAAGACCTAACCGGGGGCCAGGCGGTCCACTGCGCAATGGGTGAGCTGGTCTCGCAGGCTCGCCCGCGAGCCTGCGGCGAGCGGAGCGAAAAAGGGGAGGGGTCTCTTGCTGGGTTCGATCGACACGCGGGTGGAGGTGTCATGTCGAATCAACCGCAAGGAGGCCCTGATGCCCAGTAGCGCCCCCAACGTAAACACAGTCACCTTGGTCGGCCAGCTCACCAGCGCCCCGGTCCTACGAGCAATGTCGGACGGACGCAACGTTTGCGACCTCCGATTGGCGGTCAACGACCAGCGCGACCAGCCGCCCATGTTCATCGACGTCGCCACGTTCGGCCCCGCCGCCGACGCGTGCGCCGAGTACCTCACCAAGGGACGCGCAGTCGCGGTCACCGGCCGCCTCGTCTACCGGGAGTGGGAGAAGGATGGCGTCAAACGCTCCAAGCACCAGGTCGTGGGTCGCGTCACCTTCGGTGGCCGCGACGCCGCCGGCGACGACGAAGTCACCGGCGGCGGAGAGGCGAAGCGATGACTAGCGGGCCATCGCACCCCTCGACGGGACGCCTGCACCAACGGGGGGGTCGCCCGATAAGGCGCACCCGCTTTCCTTGCTCGGCGTGTGGTGGCCAGCGGTGACACGGTCGATCGCAATAGGCGCCGGGTGGAGAGGGACCTCCATTGTGGTAAGCGCCATTGATAGGGCGCCGAGGGAGACGCGCGCCAGTCGCCGTAAAACCGAGCCCGTCATGGGTGATACCGCAAGACCGGCCCGGCCACCCGCGGAGACTAGTGGACAGTCACCTGGACGTGCGACTGCCAGTTGGGGTCGCAGCCAGTGAGATGGCGCTCATAATGCTCACGCACTTGCGGACCGCTGATGACGTAGAGGCGTTCGCGGCCAGACGCCAGCCGGGGTGTTTTCCCGTATTCATCGTCGAGTTGGTCGAGTATCTGTTCGCCGCGCGGCGAGAGCGGCCGTAGTCCAATGTCCACGTGCCTGACCCTACCCGTATACCGAGCCCACCGGCCCGCCTAGTGACGCTTGCCGCAGTGTGGACACTCCCATCCGCCTCCCGCTTTCGCCTGATTCGGATTTACGTAGAGGTTGGCCCCGCACTTACTGCAGCGCACTCTAACGTTGTTCACAGACCCAGTTGCACTCGTTGTCGCCTTATACGCCATCGCTCCTCCTGTGTTCCGGTGCAGCCGGCTACGAGTCGGGTGGGCGATCGTATCGGCCGTATCCCAGCAAGTCAATTTCTCGTCGCCGAACGTGGAGGCCACTGCTCGATTGCGGCCCGGATTCGTTCGGCGACGGTCCCGCTCGGGGCTCGACCGACCCACGAGGAAGTGGCACAGCTGGCTGTCCGCCGGAGACGCCCACCGCTGGGCGCAGCGTCGACGATATCCGCCTCGGCGTCTGTCTCGGGGTGGCAGAACACCCGATCGCCCACAATCGGCCCGAGTGCGGACGCGTGGGCCGAGTGCCTGTCCAAAGGACCCGCGGTCGCGGTCATCGGCCGGGTCGGGTACCGGAGTGGGAGAAGGACGGCGTCAAACGCTCGAAGCACGACGTCGTGGGTCGCGTCACGTTCGGTGGCCGCGACCCCGCCGACCACCCCGTCGTCGGGGTAGAGAAGCGAAGCGATGACTAGAGCGCGTCGAACCGCTGGACCGGATGTTCGGGCGTCGGAGTAACGGCTGGGAGCCGCTGAGGGGCGCGAAATCGACCCCGTCGCATCGAGTGCCTGGACGTCCAAAACTGGATGGCAACCTGACGACGGGTCGGCGAAGCTTCGACGATGCCGCAGAGCGACACAGCCAAGCCCAACACTCGCGCTGCTCGGCCCGGTCGACGCGTGACCATGGCGGCGAGCGTCCTCGTGATCATGCTCGCCCCGGCAGCTCTTAGCGATCCCGCCTGGGGGCTAGACATCATCGACCCGGGCGCGTTTCATCCGAATCCCGCGGAGAGGCCAATCACAGCTCTCGGCTCCAGCGATCGCAGCCTGAACGTCAAGAGCGACACGCTCAAGGGCGCTGACGAGCACCTGTTCGCAGACCAAAGGGATTCGACCGATCAGGATCGAAAAGACCTGGACTGGTGCATGTGGTCGGCCCTAGCCAGCATGGCTGGCGAAGTAGCAAACGGCCAAACGAACATCGACGGGACGCTCGAAGCATCCGTGGAAACCTGCCTGACGAACCACCTCAGCGGCACAGCCGAGGCATCGAGCATCAGCTGGGTTGCGAAAGCAATGACCCTCCGCGACAACCTCCAAATGCTCGAATCGCTCGGTGACACGGCCCAACAGGCGTGGGATTACCTGGCAACCGGCGGCACCATAGAACTTCCCGCCAACGAATGGGAACGATGGTTCAACGAAGACGCCGCCTCGGTCCCACCCGTGTAGCGGCCTCGCCGCACGCCCCCATTCACGAGCTGCGTCCGCTCCGACCCGAGCGGAGCTATGTCACTGTCCGGGCGGGCCGCCGAGCTCCCCGTGGGAGTGATTCCGGTCCGGCGCGGGGCTCGACGAACGGTGCGCCACGACCTCGCTCGAACCCTCCTGATAGCCTGCGTACACGAAGAGACCATGGGGATGGCTGTCGCAGGGGGGTGCGCTTGGGCGAGTCGGTCCAGCGCCTGATATTTGGCAGATCGACAGATCGTCGATACCTGGCAGTAGTCCTCGAAAACCCAGGCGGCGTGCCACCGCCACACGCGTTGGAAAGGGGAGCGGCGTGACCGATGATCAGATTCCGGGATATCCCGTCGACTTGGTTCTTTGCATTGACGGGACAAACAGCATGACCCCGATTATCGATGAAGTCAAGGGTCGGGCAAGTACGTTCCACGACGATCTGGCCAAGGAGATGGACGCCAAGGGAAAGATCATCGACACCCTGAGAGTTCGAGTCATTGTGTTTCGAGACCTCGCCGTAGATGGAGCCGGTGCTATCGAGGCCTCGGAGTTCTTTACCTTGCCTGATGAGGCCGGCAAGTTCACCGCATTCGTTTCGGAGATTAGGGCCTACGGCGGCGGCGACGAGCCTGAGAGTGGCCTAGAGGCTCTTGCACTCGCCGTCCACTCGCCTTGGAACACATCTGGTGTCAAGCGGCGGCAACTCATCGCAGTGTGGACGGACGCGAGTGCGCATCCTCTCGATGGAACCACCAAAGGGGGCACGGTCAGCATCCAAGCGCCGATCCCGGCGGACTTCAACGCCATCACCGACTTCTGGCAAGGACAGGACGGACCCATGGACGCGAGCGCGCAGCGGCTCATCCTGTACGCGCCGGACGCGTATCCGTGGACCGAAATCTCGAACCATTGGGTCAACGTCATCCACCATCCGTCGCGTGGCGGGTCGGGCTTATCGGATGTCGACTATCGCACGATCCTCGACACAATCTCGCAGAGCGTCTGACATGCGGGTGCTTGGTTTGTCACCACGGGCCGCACAAATGCGCGGCGACATCCGCGCGTCGCGAGCGCGAACGGGTCTCGTATGCCCCCAGGCGTCCTCCTTGCGGACGGCGTACCGTTTCCTCCCGGCCGTGATCTAGGACCAATGGCCATGCCGGACAGCCTCGGATTTTCCCGTCGCGCTGACCGACTCGCTCACACGTTTCCCTCGGGGGGGGTACCGGGTGGCGGAGTGCACCTTCGGCATCGTTCACCGGACCCCCCAGGTCGTCGACTCGATGATGCTCGCGATCGCAAACCGTGGGGCAGGCTGAGCAAAGGAGGCGGCGCCAAGGACGACGCCGCAACGGACGCATCTGCTGCGGTCGACGAAAGCGTCTTCTCGCAGGCGCACGGAACTTTCATCGCAGTCGAGTACGAGGCGATACCCGGTGAAGGCGAGGACGCCGAGCCGCTGCGGTTATTGGGCCCGAGCGACGTGGTCGTACTAGGCGTGTTCGACGGACTGGGTGGCGCAGGGGGAGCCAGATACGAGATCGAAGGCATGGAGCGAAAGGGAGCATATATCGCATCTAGGCTGGCGCGAGGGATCACCCTGCAGGAGGCCGAGCGCAGACTCGTGGCACCCGTAACTGATCTGGCATCTGCACTCAACATGGGAACACAGTTTGCCGCCGGGCTCGCCGAGCGGTTGCAGCTCGAGTTTCACCGCGTCGCGAGTTCGCTCGCGGGGGAGCCGAGCAGCCTCCGCAGCTCGATGGTTCGAGTGCTGCCGACGACCGCAGCACTCGTGATCGTCTGGCCGAGTCGCGATGGACGCGGGGTCGGTCCCGAGTCTCGTCTCGGTTGTGCGGTATGGGCTGGAGACTCGCGTATTTACGTCCTCTCGCCCTCGCGGGGACTTGTCCAGGTCTCGTCGGACGACGCTCGCGTCAAGTCGGACGCGCTGGCAAGCCTAGAATCAGATCCGCCAATCGATAACTGCATCAGCGCGAGTCGGGACTTTCGACTCAACACTTTTGCATGGGAGCTCAACGAGCCGAGTATCGTGTTCGCGGCGACAGACGGGTGCTTCGGTTACCTGCCGACCCCGGCACACTTCGAGATCGCCTTGTTGGACGCAATGAGTGGGGCGGCGACGTCGGAGGACTGGCAGCGTGGCCTAGCGGCCAGCATCTCTTCGGTCGCACGAGACGACGCGAGTCTAGTCGCGGCGACGCTGGGGTTTGAGGACTTCAACGCACTGCGAGCGGCGTTTGAGCCCCGTCGGGCGTATGTACAGAAGGAGTTCGTCGAGCCGTACGCCCTGCGTCAAGACGTCCTGTTAACAGCCGACAGGGAGCTCGCAGCGCTGAAGCAACGTCGCGACGAACTAGCCGAGGCACGCAGTCAGTGCGCCAAACAGCTCTGGCAGCGATACAGACCTGGCTATGAGCAGCTAGTTGCAGCGCAACTCCGTGACCAGGAGCCAGCGCCGTGAGCGAGGATGTCGGCGGGTACACGCTGAAGACCGAGTTCACGACCGCTGGGGGCGGACAGAGTCGATGGGCGTTCGCGGAGCGACGAGGGAAACAGTACTTCCTGAAGGAGTTTCTCAAGCCGAAGTACCCCATGGAGGGGTCGCCGGGGAGCGACGCTACCAAGGCCGCGCAGCGAAAGGACTGCGCTGCGTTCGAGAAGCATCACAATGCCATCCAAGCGGTACTCGGCCCGGTGAGTGCGGCCGGAGGGAACCTCGTCGTCGCGACAGACTTCTTCCGTGCGGGCTCGCGCTACTACAAGGTTACCGAGCGTGTGGAGGTGACTGACTGGGCCGCCGCGGACGTAGCCCGTCTGCCCCTGAGCTCCCGGCTCCTGCTAATGCTGACTGTCGCACACAGCCTCAACGTCCTACATCGGGCAGGGCTCGTGCACGGAGACGTCAAGCCACCCAACATACTGATTAAGCGACTAGAGGAGGGGCGCTTTGGCACGAAGCTGATCGACTTCGATAATGCGGTCCTTGCGGCGAAGCCGTTGCCGCCGCCGGACCAGCTTGTCGGCGACATGGCCTACTACTCGCCGGAGCTCGTGCGCTACATCAACGCGCCGAATCAGCGCGATCGGCTCACGCCGCGGTCAGACATCTTCGCACTAGGCCTTGTGTACCACGAGTGGCTAACGGGCACCAGGCCGGGCTTTGATCTCGACGCACGATACGCAGGCGTGGCGGTCGCCCGAGGAGAACGACTCCGCGTGGGCGGCATGGCTCCCCCGGAGCTACGTGACCTTCTCGTTCGTATGGTTACGGACCCGGCGTCAGACCGGCCAAGCGCCGATGAGGTGCACGCGACGCTGCGCGGCGTGCGGGCTGCCGTAGGGTCCGATCTAGACGCTGGCCATCACACCGCAGCCCCAACCGCCGCCGAGCCGTCGACCCTTCGGGGGACTCTGCTCAAGAAGGGAGGGCGATCGAAGCCGACCGGAGGGGAGGGACAAGCGCTTCGGGGCTCGCTCGCTGAGAGGAAGGCACGTGAGTGAGTTCGACCGCCCGAGCACAGCGTTGTGGCGAATGCGACGGAGTTCAGCCCATTGATGCCGCGCAATGCGAGGTGTGCGGGGCACCGCTCGATGGCTCCTTAGCGTTTGATACCGAGGTACCCAGCCGGCGGCGGTTCGAACGGAAAGCCCCGAAGGGACGAATCGTCAAGGAGGTCAAAGCCGCCGCGGGGCCCCCATCAGTGACGAGGTCCTCGCCCCTAACGCCGGGGTCGTTCACGAGTACGCCACCAAGCGCCTCGTCGTCCGTCCGGATCTCAAAACCCTCACCTTCCCCCGTCCGCGATGCGGACAGTGCCGCGCCGCGTGCCGTAGGTTGGGCACTTCAGCCGCGCCTGGGAGCAACCCTGATGGCTGGCGCCATCGGATTTGCGGGCGTCGTCCTTGCAGGCGCAACATTGACGTTTAAGCTTCCGCACGCCGCTTCAGGCACCGTGCTCAGGTCGACAGCCGAAGCCTTGTGGCCATGGGTCCTGGCCGCGATCGTCGCAGGATGGCTGATCACCGTTGTAAGCGACTACCTCGCGGCGAGAGCCTGCAGGGTTGCCCATGCACCCCGAACCCGACGGCTCTGGCATGTCGCGCTCCCGTGTCTAGCTGCGGCGGGCTGCGTCCTGTCGGCAACCCATGCATCGGGACAGCCCTACGTCCCGCCCGCGACGTGGCCGCTGATCCTCGCCGTAGCCGTCGGGGCGTATGCAGTGGCGGCGCTGGTGCACATTGCGACGGTCGCCCGACGCGCGCGTAGTGTGACTGCAACCTGGACGTGGGCGGCCGCGACCGGGGCGTCAGCGACCATTGTCGCTGCATGGTTGGCACCAAGCGCCTACCAAGGGCCGCCTCTCGCACAACTTGCGAGCGACGCACACACACTCTCATCTGTTGCCCCGATGGACGGGTGCCAGGCGATCTCGGTCCAAACGGACCCCGTGCTGATCATGCGCGACCTAGTGCGTGCCTCGGTGCTATGCAAACAAGGCAATCTGTCAGGACGGTTCATTTGGTTCCGCACCACCGGGATGATGCATGTCTACGCTAGCGCTAGAGAGCGCGAAAGTAATACTGCTTTCACAGGAGAAGCGTGTGCTACCAGCAGGGCATTTCTCGGCAACTGGCACGAAGACGCGAACCCGTCGACGCCGCTTGGACAGCTTATGTGCATTCGGGGTACGCATTCCGCCGCGATCGCTTGGGATAACGACGTAGTGAACGTCTATGGCATCATCCGAGCGCCAGATCCCATGAAGCAGCTTTACAACTGGTGGCACCGGCACTCGTCGATCATGACGCCCTAGTGAGCCAATTCGCTGGATCGGCTTTCGGCGCTAAATAGTTCCGTCCGATGAGACGGGACCTATCACAACCTCATGTTTAGAAGCGACTGGTCTGCGCATGGCTCGGTTGATCGAGCACCGCTGCTTGCCGGCATCCCGTGTGACCGGTCGCGCGGTTAGAGTCACGGGATGGCTGAGAGATCGCTCGGCGACGACGTTTGCCGGAGATGCAAAGGAATCGGCAAAGTGTCCAGGTCGTTCTGGGCCTGGCCGCTCTTGCCGGTCCTAGGCAAGGAAGAACGATGCCCACGGTGCGAAGGCAGGGGCCTCGTGCCGTGATCGAGGCACTGGGTCTTCGTCTCGCCAGAGAACTCGATTGCTGGGTCGGCCCGCTCGGCCGTCGCAGAACGCGGCGAATTCCTGAGCCTGCCTGATCGAGGCGTCACCACGAGAGCCCGTGGAGGGTCAAGTTGCGCATTGCGGTAGGTCACCTCTTGCGGCGCTTCTCTCCGAGTTCCTGGCGCCCCTTGCGGTCCGCGATCAGATGTCGGTGCGTCGTAAACAGAGTCCTAAAGGCGTCCAGCACAAGGAGTTGTGCTTGGTCCGCGGGGTGTTCCTCACTCTCTAGAAGCTGATCTCCGTGGACGAGCTTGCTGCGCGCTTGATAGACGCGGCGCGATCGGGCGGCGATCGCCGACCCCTCGGTCTCGCCCGACGCGAGGAGCGCCGCGAGCGCGCTCGACAGTCGGGTCTCAAGTTTCGGGCCTGGCCGGCCAAAGAGATTCTCCAGGGCAATCACGTAGTCGATGAGAGCGTCGTCGCTGGGTCCTCGGTCGGTCACAGCGGATAGCGTTCGGTCGACGGCTACGCGGATACTTGCGTCATAGCCGCTGTCAAGGCGCGCAATCCATTGCTCGAGCTCGGACATGCGCTGAGAGGGGAAGGGAACTGTAGGTGGTCCGCTCGGTGCCGACACAAACCTTCCGACGTAGGGCTGGAAAGGATCGAAGACATGCGTCCACGCCAATGCCGGCATGGCGAGCTGTCCGCCCTGATTCGGGCCGGCCAATAGTGCGGCGAGGGAAATGATCTTCTCATCGACAACGAGTCTCTCTGTGCCTGCCCAGAACGTGCTTCCGGCGGATGGTGGCTTGGCACCAACGTGAAGTCCGACGTCGCAGGTGGTTTCCAGCACCATCGTGGCTCGTGCCGCCATGGCGACATGCGGGTCGCTCCTACGAGCTGCCCGCAAACGGCCGCCTCTCGGGCCATCCAGCTCTGCGGCGTCGGGTATCTCGGCATTCCAGAATCCCACGATCGTGGGCAGTGAGCAGACACCGAGTGTGACGAGTTCGCGCATACGGCGCAGGTTCTCTACTGCCTCGGTGATGAACGTCCCCGGACGCTTGTCTCCAAGCATCCGCACTCGTTGCTCTGCTGTGGCCAGCGCACACTCGGCGACCCGGTACGTCCAGAGTGGGCCGTACCCCATGCCCGACGACGTGTAGAAGACGGTGCCATGAGCGAACAGCTGCGTTATAGGCTCACCTTGCAGCGCAGCCTCGAGTTGATGTACCCGTGCCCGAGAGATCAATGGTTTCGGCGGCAAGAACTGCGTGCGCTCTTCAAGAGGAAGCAGCGTGCTGGGGAAGTGGTCAATCGCGGCTCTTGCGATCGCAGTCTCCGCCGGGCTCAGCCCCTCGGGTATGGCCGGCAACTCACCGGCGGTTGCAAGCCGAAACAGGTTCGCGTGGGTGTGACCTCGATCTAGGTCCGTCCACCCGAATCGTCGCATCCGCACCAACGGTGACCCGTCAGGGAGCGCGTCAGGCTCTCCAAACGGACTGTCGCTAGCAAGCTCCTTGGCATGGGCCAAGACGTCACTTAGCGCGTGCTCGGTCTCCGTACCGAGCTGTGCGGAGCCTGTGATCCGCTCGGCAAGTGCTTCTTCGCTGACGTTGAGAACGTACGCCAGGAATGGGACGCCCAGGAGCTTGAGCGCTGTTTGGGTCTCGGCACTGGAATCACCCTCTAGATAAGTGTGTAGCGCCGCGCGGATCACTGCCGAGGGCGTCTCGTGGTCCCGTGCAGCACGAGCGCGCAGCGCTGCCCGTAGGTCGGGGTCGACGCGAACCGATTCGATCGAGGCCGGGCCAGACCCGAGGGGCGGGCGCCCTCCCCGACGGCGCAGCGTCTCGTCGACGTCATAGCCAGCCTCAGCTTTCTTCGCGAGCTCGCGGACGAGCTCGTCGGTTATGGGGACCCCGCTCGCGGTCTTCCCATGGGCCTCTTTCGCCATCAACGGCCTCCAGGGAGAAGTCTTCGGTAGCTGCGTCGCATCTTCATCGTATGGATCGCCATCTCCGTGGAATCGTCGCAAGAGGGTTACGACCTCGAGCAACTCGCCGTTGCGCGCCGGCCCTAGGTAAAGCACTGTGTCGCCGTCTTGGTCATCAATTGTCATCGCATTCGTTGCTGCATGGCAGATGTCCGCATCGGCAAACCCGTGCTTTCGAGCCGACGCATGGATCTCCACCCGAGCAATTGTATAACGAAACTACAGTATGTATGACGAATGACGAAAGTCCCGACTTCGCTCGGATTTGGCTCTACCAAGCCAATTGGCGGCCCGAATCTTCGGCGCTAAATAGTTCCGTCCGACGCGGACATTCGCGCCTCCTCGGATCGCTATCTGCGCAACGCGATCATCGCCGTGCTGGCGCACGACCGGGCCGCCACGTTGTGGGACGCCGCACGGCTGTTGTCGGTTGGAGAGGAGGGGTACTCCTATCGAAGGACTGTGGGAGCACGTGTGCGGGCGCTGCCGGAGTTCAAGGAGATCTCCCAGTTCTTCACCTCCGAGCTGGCCGCCCAGTTGGCCGACGCGCGCAGCGTGACGACGGCGAAGCTCGACGCGCCCGTGAACAAGCTTGCGCGCCTGCTCAATTCCCCGTCGATCAAGCGAGTGCTGCTGAACGACTCGTTGCGCATTGACCTCGACCGCGTGATCGCCCAAGCAGAGGTGCTCGTCGTGAAGGGCGCGCTCGGCGCCATGGGAGCCGGCAACACCTCGGTGTTGATGCAGTTGCTCGTCGGGATGATGGATGCCGCCCTGGCCCGTCAGCAGGATCTCGTCCCGGGCGACCGGCGCGTGGCGGTGGCGCTGAAGATCGACGAGGCGCCCCTGGTCTTGAACCGCAGCTTCGCTGAGACGATGGCGCTGAAGCGCTCCGCCGGCCTTGAGACCGTGGCGTGCTGGCAGACCGACGCGCAGTGGACCGACCGCGATGTTCGCGAGCAGCTCGACGCGCTCTTCGCCCATCGCGTCTATTTCGCCACTGCCTCGGCGCGCGATGCCCGCGCAGCCGTTGCTCTGACGATGGCGGCCTTCTCCGACACCGTGCGCCCCGGAATCTCCCACCTGTCCGCCCTCGGCCAGCCGGACGTGCGCCTGCACCTGCCCAAGCACCACGCGGTCGCAAGCTGGACGACGGCGGAGGGGCGCCAGGCGCCGTTCATCGCCCGAACGATCCCGCTGCGCGTCGACCAGGAGCGCATCGCCCTGCACGCCGCCCGGCAATTCGAGCGTGGCGCACGCCACTGCACCGATCTTCGCCAGCCGCACTGGGACAGCCGTCCGCGAGCTGACTCCGCTGGGTCCCACGACGCGGCGACCGTCGCGCCGGCGCCGCGTCGCGAGCGGGCGCCCGACCTGGAAGCGGAGAGCCTGCCCGCGATCGCGGCCGAGAGCTATCGCGAGCTCGTCGAGCTGGATGGCGCGCAGAGTGTGCGCTGGGCCCGGAAGGCGGGTGCTCCGCGCGCGCTCGAGCCTGACGAGCTCGATCTCGAGGTCCTGGCGCTCATCGCGACGCTGAGGCATGTGCTCACGAGCCAGATCCATCGCCGGATAAACCCGGGTCGATCTATCACGACCACTCAGCGGCGTCTCAAGCGACTATCGGACGCCGGCCTGGTCGCTCGCTTCCAGTTCCATCGCCGTGATGGAGGAGGGGTCCCGATGTGTTACGTGATCACGCCCGACGGACTCGCGGTCGTACACGCGGAACGTCAGCCTGCCGTCGAGCACGCGAGCGATGCGTCGCTGACCGACCCGCCATCCGTCGCGAAGCCGGACGCTCCGTCGCTGACCGACACGCAATCCGTGAGCCCGTCCGCACGGCGCGGTCTGCAACAGGCTCGCCGTGATGTCCACGTCGCGGGCTGGGTGCTGTCGCTCGAGCGCATCTGCGCCCCGGCACGCTGCAGGGTGCGGGGTCAGGAGGAGTCGGTTCTCTCACCACCCGCACGCTCGAGTGGCGACGGTCACAGCAGACGACTTTCACCGGCCGACCTGCGGCTGCCGGGTGGAAGGACGCCGCACGACTTCTACCGGACGGGTGCCGGCGGTGAGGCCATGGAGGTGGAGCATTTCGAGACCGTTCGACCGAACGCGATCGTAGAGCTGGAGGGGCAGCGGGAGCCCGCGGCAGCCGCCGTTGGCGAGGCTGGCACGGAGCGGCCCTCGTCGGTGGACGTGCTCGTGGAGTTCGACGATCGCCTCGTCTCGGGAGCCGCGGCGAGCAAGCTCGAGCGCTACGACCATTTCCTGACGGGGTGGGCGGCGCACACGAGAAGGTACGGACGCCGCGGCGAGGCTGTTCCCGTTCTCGTGTTCGTCTGCCGCGATCGGTCGCGCGCCCGCGAGTGCGCGAGGCGAGCCGACCCTGTGCTCAGAGCCTCGCGTGCCTATGCAGGGGAGTATCCGTTCGATTGGGACTATCCCGCTCGGGAGTCGATCGTGTTCGCGTCCGAGCGCGACGTGCACGAGGGGCTTACCTACGCCTACGGCATTCCCCGGCTTCCGCCGGAGGTGCGCGTGTCGGCAGCCAAAGGCGACGTTCGCGCAGGTGAGGCGGTCGCAGAGCGGAGGGATCTCCCAGGCATCCTCGGAGGGCGTGGCTAGGGCTCACTGCCCGGGAGGGTCCGCGGCATCGGAGCGGGCTCGGTCTTCCGTGTGCTCGCGCCACCGCGAGCGATCCGGACGTCCTCGATCACGAGCGATGGATTTCCGGCAGTGGCCGGATCTGAACAGATATGAACTCAAAAACACGGTGGGTGCTCGTGCTGAGCGGCGTCGGATCGCTGATGGCCGCGCTCGACACGGTCGTTGTCTCAACGGCGCTGACGACGATCCGCCGTGACCTCGGCGCCTCGATCGACCAGCTCGAGTGGACGGTCAACGCCTACAACCTCAGCTTCGCGGTGCTGCTGATCACTGGGGCGGCGCTCGGCGACCGCTACGGCCGGCGGCGGATGTACGCAGCGGGGCTGGGGCTCTTCGCGCTCGCCTCGGCCGCCTGTGCACTGGCTCCGACGGTCGGCTGGCTGGTCGCCGCGCGGGCGCTGCAGGGCGCGGGTGCCGCGGTGCTGATGCCGCTCGCGCTTGCGTTGCTCACCGCCGCGTTCCCACCTGAGCGACGTGGCGCCGCGATCGGCATGTTCAGCGCGATCACCGGGATCGCGGTCGCGAGCGGTCCGCTCATCGGAGGCGCGGTCGTGCAGGGGATCAACTGGGAATGGATCTTCTGGCTCAACGTCCCGATCGGACTGATCGCGATTCCCTTCGTTCTCACGCGCATGGAGGAGAGCTTCGGCGGCGACACGAGAATCGACGTACCCGGGCTGCTGCTCGTGGGCGGCGGAGCGCTCGGCATCGTCTGGGCCCTCGCCCGAGGCAACATCTCGGGCTGGGGCAGCCCGGGCGTTCTCGGACCGCTTGCCGCCGGCGTGCTGCTGGCCGGCGCGTTCGTCGCATGGGAGCTCCGCGCTCCGGAGCCGATGCTGCCGATGCGGTTCTTCCGCTCGCGGGCATTCTCGGCCGGGAACGCGGCGATCTTCTGCACGATCGGCTCGCTGTTCTCGTGCGTGTTCTTCTTCCCGCAGCTCCTGCAGACCGGGATGGGCAACGACGCGCTGCACGCCGGACTGAAGCTGATCCCGTGGACTGCGACGTTCATCACCGTGGCCCCGATCGCGGGTACGCTGGCCGATCGCATCGGCGAGCGGCCGCTGATGGCCGTGGGGCTCGCGCTGCAGGCGGCCGGCACGACGTGGCTCGCTCTGATTGCCGCGCCGGGAATGGCCTACTCGCACGTGCTCGGACCGTTCATCGTGGCCGGGGTCGGCATCTCGATGGCGATCCCGGCGGCGCAGGCCTCCGTGGTGGGCTCGATCGCGGTCAAGGACGTCGGCAAGGCCGCTGGCGCCAACACGATGATGCGCGAGCTCGGCGGAGTGTTTGGGATCGCGCTCGCGGTGACCGTGTTCGCGGGTGCCGGCGGCTACGGTTCGGCGCAGGCGTTCGTCGACGGCTTCGGGCCTGCGCTCGGCGTGTCGGCCGGGATTGCGCTGGCGGGCGTCGCATGTTCGCTGGGCCTGCCCGGCCGCCGCCCGGCGGTCATCGTGGCCGTGCCAACAATGGAGGAGGCGTGATGCGACAGGTCGTGGTGCGCTACAAGGTCAAGCCCGAGCGGGTGGCCGAGAACGAGCAACTCGTACGTGCGGTGTACGAGGAGCTGGAGCAGACACGACCGGGGGGTTTGCGCTACGCCACGTTCAAGCTCGACGACGGTGTCAGCTTCATGCACTTGGCGATGACCGACGACGACTCCAACCCGCTCGCGCAGGTGGCGGCGTTTGCGCGCTTCCAGGAGGGCATCGCCGAGCGCTGCGAGGAGCGGCCTGTGGTCACGACGCTCAGCGAGATCGGCTCGTTCCGGCTGTTCGGAGCATGAGCATGAACGACGTCGTCCATCTCGAGCTGCACACCGGCGACGAGCGCGGTGCCAGCGCGTTCTACTCGACGCTGCTGCATTGGCGGCCCGAGCGCGTCGGGCCCTACCTGACACTCGAGCTGGGTTGCGGTGTGGGCGGCGGGATCGTCGAGTGCGCTACCCAGCGACCGCTCTGGCTGCCCTACGTTGAGGTCCACGACGTCGACGCCACGACCGCGCGCGCGCAGGATCTGGGCGCGTCTGTTCTGCTCGCCCCACGTTGCGGCCCGGTCGGTCGGCGCAGCGTCGTGACGACACCCACCGGCGGCGAGATCGCGTTCTGGGAGGGGCGGCGATGACCGAGGAGCAGCTGCTTGACGCCGCGCGCGACGGCGACGAGGATGCCTTCGGCGCGCTCATCGAGACGCACCGCTCCGCGCTGTACGCGCATTGCTACCGAATGCTCGGCTCCGCCGAGGACGCCGACGATGCCCTCCAGGACGCGTTGCTGCGGGCGTGGCGCGGGCTACCACGCTTTCGGGGCGGTAGCCCGCTGCGCTCGTGGCTGTATGCGATCGCGACGAACGCGTCGCTGCGGGCGATCGAGCGCCGACCCAACCGCGTGCTGCCGATCGACTACGGCCCACCGTCGGACCCGCACGAAGCCCCTGGCGCGCCGCTGACCGAGTCGATTTGGATCGACCCGCTGCCGGATGCGTCGCTCGGACCCGACGCCGGCTACGAGCAGCGCGAGACCGTGGAGCTCGCGTTCATCGCCGCGCTGCAGCTGCTGCCTGCCCGCCAGCGTGCCGTGCTGATCCTGCGCGACGTGTTGGGCTTCTCGGGCGCAGAGGTCGCCGCTTTGCTGGACACGACACCGGCGTCGGTCTACAGCGCCCTGCAGCGTGCGCACCGGACAGTCGACGCGCGACTTCCGGAGCGCAGCCAGCAGGCGACGCTGCGTGCTCTGGGCGATGCCGAGCTGCGCGCGATCGTCGACGGCTACGTCGCCGCCTGGGAGCGCGGTGACGTCGATGCCCTCGCGACGATGCTGAGCGACGAAGCGACCATGTCGATGCCGCCGATCGCCACCTGGTTCCGGGGCCGCGCGGCGGTGCTCGAGTTCCTCACGCGACGACCCCTTGATGGGCGCCTACGCTGGCCCTCGATCCAGGTGCGCGCGAACGGGCAGCTCGCGTTCGGCCACTATCGCGCCGACCCACGCGACGGCAGTGTGACGCCGCACAGCATCAGCGTGGTGACGCTCCGCGGCTCGCAGATCGACGCGATCACGGCATTTCTGGAGCCGCAGCTGTTCGAGCGCTTCGCCCTTGGGGCGCTGCCCGTCGCGGCGCCGAGCTGAGGCACGTCCCGCCGAGCGCGACGATCGCACGACCTGCCGCACGGGCCCGCTGTGTTATAGATCGCGATCCGTCAGCATCACCGACCCGCCGAAGGGGCTTCACGATGGCTACTGGCCGCGCGACAAGCCAAGAAGCCGCTACGAGCCCGCGCCTGCCGCGCGGCCCGCACGCACTGTCGCGGCAAGAGGTCGCCGACAATCAGCGGACGCGCATCATGAGCGCGATGATCGAGCTTGTCGGCGAGCAGGGTTATGGCGCCACGGCGGTCGGCCACGTGACCAAGCGTGCCGGCGTTTCACGCAAGGCGTTCTACGAGCACTTCACGAGCAAGCAGGATTGCTTCCTTGCGACGTACGACATGATCGTCGGTGAGGGCTACGAGCGCGTGGCCGGCGCGTCGCGCGAGGCCGGCGGGCTGCAGGAGGAACTCGGCCTGGGACTCGGCGCACTGTTTGCGCGGGCGAACGAGACGCCGAGCATCCAGCGCCTCGTGCTTCTGGAGGTGGCCGCTCTCGGGCCCGCCGGGATCGAACGGCGCGAGCAGCTGATCAGCGCCTATGAAGGGATGCTTCGCGAGAACCTCGGCGCTGCGCCGCGACCGGGGCGCATCCCCAACCCGATGCTGAGGGCCGTGGTCGGCGGCTTCCTGAAGGTGCTGTACACGCGGGTCCAAGGCGGCGCGCAGAAGCAGCTGCCCCAGCTGATTCCGGATCTCGTAGCCTGGTCGTTCACCTACCTCCCGCTGCCCGACTCCATGAACGCGATCGGGGAGTTGCGGCCGATCAGCTCCCCGACGGGCCTTGTGGGAGGACGCGCTCCAGGAAGCCTTTCGCCCCGATCCACCTCGAGCAGAAGACGAGCAGCCAAGTCGCGCACCTCCGGCCCCTCACGCAGCTTCCTCGTCCACAGCCAGCGTGAGCGGATCCTCGACGCCATAGCCCAAATCAGTGCCGAGAAGGGATATGCGAATCTGACGCTCGAGGACGTCGCCGAGCGCGCGTCCATCTCGCTGCAGGCGTTCTACGAGCACTTCGCCAGCAAGGAGGATGCCTTCCTGGTCGCCTATGAGGTGGGGCACGGCAAAGCTCTCGCGCTGGTCGAGCGCGCACACGATGCCGCACCCGACTGGCCTCACGCTGTACGCGCCGGGATCACGACCTTGCTCGAGTTCCTCGCCTCAGAGCCCGCCTTCGCGCATCTGGCGCTCGTCGACGCGCTGATCGCAACCGCGCAAACCGTCGATCGCGCCAACAGGGGCTTCGTGCAGTACACGGAGCTGCTGGCTCCCGGCTTCGAACAAGCGCACGACAGCAAGCCGCCCGGGGTGACGATCGAGGCGATCGCCGGCGGGATCTTCGAGCTGTGCCTCACCTACACCGTGCAGGGTCACGTGCACGAGCTCACCGAGCTCGCGCCGTGGGTCACTTACTTCGCGCTGGCACCGTTCGTCGGCACCGAGGAGGCGGGACGAGTGGCGTGCGAGCCGGCGGGTGACGGGCCGACTTGAGGAGGCTAGGGGATTGCCGGTGGTTGGAAGAACAGTCGTCGCGCGAGAAGCGACCCAGGGCCCGCCGTCAGCGGGTCGGGCGGGGTGGTCAGTTTCGTCGATGTCACGGCGGCGCTGGCGGGTGCTCGTACCGACACCGGGCGTCCGTAGCCGCTGAAGCGAACGACCGTGGTCACGGCCGTCCTGCCAGATGCCGAAGGTCCACTGAAGGTCTCGAGGACTCGAACCGGGCGCCCTTGCGCATCGATCCACACATCGAGTGCCGCCTGGACGCGGCGGTAGGCGAGTGCGTTCTCGATATGTCCAGCTGACGGCCGGAGGAACACCTCGAGGTTGGTCAGCAGGTGATACCGGGTGGTCGCCACCCCATTCACGTTCTCCCGACCGATGCGGCTCACAGGAGCGCGGATCCTCGCCAGGGCCCGAAAGACGAAGGGCGGGTCAGTGAACGCATCGCCTTCGGAGGCGAACGTGCCATGCGACCCGCGCTGCAGGCGTGCACCTACCCAGTGAACGCGTGGCGGATGGGCGCCGGGCTGAAGACGGCGCCCGGCCGCGTAGAGCACGCCACTCACGCTGCGCCGTTCGAGGACCTGGCCCGCGTTTCCGAAACGCACCGTGGTCGTGTAGTCGCCGCTCGCGAAGTCGATCGCGCCCTGCTCCGTGATGCCATCTCGGTGACGACCGTTCACGGTGACGGTGAGCACGGACTGGAATCGCAACGTGCCTGCCCTTTCTGCGGCGGCACGAGCCCCGTCGAGGACGCTGCGCGCTTGGGCTGTTCGGCCAGCCGTAAGAACAACAAGGACGGCAACGACCGCTGCAGCGATCCCGCCGCCGGATAGGAGGACGGCCCGCGGGGAGATCGGCGAGCGCGGAGCGCGCGAGCCCGTCGCTCCGGCGTGCTCGAGGTCGCGCAGCTGCCCGCCGAAGCGCTCGAGTGTCGGCAGGCGCCACGGATCGTTCGGACGTGGGCTCACGGCTCGAACATCTCGATTGCGGTTTGTAGTTGCTTGCTCGCGCCGAGCGCCCGCAATGCGCGCGATGCCCGCGCGCGGACGACGTCATGGGACACGGCGAGTCGCTCAGCGATCTCCTGATCGCTGAGGTCGTCGATAAAGCGCAACATGATCACCTCTCGCTGGTCTGCTGAGAGCGTATCCAGGGCGAGCGAGATCTGGCGGCGGATGTCTTCGCGCGCGATCAGCCGCTCGACCTCGCGCAGCTCCTCGTCGCTCGGCGCTGGACGCTCGAGCCCGAGCCGCCGAAGCGCCGACATTTCAACGGAACGTGAGCGGTGAAAGCGGGCAAGCTCGTGTCGCGCGATGCTCCACAGCCACGCGGCGGCCTGCTTGTCGTTCGTGCCCCGAAAGTCCCGGCGCTTCTCGAAGGCCTTGGAGAACGTCTCCGCTACCAGGTCGAACGCGGCTTGGCTGTCATGCGTCTGCCTGGCGAAGAAGCGAAGCACGCTGGGCGACATCTGCTCGTAGAACTCGGCGAACGCCTTGGGCGAGGAGCGTGATCGAGCAAGCACGCCGAGGCGGCGGCTGGGGTCGAACCGGGATCGTCGCACCGTCATGATTGCGGTCGGCCGACGCCGGCTGCGTTCGCGTCGGTGGAGCCATTCCGATAAGGCTGCCCCCCCATCGGCCAAAACGATACGCCCTAGCCATCCGAATGCGCTGCAAGGGTCGAATCAGCGACGGACGCATCAGCGACGGACGCATCAGCTCGTCTTCTCGTCGGCGATCGATCTGCGGCGCCCGCGCTGCAGACCGGCTGTTCAATGAGTGCTGGCCAGAGCCGCGTTCGCGTTAGGCGCCCGGAGCGGACGGCGCGTCGGGCGGAGGGGGTAGAGCGAGCGATCCGACGTGCTGGCCGCCTCCGGGAAGCTCATATGCGAGGTATGCCAGCGGCGTAGCGCTGAGGAACCGGAAGGCGCGGTTCGCGTTGGCAACGACGGTGGTGCGATGGCCACCGGCGTCAGTGATGTTCACCTCGCCGGTTCCCGTCGGGAGGATGCCCGTGACCTGATAGCCCGCCGGAATCACTGTCAGGCTTGTGGTCCCCGCGGTTTCAACCGATGACGCCCGTGCGCAGCCACCGCCAGTCGCCTGTCCGACAGCAATCGAAACCATGCAGACGACTTCGTTCCCGGGCACGAGGTATTCCGCGTCTTCTCCGACGTGAGAGATCCTGCGCGCGAGAGCGCTGTTTGCCCCTGCTGTGTTGACTTCATCCTCGCTCGCAAGCTTGTTCATCACCTGTGCAACCGCAGGTAGCTGCTGAGCTTCGCTTGCGTCGAGCGGCTTTCCCAGGGCGGGGAACGCAGCGACCATGCGGGGCGTTACCTCCTGGATAACCAGGGGCGTCATCCCGCTGTTGCTATCACCGGCTGACTGCTGGGCGAGCGCGAACCCGCAAGCGGATCCCGCCGCCATCACGCCGAGCATCGTAGCCGTCATCGCGCGCCTTGACGTGTGCCTGATTCTGCTCATAGTCGCTCAGCTCCGCAGGTGACGATCTGCGTTGCCGTTGGCGTAAGACCCGGGCGGGCTCATCCCAAAGCTACCGCGCCGATTGTGAGTTCGCCGCCGCTGTAGAGCCAACCCTGAGCTATCGCCAAGGCATTTTCTCGGTTGGGAAAGTGGCGGAACGTTTCCGAGCGGCCTTCGTCGCAGCCCGAGCCGTACTCCCATGCGTGTCCATTCCACGCCAGCGCGCACGATCTTTTCATCGCGGTACCGCCGACGTGATTCATGGTGACCCATTCCCACAGGTGATATCCGCCCGGGTCTCTGAGTTCGCATCCGCTGCATGTCTTCCATCCCCAGGAGTCTTCGTACGCACTCGCTGTCCGAGCCCCGACCGCGAGCACAGCCAGGATTGCGAGGGTCGCGAGCGATGCCGCCACTGGTCTGAACTGCAAACGACGTGCGAACAACGCTCGATCTCTCCTCGTGTTGACCTCTTTGCCGCGATCCCGGCGATCGCCGGACCGTCCCGTCAAGCCGTATCAGCCGCTATAGATCCGCCAAGCCCGGATCTGTGACGCGACCGCCGGAAACGACGCTCCTCGAGAAGCTGATAGGACGCGCTCGGTCTCGAGAGCTACGGCTCCCGAGCTTGGAGTCTGGGTGAGACGGGCGATCGGCACTGCAGGCACGTCAGCCGCGCCGTATCCTGGACCACCAATGACAGCGGTCTCGCCGGTCGAGTCGACCTGCAGAGAGCATCGCTGATCGCCTGGCAAGCACACCGCAACCGGTCGAAGGGCAGGCACCGATGATCGGCATCTCCTCCACAGCGTTCCCCGCGCTCACCCTGTCGGGCGACGTCTGGATCGTGCTCGGGGTATTCGTCTTCGCTTTCCTCGCATTCGTGTTCGCCTACTTCACCGAAACCGGCACTGAAATCCGGTTCCACGCCTGGGGCGACACGCGCGGCGACGCACCCGGCTCGTTTGGAGTGGGGAACGTCGGCAAAGACCCGACGCTGGAAGTGAGCAGCTGGACGCGAGGGACCTCCGCACGCCGCGGCCGCAACCTGCCCCCGCGCAGAGCGGTAGGGGCAGCCGAGCGAGGCGATCCAGAGCTGCTCGCCCGACTCGCGACGTGGAGGCGACGAGTCAGCTCAGACAGCGGTGGCCTATCCGTTCCACCGGACCCGTCACGCGACCATATGATCGGTCCGCCTCAGGCGTCGCTGCAGTTGGTCGAGTACGCGGACTTCGAATGCCCCTCGTGTCAGGCCGCGGCGTCGGTCGTCACACGTCTGCGCAAGCGTTTGGGCGATGGACTGCTCGTCGTCCAGCGTCACTTCCCGATCGTCGACGCCCACCCGATGGCGATGGTCGCCGCCGAAGCCGTGGAGGCCGCCAGCGCACAGGGCCGGTTTTGGGAGATGTATCGAGGCATCTATCGCAGTCGTCGTCCGCCGACGCGGGATAGCCTTCATCGGCTCGCCGTACGCCTGGGTCTTGACGTGCAGCGGTACGAGGACGAGTTGCGAGAGCGGCTGCACGCGCGCCGGGTGCGCGAGGACTTCGAGACGGGTCTGCACAGTGGAGTCAACGGAACCCCAACCTTCTTCGTCAATGGCATCCGCCACGACGACGAGCACACCTTCGACTCTCTACTCGCCGCACTCGAGAGAGCCCGTCTCGAGTAGCGGAGCAGGCGGGGCGCGGCCGTCGAGGGGGACGGCGGGGACAGTGATCGGCGGCGGCCGGGCGCGCCTATGACGTCGGGTCGATCTCGCCAGGCGGTCCTGGCTCGCCCGGCCGGAGATCCAGCTGCCACCACTCCACGTCGTGCCACGCCCCCGTCTTCCAGCCGATGCGGCGGAAGGTCCCGACCGGAGCGAATCCCATCGTTCGATGCAGGCCGCTGCTCGCATCGTTGGGCTGGGTGATCCCGGCGCAGAGCGTCCAAAGGCCGATCGCGCGCAGCTGGTCGAACAGTCGCGTGTACAGCGCGCGTCCCACGCCGGACCGATGGTGCCCGGCGTCGATGTAGGCGGCAACGTCCGCCGCCCAACGATACGCGGCACGCTCGCGGTGCGGTGAGCCGTAGGCGTAGCCGACGACGACCCCGTCGCTCTCGGCGACGACCCACGCGTGCGCCGCTCTCATGCGGCCGCACATCTCCTCCTCGGTCGGCGGACGCGCCTCGAAGGATGCGACCGAGTCGCTCACGTAGGGCGCGTAGATCGCGGCGCACGCGGCCGCGTCGCTCTGCGGATCGGCGTCTCGGACGATCATCGCCGGCAGACCATAGATCCTGCCCCTGACTGCAAGCGCGGCCGCGCGAGGGCCCTGCGGACACCCGAGATCGGGGCAGCCGGTGCCGTCAGCCGCGGACGGTCTTCATCGCCGCGGTCCACGACTCGAGCTGGTCGAACAGAGCGACCGCCGCTTCGTCGTGCTGGGGCCCCGGCACGAACCTCGAGAAGTCCTCGAAGTCGGTGAACATCGAGAAGCTCAGCTGCTGGCGCACGTGCGCAATCTGGAGCTCGCTGCAGATCGCGCGAAGATGCTCGATGGCGCGGGCGCCCCCCACCGAGCCGTAGCTGACGAATGCCGCCGCCTTGTTGTTCCACTCGCCGTACAGGTAGTCGATGGCGTTCTTGAGCACGCCGGAGGTGGAGTGGTTGTACTCGGGCGTGACGAAGATGAAGCCGTCATAGGCACCGATCGTGGCGGCCCACGACTTGGTGTGCTCGCCGACGTACTGGCCCAGCGTGGGCGGCATGGGCTCGTCCATGTGAGGGAGGGGATGATCCGCCAGGTCGACGAGCTCATACTGCGCATCCGTGCGTGACGCCGCCTTCTCCGTGACCCAGTCGGCGACGGCCTTGCCGTTGCGGCCGGGACGGGTGCTCCCCAGGATGATCGCGATCTTCAGGTCGGGCATGGCTTCCTTTCGCTCGAGCGTGCCGCCGCGCTTGCGCACGGCGGCACTGCCTTGTGTTTGGGTGCTCTTCTGCGAGGCGGGAGGGGCTTGTTCTCTATCGACGAGTGCGTCTCGGTCGCAGGGATCCGCTCGTCACTCCCCGCTGTTCACGCGCGGGGGCTCGCCAGCTGCCGGTCGGTCGTGTCACCCGCCGCGCCGCGGCCGGGATCTGCGATGGGACCGAGCTCGAGCTCGGCTGTGAGGTTGACGTCGCCGCGGATCATGCCGCCGCGGTTCCAGGTCATGCCCACGTCCTCGCGCGGGACGGTCGCCGTGGTGCTGAGGTGCAGCCGCCCGTGTTCGCCGCGCGTGACGCGAACGGGCAGTTGCAGCCGGACCACCTTGCCCGCAACGGTGAGGTCGCCGCTGATCGTGAGATTCTCGTCGGAACGGGGCGTGATCGCGGTGGCGGTGAAGGAGAGGGTGGGGTGGTTGGACACGTCGAAGAAATCGGCCGAGCCCAAATGCGCATCGCGCTTGGCGTGCCCGGTGTCGAAGCTCGCGGCCTCGATCGTCAGATCCGCGCGGGCGCCCTCCGGCAGCACCTCGAGCTGCCCGTGAAAGCGCTCGAAGCGTCCCTTGACGGTGGCCAGCCCCCACATCGTCTTGACCGCAAACTCGAGTCGGCTGCCGGCTGGTTCGGAGCTCCACACGCCGACTGGCAATCCGAGATCCGATGGTGCGTTCGGGCCTTGCGTGCTCATGGGTGTCTCCCTTACAGTTGGCGGACTGTTGGTCCGTTTACCTTGGAGAGGCCAGCATAGCGGACCGCAGTCCGATTGGGATTCATTCGATGCCAGAGCGCCATCGTCCCTCGCTACCGCTGCCACTCCCGCTCCTCGAGCACCCTCCTGAGCGCGGCGATGCGGCGGCGAACCGCAAGCGCATCCTCGCGGCCGCGCGTGCGCTGTTCGCCGAGCGCGGCGTCGATGGCACCTCGATGGACGCGGTCGCGGCGGCCGCCCGCGTTGGCAAGGGCACTCTGTTTCGTCGCTTCGGCGATCGTGCGGGACTCATCGATGCGCTGCTCGACGACGCCATGGCGGAGTTTCAGGACGCGTTCCTCTCGGGCCCGCCGCCTCTCGGACCGACCACCCCGGCGAGCGTACGTCTCGAGGCCTTTCTCGACGAGCTCGTGCGACTGATAGACGCCCAGCTCGATTTCGCTCTCGCGGCGACTCGCGCCACGGCTGCCGGTGCTCAGGTGAGCGCTCACGGCCCGCTCGCGCTGTTCGTGCGCGTGATGCTCGCCGAGATCGACCCGTCGCTCGACGACGAGGTTGTGGCCGAGCTGCTGCTCGGCGCCACATCGGCAGGCGTCGTGTACCAGCTGCGGCGCGACCGCGGGATCGAGCTGGAGCGGATTCAGGCCGCCGCTAGGGCACTGCTGCACGGAGTCATCGAGTCAGGCGACGACGGTCCGCGAGGCGCCGCGCACCCGCCGATCGCCGCTCGAGCATCGGATGGGCGGCGCAGCGCTCCCGTGCGCCGCCCGCCAGCTGCAACCAAGCCCTAGCGAGGCCGAGGCGACTCCCGCGTCCTCTCAGGCGACGCCGGGCGCGGCATCGCAACCGTACAGGTGTTCGCGCAGCTGGTCACAGCTCTCGGCCGACCAGCGCTCACTCGCCTCCAGGGACTCGATCAGTTCCTCAGCCGCCCTGAGCAGGCGGCGGTTCTCGGGCTCACCGAACAGCAGGGCGTCGGCGGCTTCCAGCAATTGCTCGCGCTCTCTCGCGTGGAGCTTCGTCGGACCCTGATGGTCAATCGTCTCGAGCAGCGCCGTGTAGTGGGCGCCGCGCGTACTCATCGGCTCGACCGTCATCATCATCTGCCTCAGGTTAGCCACCCATCGGCAAAGGCCTGTGCGATCCCCGCGATCCGCGCCGGAGCCGACCTCGTCCTCTGGCGCGCGAACGCTCGTGCATTTGCCCCGCCCAATCGTGAAGTCGCCCGGCCATCGGCGCAGTCGCCCCGTCGCGCGATCCTTGCCGTCTGCAGTCCGGCGAGCGTCCTGATGCAGCGCGACTGCACATGCGAGGCGCGACTTTTGGCAGCAAGGAGCCAATCTCGTCGGGTGCGGCCGAGGGTGACGGCGCGCCGGGCCGGCGCCAGAGACTGCGCGACGTTCTCTCTCGCGCCGGACCGCTACATTCGCAGTCCCCCTTTTTCAGCCATTCAGCAGCACCGCAGCCCAGACGAACCGCATGCAGCTCGCCGTCGGCGGGCTCTCCATCGACCACCGGTGTCCTCAGATGGACGGCTGTGCGTTACCTGCCGAGCGGGATCGCGCCAACTTCGGCAAGGCGCGAGCGCCGGAGATCCTGAAGTCCGAGACCCCTTAAGGGGTTCTCGGAGCGATGCGACGCGTCCGCCTGGCGCGCGGCTCGCCGCTTGACGGCGTCGCGGGCGGCTCCTACAAGCCGTGCCCCTTCATCGACCGCCGCGATGCCGCGCGGTCCCGACGACCGGCAGGAGCCAGACATGACAGCGAGCCCCACCAAGCCGCCCCACACCCGTCGATCCCCGCGCCGCCACGGCCGAGGGTCATCACATGCAGAGCGGTCTCGCCCGCGATCGACACACACGCCGCACCGCCAGCAGGAGCGCTCCCGTTGGTTGGCTCGCTACGTGGACGCGAGCGGCCGTCAGCGCGAGGTGATCGTCCGCTCGGCGTTCGCCGGAAGCAGGCTCGTGGTGGATCGCGACGCCGGCACGCTCGGAGACCGCCGCCTGGTTGCGCACCTCGGCGCCGACGCGCGACCCCGAGCTGCGAGCAATCCCGTCGGGGACGAGCGTCTGCAGCCTGCGCATCGCATGCAACTCCGCGCAGCGCGACGCGACGGGCGAGTTCACCGAGCGTCCGAACTACTTCGACGTCACCGTCTTCGGGGCCAGGGGCGAGAGCGTCGCGAACTACATGCGAAAGGGTGGGCGCGTGGCCGTCGACGGAAGGCTGGACTGGCGCGAGTGGGAAACCGGCGACCAGCAGAAGCGCCAGGCCGTCAGCATCGTCGCCGACACCGTTCAGTTCCTCGATCCCCCGAAGGATCGCTCGGAGACCGACGATCAGCTGGACGGCGACGGGAGCGAGGACCGCGAGCCGGTGGGGGTCGGCGCCGCGGACGGGGACGATCTCGTCTTCTAGGTCATCCCGTCGTCTGGTCCGCGTGCGACGGTCGTCGCCCTGGGCCGATCGCGCACGGCGGGGGGCGGTTGCCCGACGCCCCCCGCTGCGTGATCCCGCTGATCTCGTTGTGATTAACGGTCGGTAGCGGTCGGCCAGCCGCGACGTCGGCAGACCTCGGAGCGCCGCGCCGCGTGCTGCGCGTAAACTGGCGCGCCGCGCAAGCAGCCCGAGGAAATCGTCCCGCCGCAAGGAGCCAGCCCCGAATGCCAGTCAACACGCAAGCAGTCGGCAAGACGTACGCGCCCGTCGTCTATGCGGTCGGCCGCGAGAAGGTCAGGGAGTACGCACGGGCCGTCGGCGAGACGAACCCGCTGCACCTCGACGTGCAGGCCGCACGCGACGCAGGTTACGCGGACGTGGTCGCGCCTCCGATGTTCGCGGTCGTCTACAGCGCCCCCTCGGTCGGGCCGCTGATCTTCGACCCCGAGATCGAACTCAACTTCGCGATGATGGTCCACGGCGGACAGGAGTTCGAGTGGGGCCCGCTGGTGGTCGCGGGGGATGAGATCGCCACGACCACCACCGTCAAGGACATCTCCGAAAGAGATGGGCGCGGCTACTACGTGTTCGAGTCGATCTCGGTCAACCAGCGCGGCGAGCAGGTCTGCCGCGGAACATGGACGAACATCGTCCGAGGAGTGTGAGGCGATGAGCGATCTTCAGGTGGGAACCCAGATCCCGGAGGTCCGGGTGACGCCCGACAAGTACCTGACGGTGCGCTACGCAGGAGCCTCAGGGGACTTCAATCCGATCCACATCGACGAGGAGTTCGCCCGCGCGGTGGGCCTGTCGGGGCGGATCCTTCACGGGCTCTGGACCATGGCGCAGGTGGCCCGCGCGCAGACGGAGGCGGCGGGCGGACCCGAGCACCTCAGGCGTCTGTCGGTCCAGTTCCGCGGCATGGGCGTTCCCGAGCAGGAGCTCGTCGTGAGCGGAACCGTGCGCGAGGCTATCGACGGCGCGGTGGTGATAGAGACGGTCGCCGAGCAGTCGGGCAATCAGATCATCCGCAACGCCGAAGCCGAAGTCGTTCGCTAGAAGCACGCCCGTGCCCGCGTCGGCACGCCACCTACAATCAGGTTCATGCTGACCTCCCGTCAGGAGCGGATCTTGTCCAAGGTGGTGGACGACTACCTGATCACGGGACTGCCCGTGGCGTCTCGCTCGATCGCGTCGGACCCCCATCTCGACTGCGGTCCGTCGACCGTTCGCAACGAACTGGCCCTGCTCGAGGAGTACGGGCTGCTCGCGCACCCGCACGTCTCGTCGGGTCGCGTGCCGACGGACGCCGGGCACCGGTACGTCGTGGATCGCATGCTCAGCTCGGGACAGCGGCTGGCACCGGCGAGGCAGAGGCTCGACCTGCCGCTCGTGAGGCGCGAGGTCGAGGAGGCGATGCGCGTGGCCACGCAGACGCTCTCGCGGGTGACCAATCTGCTCGCGGTGGTATCGGCCCCATCGCTGAATGCCGCGAGCGTCAGGCGGGTCGAGGTGCTGGCCCTGCAGCCCCAGGTCGTGCTGGTCGTGATCATCACCTCGACCGGAGGCGTGTCGAAGATGCTCGCGACCTTCGAGCGAGCGGTGGACCCCGGGCTCGTGACGTGGGCCGAGGAGTATCTCAACGAGCGTCTGGTGGGTCTCGGACTCGGCTCGCGGATGCTCCACCAGCGCCTGCTGGATCCGGGCCTGGCCGCAAGCGAGACGGCTTTCCTGGAACGGTTCGTGCCGGCCTTCAACGAACTCTGCTCCTCCGAAGCGGAGGAGGAGCTGTATGTCGAGGGCACGGCCCACCTGTTCTCGGCCGGCCAGATCCAGGACGCGACCGAGGTCAACGAGCTGATCAACATGCTCGAGCGGCGGGTCGTGCTGCTGCATGTGCTCCGTGAGGCGCTGGCCCAGTCGGGCGTGTATGTGCGGATCGGCCACGAGAACGAGATCCCCGCGATGCGCTCGCTGGCCGTGGTCGCGACCGGCTACGGGATGGCGCGCCGCAAGCTGGGGACCGTGTCGGTGATCGGACCCGTGCGAATGGACTACGCGTGCGCGATCGAGACCGTGCGCGACGCCGCCAGCGAGCTGTCGCGATTCGTCGAAGACGCCTATGCCGAGAACTAGCAAGAGCAGCGTGCCGCGCGATCCCTACGACGTGCTCGGACTGCCGCGCGACGCGAGCGACCAGCAGATCAAGAAGTCGTTCCGCCAGCTCGCCCGTGAGCTGCACCCCGACGTCAACGCCCACGATCCCGACGCGGAGGAGAAGTTCAAGGAGGCAGCCGAGGCCTACGAGATCCTCTCGGACGCCGAGCGGCGGGCGACCTACGACCGCTACGGGCACGACGGCCTGCGCTCCGGCGGCTACCAGCCGAACTTCGACGCCTTCGGTTCGATCAGCGATCTCTTCAACGCGTTCTTCGGCGGCGGCGGCTTCGGCGGCCGGCCCGGCCCCACGCCGGGCGCGGACGTCGCGGTCGTGGCCGAGATAGACCTCGTGGAAGCGGCCAACGGAGCGAAGGTCGAGGTGACGTTCGACGCGATCGAGCGCTGCGAGCGCTGCCACGGCAACGGAGCCGAGCCCGGCACGCCGATCGAGACGTGCGACCGCTGCGGGGGCACGGGCCAGCTACAGGGCGTGACGCGCACGCCATTCGGGCAGATGGTTCGCACGATGACCTGCGACGTGTGCCACGGCGATGGCCGCGTACCGCGCGAGCCCTGTCACGAATGCCGCGGCAGCGGGCGCGTGGAGCATCAGCGCAAGCTCGAGGTGGAGGTGCCCGCGGGCATCGCCGACGGTCAGCGGATCCGCCTCGGCGGCCGCGGCCACGCGGGCGACGCCGGTGCGCCGGAGGGTGACCTCTACGTGCTCGTCAGCGTGCGGGACGACGGGCGCTTCGTGCGCGAAGGCGACCACCTCATCACAGCGCTCGACGTTCCCGCGCCGCTGGCGGCGCTGGGTGGGACGCTCGAGGTCGCCACGCTCGAGGGGGTGGCGACGGTCGACCTGCCGGCCGGCACACAGCCGGGCGAGGTGATCACGCTGCGAGGCGAGGGCATGCCGTCGCTGTCTCGTGGCCGGCGCGGGAATCTCCGCGTCATCGTCAATGTCGTCATTCCCCGCCGTCTGAGCCGCGAGCAGCGTGAGCTGCTCGAGCGGTTGAACGGGACGCTGACGAGCGAGAACCTCAAGACCGAGGAATCGATGTTCGCGAAGCTCCGTCGCGCGTTGGGCAGCCAGGCGGCGTGATTCGCCTCGCCGTGCGCGTTCGCCGCGCGCAGGCAGAGCTCGTGCTGGCCGAGCTGCTCCAGCTCGCACCGGCAGGGGTGGAGGAGGTCGATCTCGGAGCGCAGGGCGTCGAGTACGCCGTCTACGGCTCCCCCGGCGAGCTACCAGCCCTGCCCGATCTCGAGGCGGCCGTCGGCGGCGCACTGGTCGAGATCTCCACCAGTGAGATCGCGGAGGACTGGCAGGAGCGCTGGAAGCGCTTTCACCGACCGGCATTGATCGCGGCACCTCGCGTGCGCGCCGCCGGCGCCACCAGCGTTCCAGACCTCCACGTGCGACCGCCCTGGGAGGCGCCTGCCTCCGACGCCGGCGGCCGCGTGCAGGACATCGTCATCGACCCTGGCCAGGCGTTCGGCACAGGCGCGCACGACACCACCAGGCTGTGCCTGCAGCTGCTGCTCGAGGTGGCTGCTCTCGAACGCCCGAGCGGGCCTCTGCTCGACGTCGGCACCGGCTCGGGGCTGCTCGCGATCGCGGGCGCGCGTCTTGGCTTTGCGCCAGTGCTCGGTCTCGACCACGAGCGCGAGAGCGTCGAGGCGGCAAGGGACAACGCGGTGCGCAACGCGGTGACCGTGGAGGTTCGCCGTTACGACCTGCGCTCGCATCCGCTGCCGTTCCTCGACGCCGCCCGGGATTCGCGACCGCCGGTCGTCGTCGTCGCCAACCTGCTCCGTCCGTTGCTGCACGAGCTCGAGCGCAAGATGCTCCGCGCGCCGGCCCATCTGCTGGCCGGCGGGCTGTTGAAGGAGGAGGTCGACGAGCTCGCCGCCGCGTTCGCGGGTCGACTCGGAATGCGCGAACGCGAGCGGCGCGAGAGCGGTGACTGGGCGGCCCTGTGGATGGTGCGCGCCTGAGAGCGAGCCGCTCAGGCCGAGTCGGGTATCTCAGTCGCCGCACGAACGATCGCGCGGTAGATGAGATCGATGGCGGGCCGCAGGCCCTCATCGGATCCAAGCAGCTCATCGGCGGCGGCGAGCGCGGTGCCGATCACCTCCAGCGCCTCGCCGTCCGAGCCGGGCTGCGGGTCGCGGCAGGCCGCCACCGCCATGCTCAGCATCGCCCGGGCCTGATCGACGACGCCGGTGAACAGGGCGGGCCCGACGAGGCTCGCGTAGCCGTATACGCGGGCCAGTCGCCCCGAGAGGGTGATCGACGGGCCGCGCCGCGGTGCGCCGACTGGCGGCAGGCCCTGGCCGTCGAGGAGGCCGGCCATCGTGCCGCCGAGCAGGCCGCCCGTGCTCTGCTCGTCCAGGCCCGCCTGGCGCGCCACCCGCAGAGCCATGTAAAGGGAGGTGGCCGGCAGGCCGTACGGCGGGTCGGACGCGAAGACGATCCGCTCGATGGGAACGCGGGCGAGCAGCTCGATCACGTCGAGGGGAAAGAAGCACGAGATGTCGTAGAGCACGCCCGGATGGTCGGCCAGGCGGGTGGTGAGGATCCCCTGGTCGCAGATCGCACCGTGGGCGAGGATCAGAACGGCGCCCGGGTGACGCAGGGCGAGGTCGACGAGACCCTCGGCGAGCGGCGGCAGGCCCCTACCCGCGTGAATCAGGATCGGCACGCCCGCGGCTTCGGCCAGCTTGAAGACGTCGTCCATCTCCTTGCCGTCGAAGTCGAAGTCCTGGGCGCGGGGATGGAGCTTGATGCCGCGCGCGCCGATCCCCAGGCAGCGCTCGGCCTCCGCGAGCGGGTCTTCGGAGGGGTCGAGCCGACAGAACGGAACGAGCCTGCCGTCGCTTTCAGCGGCCCACGCGAGCACGCGGTCGTTGGGCAGGCTGTATGCGGGCCGGCGCTCGGGGTCGTGCAGCGGGAACACGCAGGCGCGTCGCGCGCCCGCGTCGTCGAGCTGTGACAGCAGCTGCTCACGCGTGAGCGAGCGCCCGTCCTCGTCCAGGCCGAGGTGGGTGTGCGCGTCGATCACTTCCACGCCGCTGGGACGCAGGTGCCGCACTTCGGCGAGAAAGGGCGCGAGCGCCTCGGCGTAGAGGGAGTCGTTCACCGGCTGCACCATATTCGTCGTGCCGCTGCGCTCGCAGCTTCGCCGTACCGACCTCGCGGTCGGCGAGGTTACCGGCGCCGACCCCACGGGTGCCGGGCTGCGCCGCGTGTGCCCGGCAGCCCGACGTCCCTGCTCGAGGACCCCGGTGTGGGCCCACGCGGTTCCGCTATCGGCTGACCGGCGTATCCTGAGGGAAGATGGTGATCGTCGATGAGATCAAAACCGACCTTCAGGGCGCGATGCGCGCGGGCGAAAAAGAGAGGGTCGGAGCGCTGAGGCTGGTGCTGTCGGAGTTGCAGAAGGCGGCCAAGGAGGGCACCGACGACGAGCTCGTCGTGCTCAGACGCGAGCGCAAGCGCCGGCTCGAGGCCGCGGGCGCCTATCGCGACGCGGGCCGCGAGGACCTCGCTGAGGGCGAGCAGGCGGAGGCCGAGCTGATCAGTGGATACCTTCCCGCGGAGCTCTCCGACGAGGAGCTCCGAACGATCGTCGAGCAGGCCGTACGCGACAGTGGCGCCGAGTCGGCGAAGGACATGGGCATGGCGATGAAGCAGGCGATGGCGGTCGTCGACGGTCGCGCCGACGGCAAGCGCGTGTCGGGACTCGTGCGGGCTTCATTGCAGTCATGAGACGCCAGATCGAGCTCTCCAACGACGTCGCCGCCGAGCTGGCGGGCAGCCAGGACGCGGTCTTGCGCGCGCTCGAGGCGCACCTGGACTGCAAGGTGTTCCTGCGGGGCAATCTGCTGACGTTCGACGGCGAGGAGCACGAGACCAAGGTCGGAGAGCGGGTCGTTCGCGAGCTCTCGGACCTGATCGCCCGCGGTCATCAGATCGGCCCTGGCACGATCGCCGCGGTGACCGGCGCCCTCGACGCGCACGAGTCGCCGGTACGCGTGCTGGAGGACGTCGTCTGGCGCCACCGCAGCCTGCGGGTGGCCCCCAAGACCGTCAACCAGAAGCGCTACGTGGACTCTGTGCGAGCGAACACGGTGACCTTCGGCGTGGGGCCGGCAGGGACCGGCAAGACGTTCCTCGCGGTGGCGATGGCCGCCGCCGCGCTGTCGCGACACGAGGTCAACCGCATCATCCTCACGAGGCCGGCGGTCGAGGCGGGCGAGCGGCTCGGATTCCTGCCGGGCGACGTGATGGCCAAGGTCGACCCTTACCTGCGGCCGCTGTTCGACGCGCTGCACGACATGCTCGATCCCGAGAAGGTCTCCCAGCACATCGAGCGCGGAGTGATAGAGATCGCTCCGCTCGCATTCATGCGCGGCCGCACGCTCAACGACTCCTTCGTGATCCTCGACGAGGCCCAGAACACCACGCCCGAGCAGATGAAGATGTTCCTCACGCGCTTGGGCTTCGGCTCGAAGATGGTCGTGACCGGCGACATCACACAGGTCGACCTTCCCCGCGAGCAGCAGTCCGGGCTGATCGTGGTCGGCGACGTGCTCGATGCGATCGACGGCATCGACTTCGTGCGCTTCGGCGGCGAGGACGTCGTCAGGCACAAGCTCGTGCAGCGGATCGTCGAGGCATATGACGTGCACTCCCAGCGGGCGGCGGACGACCGCTCCGACATCGGCGCGCGCGCCGGCCGCGACGCGATCCGCTCCGCTCCGCACGCCGTCCGCGCCTGATCGTCGATGCTCGAGGTGGAGGTCTTCGGGACGGCGCTGGCGCCTGGCGCCCCGCCGCTCGCCGAGGCTCGGCGACTGTGCGCGCTCGCGGCGGCATCGGCGGGGGTCAACGATGGCCACGTCGCGATCGAGTACGTCGACTCAAAGCGCATGGCGCGGCTCAACGCCGAGCATCGCGGCCACGCCGGGCCGACGGACGTCCTCTCCTTTCCGATCGACGGAGTCGTGCCGGCGCACGGGCTCTCGCACGAGCTCGGAGACGTGGTGATCTGCGCCGAGCACACCTCCGATCTGCGCGAGGCGTTGGTCCATGGCGTGCTGCATCTCGTGGGCATGGACCACGAGACCGACCAGGGGCAGATGCTGGCGCTGCAGCGCGAGCTGCTCGCCCGGGGCGCGGATTGACGCGTAGCGGCTTCGTTGCCCTGGCCGGCCGCCCCAACGTCGGCAAGTCGACGTTCGTGAACGCCGTCGTGGGCGAGAAGGTCGCGATCGTCTCCGACCGGCCGCAGACGACGAGACGGGCGATCAGGGGCGTGCATGTGAGGGGCGACTGCCAGATGGTGCTCGTGGACCTTCCCGGCGTGCAGCGCCCGCGCGACGCGCTCACCGCGCGTATGGCCCGCCGGGTCCAGCAGGAGCTCGAGGGCTCGGACGTGGCCCTGCTGATGCTCAACGGCGAGCAGGGGGTCGGACCGGGGGATCGCTTCATCGCCGGCACGCTCGCCGACGCGAGCCTTCCCGTCACGATCGCCGTCAACAAGGTCGACCGTCTGTCGAACGCGTCGCTGATGGCCGTCCTGCAGGAGGCGGCCGAGCTCGATCCCCGGGCCGACGTGTTCCCGATCTCGGCACGAAGGGGCTCCGGCATGCTCGAGCTCGTCGAGCATCTGTCGGCGCTGATGCCAGAGGGAGCGTTCATGTTCTCCGAGGGCTCCGTCTCGGACCAGCCGCTCGAGGTGCGTCTTGCAGAGCTCGTGCGCGAGGCCGTGATCAGACGCACCTTCCAGGAGCTGCCACACGCCGTCGAGGTGCTCGTCGAGGAGATCGAACGGCCACGTGATGATCTCGCGCGCGTAAGGGCGCTCATCTGGGTCGAGAGCGAATCGCAGAAGGCGATCGTGGTCGGCGCCGCGGGACGCATGATCAAGGCGATCGGAATTGCCGCACGTCGCGAGGCAGAACGTGAGCTGGGCTGTCACGTGCATCTCGACCTTTCGGTGCGTGTCCGGCGCGACTGGCGCGGCGACGAGGCCCTGCTCGACCGCCTGGGCATAAGCTAGGTCGGCCGGCGCGCGCGCAGGCAAGCTCGCGGCGCCTGCGGCGGCCTCGGCACGGGGCCGAATCCCGCCATCTGATTTGTTCCGCACAGGGGATGCGCGGGCAATCGTTTTGGAGTACGGTTGCGTCACGACGAGGGGTCCGTCTTAGGAGGATGAGCGATGTCGGCGAAGTACGCAGTGTTGGGTCTCGTCATCGAGCGTCCCGGCTACGGCTATCAGCTGGCGCAGCGTCTCGAGGAGCGCTTTGGCTGCTCCGAATTCGCACCTTCGGGTGTGTACTCCGCCCTTGACCAGCTGAGCCGCGACTCGTTCATCCGCAGTGCCGGCGAGATGGGCGCCGGCCCGAGCAGGCGAGCGGCGCCGCGCACGATCTACGAGGCGACCGAGGAGGGCGTCGATCATTTCGAAGCCTGGATGCTCGAGGCATCGCCCACGCCGCCCCTGCGGGACGAGCTGCATATGAAGATCGCCCTGTGCCGTCCGGTCGATCTGCCGCGGCTGATCGACATGGTCCACGGCCAGGAACTCGCCTGCATGGGGCGCCTTCACGACCTCAAGCAGCGAGCCGATGAGGACCCGGCTGATCCACATGAGTGGTCGAGCCTGATGAGGACCCTCGCACGCGATGCCGAGGTCGCCGTGTGGAATGCCAGGATCGAGTGGCTGCAGAGCGCGCGGGAGCTGCTCGAGCAGCTGTGCGAAGAACCGGAGGGCGCGTCCTCGACCCGGCGGGGCGCAGCCGCCGCAGGCAGGAGCCGGATGGGACACCTGCAGGTCCTCTGATGGCAGACGTCCTGCTCTCGCTGGACGCGGTCAGCAAGAGCTACTGGCGTGGCCCGTCCGAGCTGCGCGTTCTCACCGACGCCTCGCTGGACGTCGCGGCCGGCGAGCTGGTTGCGGTATGGGGAAAGCGTGGCGCCGGCAAGACGACGCTGTTGCGAATCGCAGCAGGCCTGGAGGCGCCGGACCGCGGCAGCGTGCGCTTCGACGGCGCCGACCTCGCGCGGCTGTCGGAGAGCGCACACGCGCGACTGATGCGCGAGCAGGTGGGCTGGGTTCGCCGCTCGGGACCGAGCAGCGATCTCGCGATGCTCGACTACGTGGCTCTGCCGCTGCTGATCGACCACGGCCAGCGGGGAGCGCACGGGCGGGCGAGCGAGGCGCTCCGCCGTGTGGGCATGTCCGACTGCGCCGGCCAGCGCTGGAGCAGCCTCTCCGACGGCGAGCGGGCGCTCGTGGCGATCGCGCACGGGATGGCGCGCACGCCACGCCTGTTGCTCGTTGACGATCCGACCGCGAACCTCGGGCTGCGCGAGCGCGAGGAGGTCCTTCAGCTGCTGCTGTCGCTCGTCGAGGAGGCGAATCTGGCGGTGTTGATGGCAGTGCCCGACATGCCTGCGGCGATGCGCTCGCACCAGCTCAGAGCGCTCAGCGGTGGCCGGCTGCTGACGCCGGCGGCGCCGCCGGCGCCGCGCGGCGGGAACATCCTCGACTTCCCCCGCAGCGAACGGTCCGCGTAGGTGTCGGGCCGAGCGCGCTCCCGCTTCCCAGGCACCGGCGGGTGTGCGCCCTAGTGCTCGAGCTGCGCGGGCTGGTCAAGCATTTCGCCGTGGCCAGTGGCGAGCCCGTGCGCGCTGTTGACGGAGTGTCCCTGACCGTCGCGCGCGGCGAGCTCCTCGCCCTGCACGGACCGAGCGGTTCGGGAAAGACCACGCTGCTGATGCTGATCGCGGCGCTGCTCCCGCCGGACGCGGGGAGCGTGATCTTGGACGGGCGCGACGTCTGCGCCTTCTCCGCAAGGGATGCCGCTCGCTACAGGCTGGTGGATCTGGGTTTCGTGCGCCAATCGCTGAACCTGATCGCAGGCGCGGACGTCGTCGACAACGCCGCGCTGAAGCTGATGGGGACGGAGCTCGGCGCCCGCGAGGCACGTCGGCGGGTGAGGCCGTTGCTGGACCGTCTCGGGCTGGCGGACCGGGCCTCACACCGGCCCGAGCAGCTGTCGATGGGCGAGCGCCAGCGCGTGATGATCGCCAGAGCGCTGTCGACCGACCCGAAGCTGGTGCTCGCCGACGAGCCGACCGGCAGCCTCGACACCCAACGCGGCAGCGAAGTTCTCGAGCTGCTGGCGGAGGTCTGCAGGGAGCGCGAGGTCTCGGTGGTGCTGGTTACCCACGACCCCCGGGCCGCGTCATACGCGGATCGAGTGCACGTGTTGCGTGACGGGCGACTCGTGGAGGACCAGCCCGACCGTGCGTTCGCGCCGATCGATGCGAAGTGACCGGCGCTCGAGGGCGCCGCGATGAAGCTGTCGAGCATCGTCCGCCTGTACCGCGTGCGCCTGCGCGCACGCTTCGTCCAGGAGCTCTTCGCGGTGCTCGGCATCGCGATCGGCGTGGCGCTGCTGTTCGCCTCCCAGGTGGCCAGCACGAGCCTCGATCGCTCCGCCCAGCAACTCACGCGCGGGGTGCTTGGCGACATGCGCTTCCAGATCGCGGCACGAGACGCGCACGGCTTTGACGAGCGCCTGCTCGCGCAGGTGCACGCGATACCCGGCGTGAGCATGGCGGTGCCGGTGCTCGAGGCGAACGCGAATGTCGTGGGCCCAGACGGAACGCGCTCGGTCGACCTCGTGGGCACCGATCCGCGTCTCGCCGGTCAAGGCGGTCAGCTCGTGCGGAGCTTGCGCGCCCTGCGGTTCGCCAAGCTCAAGGCCCTGATCGTCCCCGCGCCGATCGCGCAGGCGATCGGCGACTCCTCGCTGCAGCGCATCGATCTGCAGATCGGTGAGAGCACCGTCTCCGCGCTGCTCGTCCCGCAACTGCTGAAAGGCGCAGCCGGCGGCCTCGCCGGCAGTTCGATCGCGCTCGCCCCGCTGGCTTACGCACAGGCGCTGACGGGTTTGCAAGGACGACTGACGAGCATCTTCGTCTCCTCGCCGCCCGCACTCGATCGTCAGGTGCTGGCGGGCCTGCGGAGCGCCGGGGCTGGAAGTCTGAACATCCGCCCGGCGACCTTCAACGAAGCTCTGTTCGACCGAGCGGCAAGACCGACGAACCAGTCGACCGGGCTGTTCTCCGCGATCAGCGCACTGGTGGGATTCCTGTTCGCCTTCAACGCGCTGCTGCTGACGGTGCCGCAACGGAGGGACCTGATCGAGGACCTGCGCCTGGACGGCTACACGCGGGGAATGATCGTCGAGGTGCTGATGTTCGACGCGCTCGTCCTCGGCGTCGTCGCCTGCGCCGCCGGCCTGGCCCTCGGCGAACTGCTGTCCTCGGTGCTGTTCGACTCCAATCCTGGATACCTGTCCTTCGCGTTCCCGATCGGGCCGCGGCGGATCGTCACCTGGACAAGCGTGGCGCTGGCCGTGGCTGGAGGGCTGCTGGCGGCGTTCATCGGAGTGCTCGCGCCGCTTCGGGGAGCGATCCTCTCGCGCCGGGACACGTTCTTCAGCGACCCTGCTTATAGGAGCGCCCGGCGCACGACGTGGCTGCTGGTGGGCGGGGTCTCATGCCTGCTGGCCACCACGGTCATTCTGCTGGCAGCCCCGGCGGCCGCGATCGCAGGCGTGGTGATCCTCGCGGCCGCCCTGCTGCTCCTGCTGCCGCTCGTGCTCGACGGCCTGACGCTGGCGTTCGATCGTCTTCAGGTCCGCTTTGCGGGTGCGTCGTCGTACCTCGCGGTGATCGAGCTTCGCTCGCCGGGGAACCGGGCCCGCTCGATCGGGGTGGCCGCCACGGGCGCGATCGCCGTGTTCGGCAGCGTCGCGATCCAGACCGCGCACGGCGACCTTCAGGAAGGGCTCAACCGCGTTGCCCGTGGGCTGAACGCAACCACCGACGTGTGGGTCTCTCCAGCGAGCGAGGCGAACTCGCTCGCCACGACCCCCTTTCATGGGGTCGTGGCGGCCCAGGTCGCGGCGCTCCCCGCAGTCCGCTCGATCGGCTTGTATCGGGGATCGTTCCTCGACATCGGCGATCGCCGAACATGGGTCATCGCGCCGCCTCGACAGGTAGCCCGGCCGCTCCCACGCGGACAGCTCCTCGAAGGCAGCACGGCGCTGGCGACGCGCAGGTTCCACGAAGGGGGATGGATCATCATCTCTCGCGCGATCGCGCAGGAACGCAACCTGCATGTCGGCGACCTCTTCACGCTGCCGGCCCCGCGGCCGACGCCGTTCCGGATCGCCGCCCTCAGCACCAACTTCGGCTGGCCATCGGGGGCGATCATGCTCAACGCGGATGACTACGCGCGCGCCTGGGGCAGCAGCGATCCCAGCGCGCTGCTGGTCGGCTTGCAGCCGGGAATCTCGCCGGCGGCCGGCCGCAGCGAGATTCGCCGTGCGCTCGGCAGCGGATCCGGGCTCGAGGTGCAGACGGCGGCCGAACGCGAGCGTGATTTCCGCGCGACCGGTCGCCAGGGACTCTCGCGTCTGACGCAGATCTCGGCGCTCGTGCTGATCGCCACGGTGCTTGCGATGTCGGCGACGATGGGGGCGATGATCTGGCAGCGCCGCCCGCGGCTTGCCGAAATGAAGGTCGACGGCTTCAGCCGCGACGTCCTGTGGCGGGCGCTGCTTTGGGAGAGCGGGCTGCTCCTGGGAGCCGGCTGCTCGCTCGGCGCGGTCTTCGGCCTGTACGGCCAGGTGATCCTGAGCCATGCTCTGGTCACCGTCACGGGGTTCCCCGTGGCCTTCTCACCGGGGATCCTCATCGCCCTGGCCAGCTTTGTGCTCGTGACCGCGACCGCGATGCTGATCGTCGCGGTGCCGGGCGCCCTCGCCACGCGCGTGCGCCCCGCGCTCAGCATTCGGGACTGACCGATCGTTTGTGCAGCTAGCGTTCAGGACTGTGACCGACCCGATCATTGGTCCAACGCTGAGTGTTCGGGACTGACCGACCCGATCATTACGTTCCAGGAGATTCGCCATCGCTGGATTTCTGGACATAGCCCGCTCCGGCCTTAGCCAAATCCTGGCTCTGTGCGCCGTTTGCCCGCGCGAGCTGTGTTGGATCCACCCGAGCGTTCGGCGCGAGCTCGATGGCTGGCGCCGGCTCGCATGCTCGATACCCGACCCCGCAATCCGGGCGGACGCGCTCTCGTCGCTGCAGGACAAGCGCTTCAACGCCGAGGGAGCCGGCCTGTTCGCGGCGCTTCCCAAGAGACGCGATCGGCAGCTGCTGCGTCTGCTGGTGGCCTATCAGGTGCTGCTCGACTACCTCGACACCGTCAGCGAGCGTCCCGCGGCCGATCCGCTCGCGAACGGCCGCCAGCTTCATCTGGCGCTGAGCGACGCGCTCGACCCGCACCGGCAGACCTCCGACTACTACCGCCACCATCCGGGACGCACCGACGGCGGCTACGTTCGCGCGCTCGTGCAGACGTGCCGCGAGGCCTGCCTGTCGCTCCCCGCCTACGGGAGCGTTCGCTCGCTGGCGATACGGGCCGGAGCGGGCTTCGCCGTGCAGGGGCTGAATCACGATCCCGACCGCCTCCGCCGTGACGCCAGTCTCGAGCGCTGGGCGCAGGGCGCATTTCCACCGACCTCGGTCGTGAGCTGGTGGGAGCTCACGGCGGCGTCCAGCAGCACGCTCGGGATCCACGCCCTGTTCGCGCTCGCGGCCGAACCGTCGTGCACGCGGGCCGAGGCCGAGCGGATCGCGGCCGCCTACATGCCATGGATCTGCGCGGCGAGCACGATGCTCGACAGCTACGTCGATCAGGCCGAGGATGCCGCGACGGGCGCGCACAACTACCTCGCCCACTATCCAAGCGCGCTGATCGCCGAGCGGCGCACACGGGAGCTCGTGCGCCGTTCGCTGGCGGAGGCGCGACGCCTGCGCAACGGCTCGCGCCACGCGCTGATCGCGGCGGGGATGGTGGCGATGTACCTGTCCGCCGAGGGCGCCCGAGCCCCGGGCAAGCGCCGCAGCACCTGGGCGTTCGTCCACGCCGGCGGCGTGCTCACGATGCTGCTCCTGCCGGTGCTTCGGATCTGGCGGTTCGCGTACCGGTTGCGCGCGCGTGAGCCGGGATCCATCGTGGGGAACACGGCCGAGCAGCTCTCGTGCGCCGCAGGCGCCGCGCCCGATGGCGCCGATGCGCGCAGAGCGCCGCCGCGAGCTGTCGCCATGCACTAGTCAGAACTGAACATTCAGAACAGCCTTTTCGGGCGAGCCCGTATCCGACATGATTCGCATCGCGCGATGATGGATGAGAATGGGATCCGAGTCCTGCCTCCAGGGAGAGAGACGCAGCGCCGGGCACGGCGCTCGAAAAAAGGCAGTTCGGGTGCATCCAGAGCCGCGTCTTCTCGCCAGTGGCAGCGGGCCGGGCGTCCCTCGCGGCGTTCGGCCCGCAGCAATGAGGCGAGCGGCGCCGACAACGTGACGATCGAGCTCTCGAAGGCTCAGGTCGATCAGGTCGTCCGGGCAGCCGGCCATGGGGGCACGATGTCGGTCCTTCTGTCCGCGGTGAGGGATCCGGAGTGGACGCTCTCGCTCGACTCGGAGGAGTGGTCCTATCCGGCGCAGATGGAGGACCGGCGTCTGTCCCGCTCACTGCTCTCGGGGCTGCTCGTGCTCTCGTGCTTCCCCCATGACGGCGGGTATCTCGGGATCGCCGAACTCGCGCGCATGCTGGACATGAACACGAGCACCACGCATCGCTACGTGACGACGCTGCTGGCGGTCGGCCTCTTGGAGCGCGACCCCTCGACGCGCCGCTACCGGCTCGCCTCGGCGTAGCCGTCGCCGCTGGCCAGCCTCACAGCCTGCGCCGCAGGTGGGCGGCGATCCTCTGTACGGCCGGCAGGTCAAGCTCCGCTGCGAACAGGAAGGGAACGCCGACGACGTCGAACCGGCGACGACGCAGACGCGCCAGCTGGTTGTGCTGAAAGCGCGCCCTGTCGTGAGCCGTACGGGCGGCCCGAGCGGCGGATCGCCCCATCTCGCTCCCATTCAGCCGGGCTGCCCGTTCGAGCTCGACGGTCGTGAAGCGCGACGGCAGCAGGCCGTTCAGAAGCACCTTCTCGAGCGTGCGGCCGAGGCCGCGGCGCAGGCCGTCCTCAAGCTCGAGCGTCTCGGTGACGGCCATGTCCGTGGCGAGCGCGACGGCGAGGAAGCCCGAGCGCGCGGGATCCTGCAGCAGCTCCCGCACGCGCTGTGATTGTCCGGCGATCGGCCCGACCCGGGCGATCGCGCCGAAGGTCTGCGGCGACTGCAGCAGGCCCAGTGCGTGGCCCGTCGCCGGCGCGTCGATCACCACGAGGTCGTAGCCGCCGGTGCGCCGCTTCCAGCGCTCGCCCTGCGTCAGCTCCCAGATCTTCACCATGCTCACGAGCTCTTTGGCACCGGGCGCCGCGGCGGCGAAGTACTGGAAGGTGCCGCTCGAGGCGAGCATCCGCCCGGATACGCGCCCGCCGAGCTGCTGCAGCCACTCGAGCAGCGCCTGATCGGGGTCGATCGAGATGCTCCACAGGCGCTCTCCGAGCAGCATCTCTACGCCCGCCTCTGCGGGTGGCAGACCGAACAGCGCGGGAAGCCGTCCCTGGTCTCCCAGCTCCACGACGATCGTGCGCAGGCCGCGCTCGGCGGCGAGCAGGCCGAGGGCCGCGGCAAGCGTCGTCTTTCCCACGCCGCCCTTGCCCGTGACGAAGAGCAGCTCGCGTTCGAAGAACGAGGACATCGCGTCAGCAGTGTGTCTCAAACCCGCGCGCACGGCCTCGACCTACAATCGAGCGCATGAGCACAGCGGCCGAGCACCCGATCGACGGGCAGATCTCATATGACACGCAGGGTCTTGTCCCATGCGTGGTGCAGGACTGGAGCACCGGTGAGGTGCTGATGCTGGCCTACATGAACGAGGAGGCGCTGCGGCGCACCCGCGACACGGGCCAGCTGCACCTGTGGAGCCGCTCGAGGGGCGAGCAGTGGCACAAGGGCGCCACGAGCGGCAACGTGCAGTCGGTGCGCGCGCTGCGAGTGGACTGCGACGGCGACGCGCTGCTCGCACTCGTCGAGCCGGCCGGCCCCGCCTGTCACACCGGCGAGCGGACGTGCTTTCACCGGGGCCAGCTCGAGCCGGGCGCTCCCTTCCAGGCGCTGCCGGCGCTCGAGCGCACGCTGGCCGACCGCTCCCGCGAGCGACCGCAGGGCTCCTACACGGTCGAGCTGCTCGACGATCCGGCGCGGATCGGCGAGAAGGTGATGGAGGAGGCCGAGGAGGTCGTCCGTGCTGCGCGCGAGGAATCGGCGGAGCGTCTGGATGAAGAGGCCGCGGACGTCCTCTACCACCTGCTGGTGCTCCTGCGCAGCCGGGAGCGCTCGCTCGTCGACGCTGAGCGGGTGCTCGATGGCCGTCGCGCCTAGCGCACCCGGAGCCGTCCCTCCCGGCGCGGAGGGCGCTCCGCCCGGGCTTCGGATAGAGCCCGGCCTCGACGAGGCTCGCGCGCTCGCGCGGGAGCACAACCTGATCCCGTTGCGACACAGCTTCATCGACGACTGCGAGACGCCCGTATCGGCTTTCCTGAAGCTGCGCGCCCTGGCGCCCGGCGAGCCGGCGTTCCTGCTGGAGTCCGCCGATCAGGGCCAGCGGGTAGGCCGCTGGTCGTTCATCGGCTTGCGTCCGAGCGCTGTCGTGCGCTGGTCGCTGGGAGACGGCGGCGACCCCTACGCGCTCGCCGCCGAGCGTCTCGCGCGATTCAGCCAGGCGCCGATGGACGACGCGCCGCCGTTCACCGGCGGCGCAGTCGGCTTCTTCGGCTACGACCTCGTGCGGACGGTCGAGCCGCTCGGCCCCCCGGGTCCCGATCCGCTCGCGCTTCCCGACATGGCGCTGATGCTCTCCGACGCGCTCGTCGTGTTCGACCACCTGAAGCACACGGTCACGATCCTCGCCAACGCCGACCTGAGCTCCGAGCCGGACATCGAGCGTGCGCATGAGGCCGCGGCGCGCACGATCGCCGAGGTTCGCTGCGTGCTCGCCGGACCGGTCCCGCGCGCGGACCCGACCCGAGCCGCGGAGCGCGCGCTGCCGGAGTTCACGTCGAACATGGAGCCGGAGCGCTTCCAGGCCATGGTTCAACGGATCGTGGAGTACATCTTCGCGGGAGACGCCTTCCAGGTCGTGCCGTCACAGCGCTGGTCGGCGCCCGTTCCCGTGGAAGCGTTCTCCATCTATCGCGGGCTGAGGGCGATCAACCCGAGCCCGTACATGTACTTCCTCGACTTCGGCGACTTCCAGGTGGCTGGCGCGAGCCCGGAGCCGCTGCTCACCGTCAGCGGACGCCACGTGAGCACGAAGCCGATCGCCGGCACGCGCCCGCGTGGCGCCACGCCGGAGGAGGACCGGCGAATCGCCGCCGAGCTGCTCGCCGACGACAAGGAGCGCGCCGAGCACGTGATGCTCGTGGACCTCGGCCGCAACGATCTCGGCCGGGTCTGCGAGTACGGCAGCGTGACGGTCGATGAGCTGATGGAGATCGAGTCATACAGCCACGTCATGCACATCGTCTCTTCCGTCTCGGGCACGCTGCGGCCCGAGGTCGGTGCGATGGACGCGCTGCGCTCGGTGCTCCCCGCGGGGACGCTCTCGGGCGCGCCGAAGGTGCGGGCCATGCAGATCATCGACGAGCTCGAGCCGCTCAAGCGCGGCGGCTATGGGGGCGCCGTCGGCTACCTCAGCTACGGCGGCGACCTCGACACCGCGATCCACATTCGCACGGTGGTCGTCAAGGACGGCGTCGCGCACGTGCAGGCCGGCGGCGGCACCGTCGCGGACGCCAAGCCTGAGTACGAGTACGAGGAGTCCGTCGCGAAGGCGCGAGCCGCGATGCGGGCGATCGCATTGGCGTGTGAACAGCCGGATTGGGCATGAGGGTCCTCGTCGTTGACAACTACGACTCGTTCGCCTACAACCTCGTCCAGTACCTGGGGGAGCTTGGCGCCGAGGTGCAGACCGTGCGCAATGACAGGGCGACGGTCGCGGAGCTGCTCGCCGCGGGATACGACCGCTGTGTCGTGTCACCGGGACCCTGCACGCCAGAGAAGGCCGGCATCACCCTCGAGGTTGTGCGGCGGATGCCCGAGGCCGGGATCCCCACCCTGGGGGTGTGCCTGGGCCACCAGGCGCTGGCGCAGGCGTTCGGCGGCAAGGTGCGGCTGAACCCGCCGGTGCACGGGAAGGCGACGACGATCGAGCACGACGGGCGCACGATCTTCCACGGTCTCTCCTCGCCGCTGACGGTGGGGCGCTATCACTCGCTCGTCGTCGACCCCGATCTGCCCGACTGCCTGGAAGCGTCCGCCAGCGGGGGAGGCGTGCTGATGGGAATCCGCCACCGCGAGCTGCCGGCCGAGGGGGTCCAGTTCCATCCCGAGTCGGTGCTCACCGACGAGGGGATGGGGTTGCTGAGCAACTTCCTGAAGCGAGCCGTCGGCGGGCGCGATGACGCCGCGGCGACGTTCGCTCAGGAGGCCGGCTAGATGCCCAACGCGGTCCTCACCGCGGCGATCGACGCGCTCGCTTCGGGCAGGGACCTGAGCGCCGATCAGACGGCCGAGGTGCTCGCCGAGATCATGCACGGCGAGGTGTCAGAGACCCAGATCGCGGGGTTCCTGATCGCGCTGCGAACGAAGGGCGAGACCGTGCAGGAGCTCGCCGGGCTCGCGCGCACGATGCGCGAGCTGGCCGCGCACGTGCCGATCGAGCGGGACGACCTGCTCGACACCTCCGGGACGGGCGGCGGACGCAGCACGTTCAACGTCTCGACGACGGCCGCGCTGATCGCCGCCGGAGCGGGCTGCGCGGTGGCCAAGCATGGCAATCGCTCGGCCACGAGCCGCTCCGGATCGGCCGATCTGCTCGAGGCGCTCGGAGCCTGCATCGACCTGGGCCCGGACGGGGTGGCACGCTGCATCACGGAGGCGGGTTTCGGCTTCATGTTCGCTCCCGCGCATCACCAGGCCACGCGCTTCGTGGTTCCCGTCCGCCGCGAGCTCGCTGTGCGCACGATCTTCAACCTCCTGGGCCCGCTCACGAACCCGGCGGGCGCGCGGCGCCAGCTGATCGGCGTCTCTGACGCGCGCTTCCTGCAGACGATCGCGGGGGCGCTGGCGAGTCTGGGAGTGGACAGGGCGCTGATCGTGGCGAGCGAGGACGGGCTCGACGAGATCTCGGCGTCGGCGCCGACGAAAGTCGTCGAGGTGAACGGGGAGGAGATCCGCTCCTACACCCTCGAACCGCGCGAGGCGGGCATCGAGCCGGCGTCGGAGGCCGACGCCGAGCGGGCCGCACGGGGAGGAACGCCGCAGGAGAACGCGGCCGTGACCCGCGCGATCCTCGACGGGGGGACGGGTCCGAACACCGATCTGGCGGTCATCAACGCGGGCGCGGCGATCTACGCCGCCGGGCGGGCCGAGACGATCGCCGCAGGGGTGCGGATGGCGCGCTCGGCGCTCGAGGACGGCAGTGCCGCCGCTGCGCTCGAGCGCTACCTCGAGGTCAGCCACGGGCAGGAGCCGGCGGAGGTCCCCGGATGAGCGCGGGCACGCCAAACGTGCTCGAGCGGATCCTCGCCGAAGCACGCCGGGATCTGGAGCGGCGAAAGCGCGAGCGGCCGCTGGACGCCCGCACGCTCGCCTCCCCACGCCGGCGCGCGGGGAGGGGACGCTTCGCCGAGGCGCTGGCGGCTCCCGCGATCGGCGTCATCGCCGAGTTCAAGCGCCGCTCTCCGTCGGCCGGCGTGCTGTTGGAGAACGCCGATCAGCGGGCGATCGTCGAGGCCTATGCGCGCGGAGGCGCGGTCGCGCTGTCGGTGCTGACGGAGGGACCCAACTTCGGTGGCTCGCTGGATGACCTGCTCGTGGCCGCAGAGGTCTGCGACCTGCCGCGCCTGCGCAAGGACTTCATCGTCGATCCCTACCAGCTGCACGAGTCGCTGGCGGCCGGCGCCGACGCGGTGCTGTTGATCGTGGCGGCGCTCGGGCAGCGGGAGCTGAGCTCGCTGCACGAGCACGCGCGCACGCTGGGTCTCGACGTGCTGGTCGAGGTGCACGACGGCGACGAGCTCCGGCGGGCGCTCGACGCCGGCGCGGAGATCGTCGGGGTGAACAACCGCGACCTGAGGGACTTCAGCGTTGACCTCGAGCGAACCGAGCGGCTCATGGGGGAGATGCCCGCTGGCGTGACGGTGGTCTCGGAGTCGGGCATCGGCTCACCCGAGCAGCTCGAGCGGCTGCAGCGGCTCGGCGTCCAGGGGGTGCTCGTGGGAGAGTCGTTGATGCGCTCAGGCGATCCGCAGGCCGCTCTCGAGCGGCTCAGAACTTTTAGGCACACCGAGTCCGCCCTTTAGATGCTCTTCATGGCTCCCGACCATCCTGTCATTCCATGAGGCGCATGTTCTTCATCCCGTTCCTCGCAGCGCTCGTCGGCGCGGGCGTGGTGGTCGCCGCGCTCGCGGCTGCCGGCGGCCTGGGGAGCGACACGAAGACGATCACCGCGATCCAGGCCGCTCCGCTGCAGCCGTCGAACGCCTCGGCGCAGACCAGGGGGTTGACGCCTCACGAGATCTACGTGCGGGCCGCACCCGGGGTGGCGATCATCACCTCGACGATCGTGCAGAAATCAGAATCTCCATTCGGCCTCTTTGGCGGTGGAGAAGAAAGCCAGCGGCGCGGCCAGGCGACCGGCTCGGGAATCGTCATTAACACGAGTGGCACGATTCTGACCAACTATCACGTCGTCGAGAACGCGATCAAGGTGACCGTGAGCTTCGAAAAAGGGAAGACGATCAACGCGCAGGTCGTCGGCAAGGATCCCTCGAACGACCTTGCCGTGTTGCACATTTCCCCGGAAGGTCTCACGCTGCATCCGATCCCGCTCGGCGACTCGAGCTCGGCGCAGGTCGGCGACCCGGTGCTCGCGATCGGCGACCCGTTCAACCAGGAACGCACCCTCACCACCGGCGTGATCTCGGCACTTCAGCGCGAAATCAAGGCGCCGAACGGGTTCGCGATCAAAAACGTGCTGCAGACCGACGCGCCGATCAACCCGGGTAACTCGGGCGGTCCGCTGCTGGACGCATCCGGTCGCGTGATAGGCATCAACTCGCAGATCGAGACCGGCTCGAGCGGTGGCGGCAGCGTGGGTATCGGCTTCGCGGTTCCGATCAACACGGCGAAGGCGGAGATCACGCAACTGGAGAAAGGCGGCACGCTTCGTGGCGCGTACCTCGGCCTCGTCTCGCTCACCGTCGACGGATCGCTGTCGGCGCTGAACCTGCCGGTCAAAAGCGGTGCGCTGGTGCAGAGCGTGCAGAAGGGCACACCGGCGGAAAAGGGTGGCATCCACGGCGGAGTGACCGGTAGCACCGAAGGTGGCCAGGTCGCGGTCGGAGGCGACATCATCGTCTCGATCGGTGGCAAGAAGGTGAACAGCTCCGAAGACGTGGCCGAAGACATTCACGGCAAGAAACCAGGTGACACCGTCAGCATCGGGCTGCTGCGACCGAACGGCAAAGGCGGCTACGAACCCAAGACGGTGAGCGTGACGCTCGGTACGCGCCCCGACAAAGCGCCGGAAGCCACCACTCCCGAAGGCTGATCGAACGGCTTCTCCTGCGCCCGCTACCGTTGTGGGCATGGCCGAGACCTCACAACAGGCGGCGCCCTCGAAGGTGAAGGTCTGCGGGATCACGAATCTCGAGGACGCCGAGCTGGCGGTGGCGCTGGGCGCCTGGACGGTCGGCATGATCTTCTACGAGGGAAGCCCGCGCCGGGCATCGCTCGATCAGGCAGAACGGATCGGTGCGGCGCTCCGGCGCAAGGTGCAGCTGTGCGGTGTCTTCGTCAACGCGTCACTCGATCAGCTGGTGCACACGAGCCAGCAGGTCGGGCTGACCATGCTGCAACTGCACGGCGATGAGGGCCCGTCCTTCTGCGCGGAGGCCGCGAGGCGCACCGGCGCTCGCGTGATCAAGGCGGCGCAGGTGTCGGGCCCGGGTGATGTGCAGGATCTCGAGCGCTTCCACGTGGACTTCCATCTGCTGGACGCGCGCGCGAGCGGTGCCGGGCGCAGCGGCCTGCGGGGCGGAACGGGGGAGACGTTCGACTGGGGCCTGCTCGCCTCGCGACGCTCGAAGCTGCCGCTGATCCTCAGCGGCGGCCTCAGCCCGGAGAACGTGGCCGAGGCGATCGCGCTCGTCGGTCCCTATGGGGTGGACACGGCGAGCGGCACCGAGGCCGCGCCCGGTCACAAGGACCCACAGAAGCTGCGGGCGTTCTTCGACGCGGTCGACGGGGCGGCTGTCGGTGCGGCGAAGATCGGCCAGCCGGCGTGAGCAACGGTCAGAGGACCGGCTCGCCGGCCGGAGAGCCGGGCGCGGCCGTGGAGCACCGCTTCGGTGCCTACGGCGGCCAATATGTGCCCGAGACCCTGATGCCGGCCCTCGCGGAGCTCGAGCAGGCATGGGCCGCGGCGCGGGAGGACCCGGGCTACCGAGCCGAGCTCGACGCGCTCCTGCGCGACTTCGGCGGGCGCCCCACGCCCCTGTATCACGCGCGCCGGCTCTCCGAGCGGCTCGGCCGGCCCGTGTATCTGAAGCGTGAGGATCTCAACCACACGGGCTCGCACAAGCTCAACAACGCTCTGGGGCAGGCGCTGCTTGCCAAGCGCATGGGCAAGCGGCGGATCATCGCCGAGACGGGCGCGGGGCAGCATGGCGTGGCGACGGCGACCGTGTGCGCGCTGCTGGACCTGGAGTGCGTCGTCTACATGGGCGTCGAGGACACCCGCCGGCAGCGGCCGAATGTGCAGCGGATGGAGTTGCTGGGGGCGACGGTCCGGCCCGTGGACGCGGGTGCGCGGACGCTGAAGGAGGCGACTTCGGCCGCGATCCGTGACTGGGTGACGAACGTGCAGAGCACCCACTATGTGATCGGCTCGGTGGTCGGCCCCGCGCCCTACCCCGCGCTCGTTCGGGACCTGCAGCGCGTGATCGGCGACGAGGCGCGCGCGCAGATCCTCGAGCGCGAGGGGCGGCTGCCCGCGCGCGTAATCGCATGCGTGGGCGGCGGCTCCAACGCGCTCGGCGTGTTCGCGGCGTTCATACCGGACGAGCAGGTCGAGCTCGTGGGGGTGGAGGCCGGCGGAGAGGGCATCGACACGGCGCGACACGGCGCGCCTCTGACCGTCGGCGGTCGCGCCGGCATCCTGCACGGCTCCCGCTCTGCCGTGATGCAGGACGAGGAGGGGCAGATCATCGAAGCGCATTCGGTCTCGGCGGGTCTTGACTACCCGGGCACCGGCCCCCAGCACGCGTTCCTCAGGGATACGGGCCGCGCTCGCTATGTGGCCGTGAACGACGCCGACGCCCTTGCGGCCTTCCGCGAGGTCTCGCGCATTGAAGGCATCATCCCGGCGCTCGAGACCGCCCATGCGCTCGCGTGGCTGCTCGCACAGCCGCAGGGTGAGCTCGATCTTCTCTGCCTCTCCGGGCGCGGGGACAAGGATCTCGCCGAGGTGCTGGGGGATGCATGACGGCGTGAGCACGAGCGAGACGACGGGCGTCGAGCGGCTCGCCGACGCGTTCGCTCACAGCGGCAAGCGAGCCGCGCTGATGCCCTACGTGATGGCGGGATTTCCGACCCAGGCGGACTCGCTGCTCATCGGCGAAGCATGCGCGCAGGCGGGGGCCGACGTGATCGAGCTGGGGGTGCCCTACTCGGATCCGCTCGCCGATGGCCCCGTGATCCATGCCGCGGGCACGCGCGCGCTCGCGGCCGGGGCGAGCATCGCGGGCGCGCTCGAGGTCGCGCGTGGTCTGTCGGCGAGCGTCCCGGTGGTGTTGATGTGCTACGCGAACATGGTCTTCGCCCCGGGTGTCGGGGCCTTCGTCGAGCGTCTCGCGCAGGCCGGGGCGAGCGGTTTGATCGTGCCCGACCTGCCGCAGGGCGAGGCCGACGATGCGCTCGCCGCCTGCGACGCGAATGGGCTCGCGCTGGTGCCGCTCGTTGCGCCGACGACGACGCCGGCGCGACTGGCTGCGATCGGTGCGAGGGCGCGCGGATTCGTTTACGCCGTCTCGGTCGTCGGCACGACCGGGGAGCGCGACGCGCTCGCGGACAGCTTCGCCGCTATCGTCGCCCGTGCCAAGGCGAGCACCGAGGTGCCGGTCGCTATCGGCTTCGGCATCAGCACGCCCGAGCAGGCCCGTCAGGCGGCCGAGGCCGGCGCCGACGGGGTGATCGTCGGGACGCGGCTGGTGCGAGCCGCGGGCGAGTCAGACGATCCGGCGGGGGCGGTCGGGATGCTCGTCGCGGAACTCGCCGCGGGCCTCGCCCCGGCCAGCTAGGATTGCGGCGGCATGGGACTGATTCTGACCGCCACGGCCGGCCTCGTTGTCTGGATCGTGCTCTGGGCGCTCGGAACCAAGGGCTTCGACGCGTTCATGCTGGCCGCCGCAATAATCCTCGTCGGCGCGTCGCTGAAGATCCTCTCCGGCTACCTGCCCGGCCGTCGCAGCTGACCGCCCAGGTGCGCGCGCGCTGGCTGTGCCTCGCCGCTCTCGCCGCCGGCGCCACGGCCACGGCTGGCTGCGGTGGCACCGGGGCGAGCGGCGCCTCTGAAACGGCGGGCAGCCAGCTGGCGGTCTACTCGAGCCTGCCGCTGCAGGGCCCGTCGGCGGCGATCTCGCTTCAGATCGTCAATGGCGAGAAGCTCGCGCTGGCGCAGGCGGGCGGTCGCGTGGGCGCGTTCCGCGTGAGCTACGTATCGCTTGACGACTCGAACCCGGCGAGCGGAAAGTGGAGCCCGGACGTCACCGCGACGGACGCGAAGATCGCCGCCCAGGACACGAGCACCATCGCCTATCTGGGGGAGTACAACTCGGCTGCGACGGCGCTCTCGCTGCCGTTGATCAACGCGGCCGGCATCCTGCAGGTCAGCCCTTCCAGTCCCTATATCGGTCTCACCTCCTCGCTTGATGCCGGACAGGACGAGCCGGGGCGCTTCTATCCGAGCGGCCGGCGGACCTTCGCCCGCCTGCAGCCAGGCGATCCCGGGCAGGCTGTGGCCCAGGTGCGACTGATGAGCTCGCTCGGCGTGCACAAGGTTTACGTCCTCGACGACCAGGAACCGTTCGAGGTGCCGCTGGCACAGCTCGTGGCCGGCGAAGCCAAGCGCGCCGGGATCGCGGTCGCCGCACACGACAGCCTCTCGGTCTCGGCCGGCGCCAGCTACACGGGAGAGGTCGAAAAGATCGTCGAAAGCGGCGCGCAGGCGGTGTTCTTCGCCGGTGGCGCCGGGCCCGGCGCGGCGGTGCTCTGGAAGCAGCTGCACGGCGCCGACCCGCGGCTGCTGCTGCTCGGTCCCAGCACGATGGTCAGCGAATCGTTCACCGCGGCCGTCGGAGCCGCGGGCGCCAGCACGTTCCTCACGACTCCGGTGCTCCCCATGCGCATGTACCCGCGCTCTGCCCAGCGCGTCCTCGGCGAGTACCGCAGCAGCTTCGGCGCCGCGGCGGAACCCTACGCGCTCTACGGCTATGCGGCGATGAGCGCCGTGCTCGACGCGATCCGCAGCGCCGGCTCGCGCGGGAACGAACGCCAGGCGGTGATCGACCGGTTCTTCGCCACCTCGTATCCGGACTCGGTGCTGGGCCCGTATTCGATCGAAGCCGACGGCGAAACCACGCTGGCGCGCTATGGCGTCGATCGGGTCGTGAACGGCCGGCCGGTCTTCTTCCGCGCGATGTCGATCCGCTAGCCGGCCGGTCTGAGGCCGAGGACGAGCTTGAAGCGTTCGACCGTCGCGTCCAGGGGGTGGGCGCCGCCGGCGACCGTGGTGAGCGAGCGCAGGTAGGGGAGGAACGGCGAGATCGTCGGGTCTTCGGTGAGGCCTATCCCTTCGAGCTGGCCGAGCAGCGTGGGGACGTCGAGCAGGATGCTGGGCTGCGCGCCTTCCCCCAGCGCGGCAGCCGCTGCGCTGTAGCTGGGGGCGCTCGCGAGCGGGCTCGAAGGGCTCAGCGCCGCCGCGACCGACTGTTCCCCGACACCGATCACGAACTTGCCCTGTCCGCCGCTACCGCGGCCGCTGGCGATCACCAGCGCTACCGGCAGTCCCGTCACCCGGGCCGTCACGGCGGCGTCCGTCCCGGGCACGGTGGCCGTCTGCACGCTGGCGCCCTTGGCCCGCAGCCTTGCGGCGAGCTTGCCGACGGCGGCACTCGAGCTCGCCGGGTTCCTCGAGCCGATCACGACCGCCGCCCGCAGTTCCAGCAGGCTCGCCCCGGACGCGAATATGCCGGCGGCGCCCATCCAGCTCTGGAAGGAGCGCCTGGCTTCGGGTGTGTTTTCGGCGAGCGCGTCAAGCGGCAACGTCAGCCCTTCCAGGAGCGACTTCACGCTCAGCCCCGTGCCAGGCGAGCTAGGGCCCTGCGAGCTCGCCAGCGAGCCGAGGCTGCGCAGCCCCTGCACGTCCGTTGCGAGCATGTGGCCGACGTCGCCGAGGCCCACGGCGAACCACGAGTCGCCGGGCAGTTCGCCGAAAGCTCGCGCCGATTCGGAGGCGAACGATGGCAGCGGCTGGGTGGCCGGTCCGCGCTGCGCGAGGGTGTCGATGTCCAGCGCGAGCGAGCTCGCGGAGGGCACGAGCGAGACGTTCAGGGGGCGTGCTCCCGAGAACAGCTGCAGCAGGCCGGCGAGCCCGGAAGCTGGAGCGGCGGACGTGCCGGTGGCATTCGAGTAGACGTGCGCGAGCGCCTTGGAAGGGGCGAAGCCGAGCAGCGTGGAGTACGCCGGCGATCGCGCCAGCGATGCTCCGCCGAGCGTCGTGTCGATCACCGAGTGAATCCCCGAGTCGCTTCCGATGACGGCGAACCGGCGCACGACGCCGAAGGCGACGTCGCCGGAGCTCAGCCAGTAGGCGATGCCCCGATAGCTCGTGGGGCGTGCGCCCGCGCGGGCGGCGGCTGCCTGCAGGAACGCCGTCGCCCTTCGTGCGTCCCGCGTGTCGAGCACCATCGCTCCCTGCGCACCCGTCGACCCGAAGGGGAACGCGCTCGAGCCCGAGGATTGGCGGAGCAGGCCCTGCTGGATGAGCGTCAGCAGCGCTTCGGAGGAGCGCAGTGAGCTGAGGAAGACGGCGGCTTTGTTACCGAGCCACGGTGCGACTTCGCGGCTGAAGTTGGGGGCGGGCGAGCCTGGTGTCTGCAGCACCGCGAGCAGCCGCAGGTACGGATCGGCCTGCTGGGTGAGCGCCCGTCCCGCGGCGAGGGCGTCCGCGCGCTTCTCACCCTTCGGGCGGACGTCGGCACTGGCGTAGAGCGGCGCTGAAGCGGGAACCGCGCGGGCCGGGTCTGCTCCGGTGCCGAGCGGTTTGGAGCCGCCGGAGCCCGCCACGAGCGCGATCACGGCGCCGGCAATGATCGCCACGACGACGGCGCAGACCGTCAGCGCGACCGCACGCGGAGGGGGAGAGGAGGAGGGGCGGGCGGTGGGCAATTGCTTCGAGGATCCTTTGTCGCAGCCCTGCGGGCGGCGGGCCGCAGATCGTACGTGGCGGGCGCTCGTCGGCGCAACCGCCCGGCCGAGTTGCAAGCGGCGTTGCATCTTCGCGCGGTGCAGCTCGTCTTGCGCCGGTTCACCCGTCGCGGCGACGCCGGACGAGGTCCGAAATGTCCCGCCGCGGCAGCTTTCGCGGGCCCATGTGGGCGGCTGTGATGGATGGTGGGAGAATATGTGCAATAAGGGTTGCGTTGTGGGATGAAGTGGGGTATGGTCGCACCCAGCGAGCCGGGGTGGAGGGGCTCCTCCCACTCCTCCACCTCGGCTCGGTAAGCAAGCTTGGAGACCGTCTGTGGTTCCTTTTCGTGGCACCTTCGACCATACGCTCGACGCGAAGAACCGCCTGACGGTGCCCGCCCGCTACCGGGCGGCGCTCTCCGAGGGCGTGGTGCTCGCGATGCCGGTGGACCTGAAGCCGTGCGTGGGCGTCTGGCGCCCGGAGGAGTACGAGACCTACACGCGGCGGGCGCTCGCCGAGCTGCCTCCGCTCTCGCCCAGGCTGACCGAGCTCGAGCGCTTCTTCTACGGCAGCTCCCACGACGCGGAGCTCGACGCCGCCGGTCGCATAATGGTCCCTGGTTTCCTCGGCCAGCACGCCGGGCTGGCCAAGGAGGTCGTGGTCGTCGGAGTCGGCGATCGCCTGGAGCTGTGGGACAAGGGAGCTTGGAATGAACATCGACCGATGCTGCTCAGCGGCGTCGCGGAGGTCACCGCACGTGTCGACGACGCTGCTTGAGATGAGGGACGGGCGCGCCGAGCGTGGCGGCCCCGAGCTCGGACGACGCCGGCGGGGCGGCGCCGACGCGGGCCGCGCCGAGCGGCGAGCGGGAGGATCCGAGCTCGCCGAGGGCGCCGCCGTGCGCTCCTCGCACACGCCCGTGCTCGCGACCGAGCTCTTGGAGGTGCTCGATCCACAGCCGGGCCAGACGGCGATCGACTGCACGTTCGGCGATGGCGGCCACGCACGCCTGGTCGCGGAGAGGCTCGGATCCTCGGGAACGTTGGTGGCCATCGACCGGGATCCGCTCGCCGAGCAGCGTTTCGCGGCGCTTGCAGCTCAGGCGGCGTGCTCTGTTCGCTTCATAAGGGCCGGCTACGCCGAGGCGCTCGAGCTGCTCGCCGGAGAGGGCGTGCGCGCGGATATGGCCTACTTCGACCTCGGCATGTCCTCGATGCAGGTCGACACGCGCGAGCGCGGATTCTCCTACTCCTACGAGGCCCCGCTGGACATGCGGATGGATCCCGCGCAGGAGCTGAGCGCGCGAGAGATCGTCGCCTCGTGGGACGAGCGGCGACTGGCGCGGATCCTGCGCGACTTCGGCGAGGAGCGCCACGCGAATGCGATTGCCCGGGCGATCGTCGGACGTCGAGCGCAGGCGCCGATCGAGACGACGCTCGAGCTCGTCGACACGATCAGCTCGGCGATGCCGGCTCCCGCCCGCTTCGCAGGCGGACATCCAGCCAAGCGCTCCTTCCAGGCCCTGCGGATAGCCGTCAACGACGAGCTCGGCCAGCTCGAGCGCGCCCTGCCGCTCGCCTGGCGGCTGCTGCGCGAGGGTGGCGTGCTCGCCGGCATCGCCTTCCACTCGCTCGAGGATCGTCGCGTCAAGCGCTTCCTCGCCGATCGCGCGCGCGGGTGCATCTGCCCGCCGGACCTGCCCGTGTGCGCCTGCGGCCGCGAGCCCGAGGCTGCCCTGCTCACTCGTCGCTCGATCGTTCCCTCCGCCGCCGAGGTCGCGAGCAACCCGCGCGCCGGCTCCGCGCGGCTGCGCGCGGCCACCAAGCTGAGCGAAGGCGGTGAGGGGGCGTGACGCCCCCCGCGGCCGCGGCCGCGGCCGCTCCGGCCGTCCAACCCCGGCGCCCGCTCGCCCCAGGCCGCCCCTACGCGCCCAGGCCCAGACGCGTCTCGGGCCCGGCCCGCAGACCGGCCGACGAGCGCACGGCGCACCGGCGCTCGCCACAGCACCCCGGCATCGCGGTCGGCGTGATCGAGGCGCTGAGGCGGGTCTCCACGCACCCGATGCTCGATCGCCTGATCCGTGGGCGCAGCTGGATCGCCCTCGTGGCGTTCGCGCTGATCGGGATCGTGACGCTGCAGCTCGGCCTGCTCAAGCTGAACGCGGGCATCGGTCACGCGCTCCAGCGCGAGGCCTCGCTGCAGCGCGAAAACGCGGCTCTCAGCATCGAAAACTCCGAACTCGCCGCGGGCGACGTGGTCGAGTCGAGCGCCAGCAGGCTGGGCATGGAAGTCGTACAGGCGGGAGCCCTGCGCTTCCTCACCACTCGCCCGGGGAGCGATGCGAGACATGCCGCGGCCGCCCTGACCACGCCGGTGGCCGGCGAATCGCCCGCCACCTCCGCGCCGGAAGCCTCCACCTCGCAGGTCTCGGCGAGCGGATCCTCCTCGACGAGCACCGAAAGCCGGTCGGGCGAATCGCAGGCGTCCGCCACCTCATCCGGATCCGAACCGCAGGAAGCGAAGCCGTCTCCGAGCGAATCGAGCGCGCCCCAGGCGAGCGCCGAACCGCCCGTTGAACGATCCACCCCGTCGCCCGCGGCGGCGGCGACGCCGTCGGCGACGACCCCGTCTAGCACCGTCGGCGGCTCCACCGAACCGTCAGGCGGGACGCAGGCGGGATCGACGGGCAGATAGACCGTGGCCGCCGTCCAAAGCCGCATAGGGGGGATCTTCGGGCTCTTCTTCCTTCTGCTCCTTCTCGCGGCCGGGCGGACGCTCTACCTCGGAGTGCTGCACGGAGCGAGCCTTCGCCAGGTCGCCAGCAACCAGCAGCTCACCTCCGAAACCGTGACCGCGCAGCGCGGCACCATCACCGACCGAAACGGCGTCGACCTGGCCGTCTCCGAGCCCGCGCAGGACATCTCCGCGGACCCCTACCTGCTCAAGGACCCGCTGGGCGCCTCCCAGCGCCTGGCTCCCCTGATCGGAGCCACGCAGGCCACCCTGCTGAGGAAGCTCTCCGAACGGCGCGGCTTCGTCTACCTCGCGCGAGCGCTTCCCGCCAAGGCCGCGCAGCAGGTCCTCGCACTGAAGATCCCCGGCATCGCCGGCACCCCGGTGATGCGCCGAGTCTATCCGCGCGGCATGCTCGCGGCCCAGGTGCTCGGCATGGTCGGCACCGAAGGCAGAGGCCTGGCAGGGCTCGAGTACTCCCGCGACGCGCTCCTGCGGGGCCAGTCGGGCAGGCGCGAGGTGGTGAGCGACGCGATCGGCCAGCCGGTGTCGATCACCGAAGTTCACCCCGAGGTGCCAGGACCGTCGCTGTCGCTCACGCTCGACGCGAACATCCAGCAACGCACGGAAGACGTGCTGGGAGCGGTGGGCAAAGTCTTCAACCCGAAAGACGCCACCGCGATCGTCATGGATCCGGGAACGGGGGCGGTGCTCGCGATGGCGAACTGGCCGCAGGCGAACGCCAACGAACCAGGCACGTCTCCCGCCGCGGCGATCGAGAACCGCGCCGTCGGCTTCGCATATGAACCCGGCTCCACGTTCAAGGCCTTCACGGTCTCGGGAGCGCTCCAGCAGGGCTTGGTGAGCCCGAGCACTACCTTCAACGTCCCCGATCTCATCCACGTCGCCGACAGGACCATCCACGACGACACCGAACACGCCGAAGAAACACTGACAACGTCGCAGATCCTCGCGCGATCCAGCAACGTCGGCGCGATCAAGATCGGCATGCTCGAGGGCGCAGCGGGCTTCAACCGCTGGGTGCACGCGTTCGGCTTCGGTACGGCCACGGGGATCGAGCTGCCGGGGGAGGAAATGGGTGTGACGCTGGCGCTCGACCGCTACTCGGGATCCTCCATGGGGAACCTGCCGATCGGGCAGGGCGAGCTCGTGACGCCGATACAGATGGCCTCCGCCTATTCGGCGATCGCCAACGGCGGCATCCTGCGGCCCCCGTACATCATCAGCTCGGTCGGCGGGCGCCCACGTCCACAGTCGGCCGGGCATCGCGTGATCTCCACCGCCACGTCAGCCGCACTTCGGCAGATGCTCGAAGGAGTGCTGGCTCCCGGCGGGACGGCGAGCGAGGTCTCGATCCCCGGCTACCAGCTGGCGGGCAAGACGGGTACCGCCAGCAAGATCGATCACGCGACGGGCGAATACTCGAAGACCGCCTACGTGGCGTCGTTCATCGGCTTCGCCCCGGCATCGAACCCCAAGCTGCTGTGCGCCGTCGTCGTCGACGAACCGCAGACGGGATCGATCTACGGAGGCAGGGTCGCGGCGCCCGCCTTCGGGCAGATCATGAGCTTCGCACTGCCGTACCTCCGCATCCCGCCGGGGTAGCATCAGCCGGATGAGGCTCGACGAGTTGACCAGCGGCGCGGCCCTCGCCGGCGCCGGGGTCACCGCAGGCGCAGGGGCCACGGAGATCGCGGGGCTGGCCTATGACAGCCGCCGGGTGAGCCCCGGCGACCTGTTTTTCTGCGTGAGCGGCTATCGCTCGGACGGGCACGACTTCGCCGCCCAGGCGGTCGACCATGGCGCCGCGGCGCTGGTCGTCGAGCGGCCGCTGGGACTTGCCGTGCCGGAGCTTCTGGTGGAGTCGGCGCGCTCCGCGATGGCGCCGATCGCCGCGCGCTTCTATGGCGATCCGACCTCCGAGCTGACGGTGATCGGCGTGACGGGCACGAACGGAAAGACCACCACGGCCTATCTCGTGCGCTCCCTGCTCGAGTCCGCGGGCGTGCAGTGCGGGCTGCTGGGGACGGTCAAGTCGGTCATCGGCGGGGTCGAGCGCGCCGTGGAGCGCACCACGCCGGAGGCGATCGACCTGCAGGCGGACTTCCGAGCGATGCTCGACGCCGGCGACCGCGCCTGCGCGATGGAGGTCTCCTCGCACGCGCTCGCGCTCGGTCGCGCAGAGGCGGTTCGCTTCGCCGCCGCGGTGTTCACGAACATGAGCAGGGATCACCTCGACTTCCACGACACCATGGAGGACTACTTCCAGGCCAAGCGCCGACTCTTCGTCGCACCGCTCGGCCCCCCGGGGGTCAGCGTCGTGAACGTCGGCGATGACTGCGGACGTCGGCTCGCGGCCGAGATCGAGGATGTGCGGACGTTCGCGGTGGGAGCGCCTGCCGACTACAGCGCTAGCGAACTGCGCTGCGACTTCGACGGATGCCGGTTCACGCTCGGGTCCCCGGACGGCGAGCGCGAGGTCGCGCTGCCAATGCCCGGCCACTTCAACGTCGCGAATGCGCTCGGAGCGCTCGCCACCGTCCACGAGCTCAACCGGGTCGCGACCGGGCCGGCGCCGCTCGCCGACGACCGGGCCGACGCCGTTGGCGTAGCCGGCCTCGACTCACTCGTGGCGGCGCTCGAGCGGGGCGTGCGCGTGCCCGGGCGCTTCGAGCCGGTGGACGAGGGGCAGGACTTCGCCGTCCTCGTCGACTATGCCCACACGCCTGACTCGCTAGAGAACGTGCTGCGCGCTGCACGCGAGCTGATCGACTCCGGCGTCGGCCCGATCGAGCCCGCGCGGGGGCGGGTGATCGTGGTGTTCGGCGCCGGAGGCGACCGCGATCGCGGCAAGCGCCCGCTGATGGGGGAGATCTCAGCGCGGCTCGCGGATGCGGTCGTCGTCACCTCGGACAACCCGCGATCGGAGGACCCGGACGTGATCATCGCCGAGATCCTGGCGGGGGTCGAGCCGCCTGGGCCGCAGCGGTCACAGGTCGACAGACGCGCATCGGTGGTGCGTTCGGTGGTCGACCGCGCGAAGGCGATCGCCGAGGCTATCGCCGGTGCTGAACGGGGTGATGTGGTGGTGATCGCCGGCAAGGGCCACGAGCAGGGTCAGGAGTTCGGCGATGGGCGCAAGGTGCCCTTCGACGACGCCACTGTCGCGCGCGAGGCGCTGCGCGCCCGCGAGCCGGCGCCGGTCGGAGATCGCCCGGCGGGAGCGAGGGCGTGATCGTCGCTCCAGGCGCGCTGCGGGGACAACCGACCGATCGGAGATCGGCCAGCGACCGGGCCGGCGCCGCGTGCCGAGCGGCGGGTCATCGCCGACGGGGCGAGGGCGGGGCCTGCGCATGAGGGCATGGGATGCAGAGCGCATCGCGCAGGCGGCCGAGGCGACGCTCGTGTGGGAGCCGTCCGCTGCGCCCGGGGAGCCGGGCCCGCGCGGCGTGAGCATCGACTCCCGAGATGTCAAGCCGGGCGATCTGTTCATCGGCCTGCGCGGCTCGCGGGCCGACGGCGGGGCCCATGCGGCCAGCGCGCTCGCAGCGGGCGCATGGGGGGGGCTGCTGGCGCCGGAGCACGCTCAGCGGCTGGCCGAGAGCGCGCCGGCGGGCACGGTGCTCGCGCATCCCGAGCCGCTGCACGGCCTGCAGGCGCTCGCGCGTGCCTGGCGGCGAGAGCTGGCCGCGCGAGGGACGAAGGTCGTTGCGATAACGGGATCGACGGGCAAGACGTCGACCAAGGACATCCTCGCGGCACTGCTCGGTGCGCACGTGCGGACGGTCGCGAGTCCCGAGAACCTGAACACCGAGATCGGGCTGCCGATCGCCCTGCTGCGAGCGCCGGCGGACACCCAGGCGCTCGTGCTCGAGATGGCGATGCGCGGCGAGGGCCAGATCGGCGAGCTGACGGCGATCGCCGAGCCGGACGTCGGTGTGATCGTCAACGTCGGCCCGGCACACCTCGAGCTGCTCGGCTCGATCGAGGCGATAGCGGCCGCCAAGGCCGAGCTGATCGATGGCCTTCCGTCCGGCGCGACGATCGTGATCCCGACCGATGAGCCGGTGCTCGAGCCCCACCTGCGCGGTGACCTCCACACAGTGAGATTCGGCGACGGAGGCGACGTCGCGCTGGAGGAGGTCGCGCCGGACGGCGCCGTCGCGATCCGGCTCGGCACCGAGCGCGTCACCTTGCAGCCTTCGTTCCGAGGGGCGCACCACCTGCTCAACCTGCTCGCAGCGGTCGCCGCGGCGCAGGCGCTCGGCGTGCGTCACGAGGGCGCCCTGCAGGTGCGCTTCTCGGCGCTGCGCGGCGAGCGTCGAACGCTCCCGGGTGGCGTGCTGCTGATCGACGACTGCTACAACGCCAACCCGATGTCCATGCGCGCCGCGATCGACGACCTGGCCGAGACGGACGCGTCGAGGCGCGTGGCGGTGCTCGGCGACATGCTCGAGCTGGGTGAGGATGCACCGCGCTTTCACCGCGAGATCGGCGCCCACGCGGCCGCGCGCGGGCTCGAGCTGCTCGTCACGGTCGGACCCCTGGCCGGCCTCATGCGCGAGGGCTTTCAGATGGAGGCGCACTCGGTGGACGACGCGGCCGCGGCCGCCGAGCTGCTCGGCGGCCTGCTGCGTCCCGGCGACGCCGTGCTCGTGAAGGGTTCGCGCGGGGTGGGACTGGAGCTGGTGGCAGAGACCCTGGGCTCCGCAGGAGATGGAGCGCCTCGGCAGGATGCCGGAGGGACCGTCGGCGAGGGCTCCGCCGCGGGCGAAGGCCCGGTCGTCGGCGACGGCCCGGCCGTGCTCGCGCCCGGCGGCAGGCCTGGGCGGCGCTGAATGGGGCGCATTCTCTTCGGGGGCACGGCTGCGCTGCTGATCTGCATCTTCCTCAGCCCAAAGTTCATCGAGTTCCTGCGCAAGCGCGAGTTCGGCCAGCACATCCGCGAGGACGGTCCCGAGGGCCATCACCAGAAGGCCGGCACGCCGACGATGGGCGGCGTGATCGTGTTTCTGGCCGTGTCGATCCCGTTCCTGATCCTCACCGACTTTGAATGGCGTTCGATGGGGGTGTTCGGCGCGGCGCTCGCCTGCGCGCTGCTTGGATTCGCCGACGACTACACGAAGCTGGTCAAGCGTCGCTCGCTCGGCCTGCGGGCGCGAACGAAGCTCCTCGTCACGATCGCGATCTCGCTCGGCCTGTGGTTCATCGCCCAGCACGAGGCGCATCTGCAACCGAACCTCTGGCTGCGCTTCGTCGACTACCACATCGAGCTGGGGCCGCTGTATCCGGTGCTGATCTACCTCGTCGTCGCCGGCACGACCAGCGCGGTGAACCTCACGGACGGCCTCGACGGACTCGCGGCGGGCTGCGCCGCGATCGTGCTGCTCGCATACGTCGGCATCACCTTCATCACGGGCGAAGGCGATGCCGACCTGGCGATGCTCGCCGGAGTCCTGGTGGGCGCCTGCATCGGCTTCCTGTGGTTCAACGCCTTCCCGGCGACGATCTTCATGGGCGACACGGGCTCGCTCGGCCTCGGAGGGGCGATCGCCGGGCTCGCCGTGATGACGAAGACAGAGCTGCTGCTCGTCCTGCTCGGTGGGATCTTCGTGATCGAGGCGCTGTCGGTCGTCATCCAGGTGATCTCCTTCCAGACGACCCGCCGGCGCGTGTTCCTGATGGCGCCGATCCACCACCATTTCGAGCTGAAGGCCTGGTCGGAGACCAAGATCATCCTGCGCTTCTGGATCGTCGCTTCGATCTGCGGCGCGATCGGACTCACGATCTACCGTCAGAGCAGAGGCATCTGACGGCGGTGGCGCTGATCATGCCCGGCTACGGGGTCGAGGCGGCAGGTCTGCTCGTATCCGCAGCCGCTGACAGGGGTCACGATCGTCATCTGACAAGACCCGCCTGATTC
>DATMQX010000003.1:0-18846 GCA_035567055.1 Solirubrobacteraceae bacterium
CATGGGCTGCAGGCCGTGCAGCTCAGCCAGACGGCCGCGCACGGCTACAACCCGTTCGGGACGGGACCCGAAAACCGCGACCAGGTCCAGAACGTGGTCGACGGCGACCCGAATACGACGTGGAGCACCGAGACCTACTACGAAGGCACGCTGAGGAAGTCGGGCGGCGTCGGAGCCGGCCTGTACCTCGACGCCGCCCCCGGGGTGGCGGCCAGGGCGATCGAGATCAAAACCCCCACGCCGGGCTTCGCAGCACTCGTCTACGCAGCCACGAGCGTCAACCTGTCGCTGCCCTTCGGCGACTCGACGCCGCTGGCGGCGCGCGGCTGGCAGGGACCGTTCGGCACGAGCGCGTACGTTCATAGCCGCGAGCGGGTGCCCCTCAACACGGGCGGACAGCGGTTCCGCTACTACCTGATCTGGCTATCCACGCTTCCACCGGGAATGCAGCGGGCGACGATCTCAGACGTGACGCTTCTCAAGTAGGTTCCGGCCGGGGCTCGAGCCTCAATACAGATAGGCGCGCTGCGCGGCGTGGCGCTCGAGCGCGAGGCGGCAGAGACGGTCGACAACCTCCGCGTAACCGATACCCGAGGCCTCGAGCAGCTTCGCGTAGACGCTCGTCGGCGTGAAGCCAGGCATCGTGTTCAGCTCGTTCACGAGCACCTCGTCTCCGTCGATGAAGAAGTCGACGCGCGCGAGCCCCTCGCAGCCGGAGAGGGCGAACGCTTCCAGGGCGAGCTCCCTGACCCGCTCGGCAGCGTCGGAGGAGATCGGCGCGGGCACCCGGAGCTCCATCCCCCCTGGCGAGTACTTCGCCTCGAAGTCGTACCAGTCACCGGCGAGGACTATCTGCCCGGGTTGGGACGCGATGGCTTCGCGCGCGCCCGCTTCGCGCTCGGAGCGCAGGGAGCCGAGGACGCTGCACTCGACCTCGATCCCGCCTGCCGCCGCCTCGACGATCGCGAGGCGATCGTGCGCGAAGGCCCCGTCCAGCGCCGTCGCCATCGCCCCACCCGAGCTGACCTTGACGATGCCGACGGAGGACCCCTGGTGCGCGGGCTTGACGAAGGCCGGCAGCCCGAGCTCGGCCGCGTCGGAGAGGACCTTCTCGCGTGCCCGCGACCAGCGATTCTCGAGCACGCCGAGGTGCTCGACCTGCGGGATCCCGTTGGCCGACATCAGCTGCTTGAAGAGCACCTTGTCCAGGCACACGGCGGACGCTGCCACGCCCGCGCCTACGAACGGCACCTCGAGCGTCTCGAGCAGACCCTGCACGGTGCCGTCCTCTCCGAACGGGCCGTGAAGCACGGGGAAGGCGACGTCCGCCCCGAGCAGACCGGCGGCTGGCGTGACGCTCAGCCGCTCGCCCCCGCTACGCCATGCGCCATCGCGGCCGATCTCCACCGGGATGACGTCGTGCCCGGCCGCGAGCAGGCCCGCGCGGACGGCCTCCCCGGAGGAGAGCGACACGTCGTGCTCGGAGCTGCGCCCACCCGCGAGCACCGCGACGGTCAGCCGCTCCGGGTCGGGCTCGGCCTCCGCGGTCATTTGTGTTCGGACGGCGCCGAGGCCGGTGGCGTGGCACCTGTGGTCGTGGGCGTCGTCGGCGTTGTGGTGGGCGTCGTCGGCGTTGTGGTCGTGGCGGCGGCGCCGACCGTGATCGTGACGGTCGCGCCCTTGCGCGCGTGCGCGCCCGCCGCGGGGCTCTGCTCGAGCACAGCTCCAACCTTTGCTTCTTCGGTGCTCGGCGTCGTCGCTGTCTTCGGCGTGAAGCCGGCTTTTTCGAGCAGCGATACCGCGGCGGCTTCCTTCTTGCCGACCACGTCGGGGACGGTCGCTTCCTTCGGCTTCGGCGCCTGTGCGATCGTCAGGTCGACCTTCGATCCCGCGGGCGCGGACGTGCCACCGGTCGGCGACTGCGAGATGACGCTGCCGGGTGGCTGTGTCGAGGAGCGTGGGGTCACCGACCCGACGGTCAGCCCTGCGCTCCTGATCGCGGCTTCGGCAGCCGATTGCCTCTGGCCGCTCACGTCCGGGACGTGCACCGGAGCGGGTCCGCTCGAGACGAACACGGTGACGGGGCTGCCTACCTGAACCAGCGTTCCGGCCGCCGGGTCGGTGTTGATCACGTGGCCGGCAGCCACCGTCGAGCTGGGTTGGGGAGTGCTCGCCGGCTTGAAGCCGGCCGCGCGAAGGCGCGCGAGGGCCTGTGCCGACGTCAGCCCTTCCACGTTCACGAGCGCCGTGCTGGCCGGGCCGCCCGAGATCACGATGTTCACGCGGGCGCCCTTGCTCGCGAGCGTGCCGGGGCCCGGGCTCTGCCGCACGACCCTTCCCGTGGGGACCGTCGCGCTCGGCGCGAGCGATGGGATCGGCGTAAGCCCAGCGTGCCGCAGGATCGCGCCGGCGGCCTGTTCGGTCTGCCCGCTCACGTCTGGGACCGTGACCTTGCCGGTGCCAGCCAGCAGCAGCACGGCGACCGCGACGCCGGCGGCCACCAGCGTCGCCAGGAGGATCCACGGCCAGCGCCGGCGACGGCCGGCGCCCGGCGGGCCTTCGTCGTCCTCGCCGTAGGCGGCTGGCGGCAGCAGCAGCGCGGGTGCTCCCACGTGATCGCCCCCATGGCCTTGCGCGGGAGGGTCGGCCGTGCGCGCGCCGGCGGCGACGGGGGTGGCGGACGAGGGCGAGTAGAGCGCGAGCGCCTGGCGCTCGTGCTGGAGCACCGCGATGAACTCCTCGGCGTCGGCGTAGCGCTGGGAGCTGTCCTTGGCCAGCGCCCGCAGCACGACCGCGTCGAGCGAGGCTGGCAGCACCGGATTCAGCTCGCTCGGCGGGCGCGGCTCGGCCGAGACCTGCTTGAAGGCGATCGCGACCGCGGTCTCACCCTCGAAGGGGACGACGCCGGTCAGCAGCTCGTACAGGATCACGCCGATCGAGTAGAGGTCCGAGGATGCGGTCACGGCGTGGCCCTGTGCCTGCTCCGGAGAGAGGTACTGGGCGGTTCCCATGATCGAGCCCGTCAACGTCATGTCGGAGGCGCCGGCGCGAGCGATGCCGAAGTCGGTGACCCGCGCCCTGCCCTCCTCGTCGAGGATCACGTTGTGGGGCTTCAGATCGCGATGGATCACGCCGCGCTTGTGTGCGAAGCGGGCCGCCCGCAGGATCTGGATGACGATGTCGATCGCGCGTGCCGGCTCGACCGCGCCGTCTTCGCGGACGATCGCCTTCAGCGTGCGTCCGGCGACGTACTCCATCGCGATGTAGTAGGTGCCGTTCCACTGGCCCCGGTCGAAGATCCCGACGATGTTCGGGTGCGAGAGCGCCGCCGCGCTGGACGCCTCGCGCCGGAAGCGCTCGACGAACTCCTGATCCTCGGCGAACTGATGGTGCAGGACCTTGATCGCCACGTGCCTGCCCAGCAGCTGGTCTTCGGCGAGGTACACGTCGGCCATGCCACCCGACCCCAGCCGGGACACGACCCTGTAGCGCCCGTCGATGATCGTCTCGGGTTCGATCATTTGAGCAGCCGTTCCATGACCTGCCTGGCGATCGGCGCCGCGAACGCCGCACCGAAGCCCGGCACCCCCTGAAGGGTCGCGGCGATCGCGACCTTCGGTTCGCTGGCGGGGGCGAAGGCGATGAACCACACGTTGTTGATCGCCGTGGCGGGAAGGGTCTCGGCTGTGCCGGTCTTCCCCGCGACCTGCACACCGGGGATCTGCGCCGGGGTTCCGGTGCCTTCGTTGACCACCGCAACCATCATCGACGTGACCGCGGCCGCCGTCGACGGCCTCATTACCGTCGCCTGCACGCGCGGCGCGATCGTCAGGACCGTTCGCCCTTCGGGGTCGACGATCCGGTCCGTCAGATGGGGGGCCATCAGCTTGCCGCGGTTGGCCACACCGGCCGCGACCAGCGCCATCTGCAGCGCGGTGACCTGGAGCTTGTCCTGGCCGATCCCCATACGCCCGACATCGACCACTTCGCTCGTCGGGGCCACCAGGCGCCCGTGCGCGTACTCGCCGCTGGCGGACATTTCGTCAGCCGGGTAGTCGAGCTGGGGCTTTGAGCCGAAGCCGAAGCGTTCCATGTAGCGCGCGATCGTCCTCTTGCCGAGTTTCTCCGCGACCTGTGCCCAGGCCGTGTTGACCGATTTGGCCAGCGCCTGTGTGAGCGAGATCTGCCCGTAGCTGGCGTGTTCGTCGTTCTGGAGCGGCACGCCTGAGATCGGCACGTTGTCGCGGCCGCTGACCGTCGATTCCGGCGTGAACGCGTTGGTGTCGATGGCAGCCGTCGCAGTCACCACCTTGAAGGTCGACCCGGGCGCGTACCCGAACTGGACAGCGCGGTTGACCCGCGACTTCGCCGGGGGGGTCGCCGTTTCTTCACGTTCGAGCTGCCGGGCGCCGGCCTGGGAGCGCAGCGCATTGGGGTCATAGCCGGGCGTCGATGCCATCACCGTCACGGCGCCCGTGCGGGGGTCAAGTGCGACGACGGCGCCGCGATGCCCTGCGAGCGCCGCGTTGGCCGCCCGCTGTGCGGCGGGGTTCAGCGTCGTGACGACCTTGTCGCCTCTCGGCTTCCTGCCCTGCAGCTGGTCCAGGATCGTCTGCAGGTTCGTCCCGGCGCGGCCGTCGAGTTCGGCGTTGCGGAAGCGCTCGAGGCCGGTACTGCCGAAGTTGATGTAGGAGTAGCCGATCGCGTGCGCGAACTCTTCACCCGTCGGGTAGCTGCGTTCATACGTGCCTTCGGAGCCCCGCGCGCTGTGTGCGATGACAGTCCCGTCGGCGGCTACGATCGGGCCGCGGGCGATGCGCTCCTGCTCGAGCAGCGCGCGGGCGTTGAGCGGGTTCGCGCGCAGCGACGATGCGTCGAAGATCGTCCACCGCGAGGTGAAGCCGACGAGCAGCGCGAACAGCAGCACGACGAACCCGTAGAGGCGGATGATCGGCCGGTTCACCGCGCCCACCTCATTCGAGTTGACCCAGTTCGAGGCTGCGCAGGAGCCCGGCCGCGTTGGCTTCGGAGCGCAGCGAATGATCGAGCAGCGTCTGGCGCCGCTGTGTCGTCAGCGTCGAGGCGCCGACGCCCGAGACGTAGCGGCTGCTGTACAGCGACAGGTTCCCGGGAAGCTGGAAGGGGACGCCCTGGTAGAGCGTGACGAGCCCGCGGTTGTTCGTGCCGATGAAGTACACGGACTGGAGAAACAGGTAGGCGCCGCTGCCGATGACACCGAGCACGACCAGCACGCCGGCCAGCGCGCCGGCGCGCCGCAGGCGCTTGCGCCTCCTCGCCGCCGCCGGGCCGCGAGTGGCGGTGGTATGCGGGCGGCGCGGCTGGCGACGGGCGACGGGCGGGGCAACCGCCGGGACACCCAGCATCGTCGCGTGCTCGTGAGGCCCGTCACCGTCCGCGGGCTGGAGCGAGCCGGCGCTGACCTCCTCCAGCCGCAGCAGCACGACGGTAATGTTGTCGCGCCCGCCGGCCTCGTTCGCGGCCGCGATCAGCGCCTCGCCGGCGTCGCGAAGCCGGGGATACGTCCGCAGCACATCGGCGATCTGCTCCTCGGCGAGCATCGTCGTCAAGCCGTCGCTGCAGAGCAGATAGACGTCGCCGGCTCGCGCGCGGAATGTTCGCGTGTCGACCTCGACCGTGCCCTCGGGCCCGAGCGCACGCGTGATCACCGACCGCTGCGGATGCTCGACCGCTTCCTCGGGTGTGAGGCGGCCCTGGCGCATCAGCTCGTCGACGAGCGAATGGTCGTCTGTCAGGCGCAGCAGCTCCCCGTCGCGCAGGCAGTAGGCGCGACTGTCGCCGACGTGCGCAATGGCCACCTCCTGGTCTCCGACGTAGACGGCGGTCAGCGTCGTGCCCATGCCCGCCTGCTCGGCGTTCGAGTGCGACAGCTCGTGGATGCGCGAGTTCGCCTCCAGCGCGAGCGTCGCGAGAGCGGACTCGGGCTGCGAGGCGTCGTCCAGACCGCGACGGAAGGAGTCGACGGCGATCTGTGAGGCCACCTCCCCCGCCTGCGCGCCACCCATGCCGTCGGCGACGACGAACAGGGGTGAGCGGGCAAGCAGCGAGTCCTCGTTGGCACGCCGCTGGCGGCCCGTGTCGGTCCCGGCGTAGTGATCGGCGACGCGCAGCACGTCAGTCGACCTCAAAGGCGAATTCGCTGTCGCCGATGCGCACCCGATCCCCGGGATGCAGCGGCCGCGGAGTCTGGAGCAGCTCCTCGTTGAGGTACGTGCCGTTCGTCGAGCCGAGGTCCTCGATAACGATCACGTTGCCCTGCTCGTAAAGGCGGGCGTGCCTGGACGAGGCGAAGGGATCCTCCAAGCGGATCTCGGCGCGGTCGCCGCGGCCGAGGACGATGTCCCCCTCGAGGTCGTAGATCATGCCGGAGTCGTGCCCCGGCGCCCGCTCGACCACCAGGCGCGGTGCGCGGTGCGCGACATCGGCCACGCCGAGTGCGGAGGCCGAGTAGAAGCCCGTCGCATCCGGCGGGATGGCCGCCCGCGAGGACCCATCCGGGAGCGGTCCGCCTCCGGCGCCGAGGTCCTTGCGCGCGCTGCGCGCCACCCACAGCAGGAACAGGTATAGAACGGCGAGGAAGCCGAACTTCAACGCCACCGATACGGGCTCTAGCGTGGTCATCCAACTTCGAAGACGATCTCCGTCGAGCCGAGCTCGACACGGTCGCCGGCAGAGAGCGGCTGCGATCCCGTGAGCTTGCGCCCGTTGACCAGTACGCCGTTGGTCGAGCCGAGGTCCACGAGCGTCCAGCCATCGGCGACCGGGCGGATCTCGGCGTGTCGGCGCGAGATGCCGCTGTCCTCGAGCACGATGTCGCAGTCGCGGCTACGGCCGATCGTGCCTCCCGCCGGCGGTACGAGCAGGCGGCGGCCTGCGACCGCCAGCAGCGCGCGCGGAGCGCGACCTCCCGCCTGTTCGAGCGGGCCGGCGAGGCGAGCCGAGGTGCTGTAGATCATCGTCTTTCCGTGTTCTTCGGATTCCTCGGGCGGACGTGGCTCCTCACTGTGACCCTCCGGGCGGACCAACAGAGCCTGGATGCCGAATTCGCCGAGCGCGAGCCGCTCGTCGGTGTGGAAGGTGATGCGGGGGTTCGAGGCCAGCACCAGGTCCTCGCGACGCGCATGCTCGAGCAGATACGCGGACAGCTCGCCGATCACCTCCTCCTCGACGCCCTCGTAGCGGGCGCGATCCTCCGGAGAGAGGTAGACGGAGTACTCGTTGGGCACGTATACGCGCGAGACGGACACCGTCCGATGCTCGTCCATCTCGCGGGCGAGCTTGCGGGCAAGCTCCATGGGGCGCACCTCCGAGCGGAACGCGCGCCCGAAGGCCCCCTCGAGGAGGTTTGCAATCGTGGTCTCGACGCTCTTCAGCAGGTTCATTTTGCGTAGGCCTATTCGCCCGGTCGCAGACCGGGCCAGCGGCCAGCCATGCTACGCGCCTACGTTAGATGGGTCCACGCAGGGCGCGCGCAGCCACGGCGATCGCCCCGCCGAGAATCGCGCCGAGAACGACCCCACGAGGGCTCGGATGCGCGGCGTGCGCGGAGAGCCCGCTGGCAAGCACCGGAGCGGCCGCCGCGAGCGCAGCCGACCAGGTTGTCGCTGCGACCACGTCGAGCGTGGCGCTGCGACCGCGCAGGATCCACGGCAGCACCATCGCTCCGAGCGCCCAGAGGGCGCCCACGAGCAGCAGGCCGACGCCGAGCAGCGGGCCGAGGACGTGCGCGGCGCCGCCGAGCGACGTCTCCCACGCTGCGCGCGGGGGCGACATTTCGGGCTGCCCGAGCCACAGCCGCGCTCCGGTCAACGGCTCCGCGAGCGTGAGCCACCAGTAGCCCAGCGCCGCCAGCGCGGCGCGCTCCCGCCACCGGGAGGCCTGCCCGGCGATCGCCGGGAAGGCGCCTGCCAGGCCTATGAGTCCCAGGACGGGGGCAAGCGCGCATGCGAGCCAGCCGGGACCGCTGCGGCGAGGCAGAGCGATGAGCGGAGCGGCCGCGGCCGCGGCGAAAAGCGCGAGCCCGGGCCGGCCGGAGATGAGCAGCCAGAGGACCGCTGCGACGGCGAGGCCGAGCCAGAGCGCGCGCGGAAGCGCCGGCCGTCCCGCGACCGGCACGCTTGCAGGCTCTGCCGGCGGTGCGAGGGCGATCTCCGGTTCGAGCGGCTCGGCGCGGCGTACTGCAGGAGGGGGCTCCGCCTGCGGCCGGTTTCCCGGGGCAGCCATGCCGCGGCGGCCGTCACCGCGCTCGGGGCGGCTATGGCACGCGGGTCGACGCCAGGTCCGTGCGAGTCCCCGCTGCAGCGTGTCCTCCAGTGTGAGACGCAGCTCGTCGAGGGTGCCTCGCTGCTCAGGGACGGGCGCAAGCGCCGCGTCGAGAGCACGGGTCAGGGCTCTCGGCAGGTCTCGACGGCTGCGCTCGAGCGGTGGCATGCGCCGGCCGATGCGGCGCGCAGTTGCCGCCGGGGTGGCTCCTCGCACGGGATTGACGCCCGAGAGCGCCTCGTAGAGGACGAGGCCCAGCGCGTAGAGGTCGGTCTCCCTGCCCACCTCCAGCCCTTCGCTCTGCTCGGGAGCCATGTAGGCGAGCGTGCCCAGCACGTCGCCCGTGCGGGTGAGCGCATCCTGGTCGACGAGACTCGCGCCTCCGAAATCCGTCAGCTTTGCGATCGCCAGAGGCCCGTCCGGCGCCGGCGAGTGGCCTTCTAGGCGCCGCGGGACCAGAACGTTCTGGGGCTTGACGTCGCGATGGATCACGCCGCGGGCGTGGGCGTGGGAGAGCGCCCGAGCAAGGGCCACGCCGATCTGGAGGACCTCCTCGTCGGCAAGCTCATCCGCTGCGATCAGCTGCGAGAGCGTCTCGCCGTGCACCAGCTCGGATATCAGGTAGAAGGCCTCGGAGTCCGAGTGCGCCTCATAGAGGGCCACGATCGCCGGATGCGACAGGCGCGCGGTGGCGAGCGCCTCGCGGGTGGCCCGCTCGCTGTCTCCGTCGGGGGCGAGAGGGATCCGCTTGACCGCGACCTCGCGGTCGAGCAGCTCATCGCGCGCGCGCCAGACCACCCCGAAGCCGCCAGATCCGAGCCTCTCGAGGAGGCGGTAGCGGCCGAGGATCAGGACCGCCTCCGCGGGCGCGCCCTCGCGCGCAGGGGCCCTGGCACGCCGGGGGAGACGGCGGCGGGCGCCCTCCTGGGTCGGGGGCTCCTCCCACTTGGGAGGCACTTGAAGAAGGGTCCGCGGCGACTCCACCGAATCCTGCGTTCGCCCTCCAGAGGCCGCGTCCCTGCCTCGGCCCGTCGAAAAACATGCATTGACCGAGAACTTGCAGGGTCGTCAGCGCCGTGGGCGCCAGTCATACTGGGGCCCGTCCCGCAGTCCCGCAAAGGAGCGCCCAGCTTTTGTCGTTCTTCGACGATGGCGAGGAGACAGAGCCTCGACCGTCATCCAGGGCACCGCGCACGTCCGCCGCGGCGCCCCCTCAACGGCCCCGACCGCGCCGGCCGCAGCACGCGGGAGGCTCCATCGGCGCAGATCAGCACACGCTGATGGTGCGCCGCCTGGTGGCGGCCGGAGCTGGGGTCGTGCTGCTGATCGTGATCGCGCTGCTCGTCAACAGCTGCAAACAGAGCCAGAAGGAACAATCGCTGAAGGACTACAACCGCCAGGTGAGCCAGCTCGCCAGCGAATCGGAAACGCAGGTCTCCCACCCGCTGTTCTCCACCCTCACCGGCGCCGGCAGTAAGCCCGCGCTCGACGTCGAGGTGCAGGTCGACCAGTTGCGGATCAAGGCTCAGGCCATCGCCACGCATGCGAAGGAACTCAGCGTCCCGGGTGAGATGGCCGGCGCCCAGCGCGACCTGCTGCTGACGTTCGACTTTCGCGTCGAGGGGATCACCAAGATCGCGGCGCTGCTGCCGACCGCTCTCGGGGGCCAGCGCAAGGAAGCGACCGAAAAGATCGCCGGCCAGATGGAGCTCTTCCTCGCCTCCGACGTGATCTACTCGCAGCGGGTCGTGCCCCTCATACAACAGACGCTTGCGTCCGCCGGGATCCATGGGCTGAGCACGGCGCCGAGCCGCTTCCTGCCCAACATCGGGTGGCTGGATCCGACGGTGGCGCTCGCGCGGATCACGGGGCAGCCGGCGAGCACGAGCCAGACCGGCATCGCGCCCGGGAACCACGGTGACGCGCTCGTCTCGGTGAGCGTGGGCGCCAACAACCTCGAACCCGAACCCGCTCTCAACCACATCAGCGGCGGCGGCAGCCCGACGTTCACGGTGACCATCGAAGACGCCGGCGCAAACCCGGAGACGAACGTCAAGGTGGACGTGACGGTGACGGCCGGGGGCAAACAGTTCAAGGCCACCCACACGATCAACCAGATCCAGGCGGGGCAGAAGGCCAACGTCGAAATCCCGGTGAGCGGGGTGCCCGTCGGCGTCGCGGCGAAGATCGAAGCGTACGTCGAGCCGGTGCCGGGCGAGACCGAAGTGGAAAACAACAAGAAGACGTACCTGGCGATCTTCGGTCCGTAGCGCGTGGCGGGCGCGCGTGGCGGGCGCTACCGTGCGTGACGGCTGCGCGAGCGGCTAACTTGTGCCGATGGCAGCATCGATCACCGATACGCAGGGCATAGTCGCAATCGCCGCGGCAGCACTCGCGGTGCTCGCCCTGCTGGGGTGTGTGAGCCTGGCGCTGGCCATGCGCCGCATGCGCCGGGCGCAGCGCGTGGTGATGGGTGAAGAAGGGCAGCGGGACCTGGTGGCCCACGCCGCGCGGATGGAGGAGGCGTTCGCCGACCTGCGCGAGTACGTCGACGACACCGGCAGGCGCCTGGAGGAGCGTCTCGCAGGCGTCGAGAGCACGCTGCGGGGTACCTTCTCGCACCGGGCGCTGGTCCGCTATGACGCCTACAACGAGCTCTCCGGGCACCAGTCGATGTCCATCGCCCTGCTGGATCACGAGCAGTCAGGCATCGTGCTGTCGTGCATCCACCATCGCGAGCAGGCGCGGGTCTACGGCAAGCAGGTGCGCTCGGGGCGCGGCGAACTCGAGCTCTCACCGGAGGAGGCCGAGGCAGTCCGGCTCGCGGTGTCCGGCGGGTGGAACGCCGGCGACGGCGCCGGAGAGCCCGCCTGAGATGACTTCGGGCCGGCCGCGCGTCGGTTATCTGGGGCCCGAGGGGACGTTCAGCGAGGAGGCGCTGTTCGCGAGCGCTGCTCACGAGGCGGTCGAGCCGGTGCCGCTCGCGTCGATCCTCGAAACGGTGACGGCGCTGCGAGAGGGGGCGGTGGAGTGGTCGATCGTGCCGATCGAGAACTCGCTCGAGGGCTCGATCAGCGTCACGCTCGACCTGCTTGCCGGGGAGGACAGCGGCGTCGAGATCGTGGGCGAGGCGCTGCTGAGGGTCAGGCATTCGCTGATCGCCGCCGGGCCCGTGGAGCTCCAGGAGATCGACACGGTGATCACCCATCCGCAGGTACCGGGGCAGTGCGCATCGTTTCTGCGCACGGAGCTGGCCGGCGCGCGGGTGCTTGCTGCGAGCTCGACCGCGGAGGCCGTCCGGACGGTCGTCGGTGCCGGCGACCGTCGTCAGGCGGCGCTCGGCACGCTGCTGGCGGCGAGCATCTACGGCGGCACGGTCATCCGTGAGGGCGTGCAGGACCGCGACGACAACGAAACGCGCTTCGTGTGGCTGGCCCGCGGGAGCACGGGCGCCGCGCCGCCGCCACTGCGCGAGCCCACGGGCGAGGGCTGGAAGACGTCGATCGTGTTCTGGGGCCCCGGGGCTGACAGTCCCGGCTGGCTGGTTCGGTGTCTCGACGAGTTCGCCGGCCGAGGCATCAACCTCACGAAGATCGAGTCGCGTCCGCGACGCGAGCAGCTGGGGAGCTACATGTTCTTCGCCGATCTCGAGGGGCGCATCGCGGACGACGCCGTTGCCGAGGCCCTCGCCGGCGTGTCCTCGCTGTGCCAGGCGGTACGCGTGCTCGGGTCCTACCCGGCCGCTTCGCCACCCTCGAGCGGCTCCTGAGCGGCGGGCGAGCCCGTCCGCAGGGTCACAGAATCCCGGCTCCCCGCTAAACTCCCGCCCTGACCATGGAAAGCACAGCCCCACCAGAGCCGGTGGGGTCCGTGTCGCCCTCCGAGCACCTGCGGCACGGACCTGAGACCTCGCCTACCGTGGCGATGGGCGGTCGGGTGCTCGTTCTGAACGCCACGTATGAGCCGATCAACGTGTGCACGGTCCGCCGTGCGGTCGTGCTCGTGCTGAAGGCGAAGGCAGAGCTCGTGGAGCGAGGCCGCTCCGAGCTTCACTCCGAGAACTCGACGGTGGCGCGGCCGGTGGTGATACGGCTCGTGACCTACGTGAACGTCCCGCGAGATGCGCACAGGCGGAAGATCACCCGGCGGGCGGTGTTCGCTCGAGACAGCTGGACCTGTCAGTACTGCGGCTCGCGCTCCAACCTCACGGTCGACCATGTGATCCCCCGGTCGAAGGGCGGCACCTCCAGCTGGGAGAACATCGTCGCCTCCTGTGCGCCGTGCAATCGCCGCAAGGGCGACCGGCTGCCTCGTCAGGCGGGCATGCACCCACGCAAGCTTCCCCGCACCCCGCGAGCGGAGATCTTCATCCATGTCGCCAGCCCGACGATCCCGGCGGCGTGGCTGCAGTACCTGCCGCAGGCAGCCTGAGCTTCGCGAGCTCGACGCCGGCGACGCGCGACCGGCGCGCTTAAAGGGCGAAGGGCGCCCCGACGGAGGCGCCCTTCGCGTGCTGCTCTGACTGGAAAGACCGAGACGACGATGAGACGGCCGGAGGGACCAAAGCCGGCGGTCGTCTCGGGGTGCCCCGGGTTGGATTCCGCTAAGCGGTCCAGCCTGTCCGACCTAGCGGCCGGTCACCTCCAGGGTCCCGCAAAAACTGTCATGCAACGTTTGGACCACCTCCTTTCTCTGGTCTGGCCAGGGTAGCGAACCGAGGCGACGTACGCGAGAGGCGGTCCAGCGAGTTTCAGTGGACGATGACGCCGAACTCCTGCGCGTAGGTGGCCCCGGCCTGGCCACCCGCCAGAGACGGCGGCACCTGCGGCGTGACCCCGATGCCCGTGTCCGTGTACTGCGCTTCGAGGATGTTCGCGAGGTGTCCGGGCGAAGCGATCCAGGCGCTCACGATCGATTGGGGCGTGGCAAGGTTCAGGGTGCCCCACGCGAGGTTCTCGCCGATGACGTAGCCGACGTTTTCGCTCGGTATGTAGCCCGTGGCGCGGATCCGGTCGACGGGCGTCACGCCCGAGGGAGACACGTGCTCGAAGTAGTCGGCGCTGACCAATTCGCTGCTGTGGCCTTCCGCCGCCTGCTGGAGCTGCAGGCTGAGCGCCAGCGGGGCCTCCCCGTTCTGCGCACGCTCTCTGTTGATCAGACAGAGCACGGCCGCCCGAACGAGCTCGATGTTCGCCGGAGCGGGCGTGAGTTCCGTGTTCTGACAGGAGGTGGCGAGAACCGCGGCGATGGCCGCCGTCCGGCTCACCGCGGTGCTTCCGTATGCCGCGTGGCCGGGTACGGCGGCACGGTGAAGCCCGCGGAAGCCGCGTGTGCGCTGGCGGGGCGCCGGCGTCCGGTTCGTCAGCTCAGGGTCGGGGCGGACGGCGCGCTGATGCCGCCTGGCGGAGCGCTGGTGGGGCCTGACCGTGTGATGGTGACGGCGGACGACGCGCGCATGACGCCTGACGGCATGCGTGGCCCTCGCGCGCGAGCTGGCGGCGGCGAGCGTCGGCGGAGAGGCGAGCGATAGGACGAGGATGAGGGTGGCAGCGAGAGTCGAGCGGGGGCGGCTCATTCCCTGCGTGTCGGCCGCAAAATGCGACTTAGTGAGTTCGATGACCGGAACTTGGACAGGTGGAAGGCGTGGCCTTCCCGGTCAACGGGGATCGGCCGCAGCCGCCCGTCGCGCCATCCGCTGTCGCGGCTCGGGGTCCCTACGCGGCGTCGGTGCCGTCGGCCGACGCGTCGTCCTCGGCGACGGGCGCCACAGTCTCCTCGCCGGTGTCCACGACGAGCGCGACGGCGCTCACGAGGTCGTCGTCCTTGAGGTTCATCACGCGCACGCCCGTGGCCGAGCGGCCCTGCTGGGAGATGCCCTGGGCGGAGGTGCGCTGGACCATCCCGCCGACGCTGATGAAGACGAGCTCCTGGTGCTCGCGCACGACCAGGGCGCCGGCGAGGCCGCCCTTTTTCTCGGTCAGCCCGATCGTCTTGACGCCTTTCGCGCCGCGGTTGGTCTTGCGGTACTGGCCGATCTGGCTGCGCTTGCCGTAGCCGTTTTCGGTCACGACCAGCAGGTCCATGTCGTCGCGAGCGACGTCCATCGCGATCACCTGGCCGCTCTTGCCGACGTTCATTCCGCGTACGCCCGTCGTGTCCCGACCCATCGCACGCACGTCGGACTCGGCAAAGCGAACGGTGAGGCCCGCGCGCGAGACCATGATGATCTCGTCGTCGGGGTCCACGGCGCGGACGGCGAGCAACTCGTCGTCGTCGCGGATGTTGATGGCGATGATCCCGTCGGCTTTGATCGGCGTGTTGTACGCGAGCAGCTCGGTCTTCTTGACGGTGCCGTTGCGGGTGGCGAAAACGAGGTACTTGGTCTCGGAGAAGTCGCGCGTGGAGACCACGGCCTGGATCCGCTCGCCCTCCGCGAGCGGAAGGATGTTCACGAGCGCGCGCCCCTTCGCCGTGCGCTGTGCCTCGGGTAGCTCGTACACCTTCGACCGGTAGACCTTCCCGCGATTTGAGAAGAAGAGCAGGTAGTCGTGCGAGGAGCACACGAACAGGTGCTCGATGAAGTCGCCGTCCTTCATGTCCATCCCCGTGACGCCGCGGCCACCCCGGTGCTGCTGGCGGTAGGTCGCGAGCGGCAGCGACTTGATGTAGCCGCTCTGGGTGATCGTGATGACCATCTGCTGGTCGGCGATCAGGTCCTCGATGTCGATCTCGTCCTCGGAGTGGCTGATCTCGGTGCGTCGCTCGTCGCCGAACCGCTCGGCGAGCTCGGTCAGCTCCTCCTTGATGACCGCCAACACGCGGGTCTCGTCGCCGAGGATCGCTCGCAGCTCGGCGATCCGCTCGGTGACATCTGCGTGCTCCTGTTTGATCGCGTCGGCCTCGAGGGCGGTGAGCTGGGAGAGACGCAGGTCGAGGATGGCCGTCGCCTGGACGGCGCTCAGCTCGAAGCGGGCCACGAGCTGCTCGCGGGCGCTGTCACGGTCGCGCGAGCCGCGAATCAGCTCGATGATCGCGTCGAGATTGTCGAGCGCCGTCAGCAGGCCCTCGAGGATGTGGGCGCGGGCCTCCTTCTCGGACAGCTCGTGCTTCGTGCGCCGTACGATCACCTCGCGCTGGTGGGCGACGTAGTTGTGGATCATCGCCCGCAGGTCGAGCGTGCGGGGCACGTTGTCGACGAGGGCGACCATGTTCACGCCGAAGGTCGTCTGCATCGGCGTGTGCTTGTAGAGCTTGTTGAGCACCACCTTCGGGATCGCGTCACGCTTGAGCTCGATCATCAGCCGCATGCCGCGCTTGTCCGAGTAGTCGTTGAGGTCGGCTATCTCAGGGATCTTTTTCTCGCGCACGAGGTCGGCGATCTTCTCGATCAGCCCGCCGGGCCCACCCTTCTTCACCATGAACGGGAGCTCGGTGACGACGATCGCCTCCTTCCCCTGTTTGAGCGGCTCGATGTGCGCACGCGCCTGGAGGCGCACGCGTCCGCGGCCGGTCTCGTAGGCATCCTTGATGCCCGCCCGGCCGAGGATGATCCCGCCGGTCGGGAAGTCGGGTCCGTTGATGTGGCGCATCAGGCCCTCGACCTCCATCGCGGGGTCGTCGATGTAGGCGATCGTGGCGGCGATCACCTCGCGCAGGTTGTGCGGCGGGATGTTCGTCGCCATGCCCACCGCGATGCCCGAGGAGCCGTTGACCAGCAGATTCGGGAAGCGCGACGGCAGCACGAGCGGTTCCTGACGCGAGCCGTCGTAGTTGGGCGCGAAGTCGACCGTGTCCATGTCGAGGTCGCGCAGCATCTCGGTCGAGATGCGGGCGAGGCGTGCCTCGGTGTACCTCATCGCCGCCGCCGGGTCATCGTCGATGGAGCCGAAGTTGCCCTGGCCGTCGACGAGCTCGTAGCGCATGGAGAAGTCCTGCGCCATCCGTACGAGGGTGTCGTAGATCGCGGTGTCGCCGTGGGGGTGATAGTTGCCCATCACCTCGCCGACGATCTTGGCGCTCTTGGCGCGGGGGCGCGTCGGCCCGACGCCGAGCTCGCTCATCGCGTAGAGAACACGGCGGTGGACGGGCTTCAGGCCGTCGCGCACGTCCGGCAGCGCGCGACCGACGATCACCGACATGGCGTAGTCGAGATACGCCGTGCGCATCTCCTCCTCGAGCGCGCGCGGTTCGACGTTGCCGCCGCTTATGACATCAGCCGATGCCATGGGTCACCTCGTCACACATCGAGGTTGGCTACGGCTCTGGCGTTGTCCTCGATGAACGCACGTCGCGGCTCGACCTGGTCTCCCATCAGCATCGAAAAGATGCGGTCGGCTGCGAATGCGTCCTCGAGTGTCACCTGGGCCAAGGTACGTGTCGTCGGGGACATGGTGGTTTCGCCGAGCTGCTCTGCGTTCATCTCGCCGAGGCCCTTGAACCGCTGGAGTTTGATGCCCTTCTGGGCTACGGCCAGGACGGCGTCGCGCAGCGCCTCGAACGAGGGCGCGAGCTCCTTGGCGTCGCCCAGGCGCACCTCGAACGGCGGCGTGCCGGCGAGCTCCACCAGCTGGGCGTGCACGCGGGCAAGCTGCCGGTACTCCTGCGAGTCGAACAGCGAACGTTTGATGTGGTGCGTGCGAGCAAAGCCGGTCTTTGCCTCGACGGCCTTCACACTTATCGTGAGCTCGTCCTGCTGGACAAGGTCCGCGAGGTGGGTGTCGCCCTCGACCGTCGCGCGAGCGAGCAGCTCGATGGCCGCCTCGGCGCTCATCGCCTGCTCGTCGAGCAGGGAGGACTCCTCGAGGAACTGGACCATCTCGTGCCCGTGGACCGCGCGAAGCGATGAGGCCCACCCCTCGTACTGCTTGAGCAGCCGGGTGAAGCGCTGCCAGCGTGCCTCGGTGAGCTTGAACTGCGTGCCGTGCCGGTCGAAGACCTCGATCTTGTCCCACTTGTCCGACAGCAGGATCTCCTCGAGTTCGGAGTCCTTCTCGATGTACCGCTCGCGCGATCCCTGCTTGAGCTTGTAGAGCGGCGGCTTGGCGATGTACACGTAGCCGGCCTCGATCAGCTCCTGCATCTCGCGGAAGAGCAGGGTCAGCACGAGCGTCCGGATGTGCGCGCCGTCGACGTCGGCGTCGGTCATCAGCACCACCTTGTGGTAACGCGCGTTCTCGATGTTGAACTCATCGCGAACGCCGGTGCCGATGGCCGTGATGAGCGCCTGTATCTCGGCGTTCTGGAGCACCTTGTCGATGCGTGACTTCTCGACGTTGAGGATCTTGCCGCGCAGCGGCAGCACGGCCTGAGTGCTGCGGTCGCGGCCCTGCTTGGCCGAGCCACCGGCCGAGTCACCCTCGACCACGAACAGCTCGGCGAGCGACGGGTCCTTGACCGAGCAGTCGGCGAGCTTCCCGGGAAGCGTCGAGTTCTCCAGCGCGGACTTGCGCCTCGTCAGATCGCGCGCCTTGCGGGCGGCCTCCCGCGCGCGCTGAGCCTGGACGGACTTCATGATCACCGCTCGTGCCTCGCTCGGGTTCTCCTCGAGGAACTCGCCGAGACCGGTGTTGACGATCGACTCGACGAATCCGGCCATGCCGGGGTTGCCGAGCTTCGTCTTGGTCTGCCCCTCGAACTGGGGATCGCGGAGCTTGACCGAGATAACTGCCGTCAACCCCTCGCGCACGTCCTCGCCCGTGAGGTTGTCGTCTTTCTCCTTGAGCAGCCCGTGATCGCGCGCGTACTTGTTCAACGTGCGCGTGAGCGCCGAGCGGAAGCCAGACATGTGCGAGCCGCCCTCGCGCGTCGAGATGTTGTTGGCGAAGGAGTGAATCGACTCCTGGTATGAGGAGTTCCACTGCAACGCGACCTCGGCGGCACCCTCCTCGGACTCGCCTGCGAAGAAGATGACCTTGCGGTGGATCGTCTCCTTGTTCTCGTTGAGGTAGGAGACGAAGTCCTCGATGCCGCCGTCGTACTGGAACTCGGCGGAGTGCCCTTCGCCGCGCTCGTCGACGATCGAGATCTTCAGGCCACGTGTCAGGAACGCCGTCTCGCGGAGGCGTTCCTCGAGCGTGTAGAAGTCGAAGTCGAGCGTCTCGAAGACGTCGGCGTCGGCAAGGAAGGTGACCTTCGTGCCGGTCGCCGCGCCCTTCTGCAGCTTCTCCCCCTTGACGAGCTCTGACTGCGGAGCGCCTCGGGAGTACGACTGCGAGAAGACGTACCCGTCGCGCCGGATCTCCACGTCGAGCTGCTCGGAGAGCGCGTTGACGACCGACACGCCGACACCGTGCAGGCCGCCGGATACCTTGTAGCCGCCGCCGTCGCCGAACTTGCCGCCCGAGTGGAGCACCGTGAGCACGACTTCGACGGCGGGTTTCCCCTCCTTCTCCATCGTCGCGACGGGGATACCGCGCCCATTGTCGATGACGGTCACCGAGTTGTCGGGGTGGATCGTCACCGAGACTTCCGTGCAGAAGCCCGCGAGAGCCTCGTCGACCGAGTTGTCGACGACCTCGTAGACGAGGTGATGAAGGCCCATTACGC
>DATMQX010000004.1:0-2907 GCA_035567055.1 Solirubrobacteraceae bacterium
GATTGAGGACGCCCGGGACGAGCCGCCGCGCGACATCCGCTCGCAACGCCTTGAATCCACACCGCGCGTCCCGCACATCGATCCCAAGGGTGAGGTGCAGCAGACCGTGGTAGGGCGCTCAGAACTTCCTGGGAGCTGCAAGCCGCGCCCCGGCGGCAGCTATTCTCCCTCCACACGTGATCCTCTCCATTGGAGACCTGCTGCTCGACATCACGATCATCCCCGACGGGCCGCTGCGGCCTGACGACGACCGCGCCGCAAGAATCGGAGTCGGTGGTGGAGGCCAGGCGGCGAACTTCTGCGCGTGGGCAGCCGCCCTCGCGGAGCCTGCACGCCTGGTCGCGAGGGTCGGCGACGACGACCGCGGCAGGCGACTGGTCTCTGACCTGGAAGCCAGAGGCGTGGCGGTCTGCCCGATCTGGGCGGACGAGCCCACGGGCGCGATCGCCGTACTCGTCGGCGTCGACGGCGATCGCTCGATGGCCACAGACCGTGGGGCCAGCACCGGCCTGCGTCCAGACGACCTCGTCGAGGCCTGGTTCGACGATGTGCAGCTCATCCACGTCCCCGCGTATTCGCTGTTCCTTGACCCGCTCGGCAAGGCCACGCGCGCCGCGATCGCGTTCGTCCGCGATCGCGGTGGGATGCTTTCGGTCGACCTTTCGTCGGTGGCCGGTCTTCAGCAATACGGCCCGACCAGGATGGCGTACGACCTGGCGCGCCTCAAGCCCGAGCTTCTTTTCGGCACGGCGGCCGAGGTGGCGACCATCGGGGTCCCCGCGGAGCACCTCGCTCAGGTGCCGGTGATCAAGCTCGGCTCTACCGGGTGCAGCGTGTTCGGGCGCGTCATACCCGCTCCCGCCGTCCGAAATGTCGACGGCACCGGCGCGGGAGACGCGTTCGCGGCCGCTTTCTGCGTCGCCTGGCTGCACGGAGCGACGCCGGTGGAAGCAGCCGAACGCGCCGTTGTCGTCGGCTCGGAAGCAGTCACGCGAAGCGGAGCGAGACCGAGCTGAGCGTCCCGCTCCAGGTATCGGCTGAGGTCGTGGACGCGGTGGCAGCCGGCCGCCCCGTGGTGGCCCTGGAGACCTCAATCGTCGGGCAGGGACTGCCAGCGCCGCACAATCTTCGAGCCGCGTTCGAAAGCGAGGCAGCCATAAGAAAGGAAGGGGGCGTCCCGGCCAGCGTGGCCGTGCTGGACGGCAAGCTGCGCGTCGGGCTCGCCCCGGGCGACCTCGAGCGCGTGGCCGGCGGCGCCGTCAAGGTGAGCTCGCGCGACCTCGGGCCGGCGATCGTCCGGGGCGATGTTGGAGCGACGACGGTGGCCGCCACGATGCGCGCTGCCGCGATGGCCGGCATTCGGTTTTTCGCCACTGGAGGAATCGGTGGCGTTCACCGGGGTCACCCGGAGGACCAGTCCGCCGACCTGGTAGAGCTTGGCCGCACGCCGGTGGCGGTGTTTTGCGCCGGCGCCAAGATCATCCTGGATCTTCCGCTCACGCTCGAAAGGCTGGAGAGCCTGTCAGTGCCGGTGCTCGGCTACGGCTGTGACGAGTTCCCCGCGTTCTACACCCGGCACAGCGGATGCCGTGTGAGCGCACGGGTCGACGGGACCCACGACGCTGCGCGTGTGCTGCGCGCGGCCTGGGACACGGGCACGCGCGGAATCGTGGTCGCGGTGCCGCCGCCCGCGGATCTCGACGGTGCGGAGGAGATGGCACAGCGCGCGGCGAGTGAGCTCGCCGGACTTGCAGGATCCGAGGTCACACCCCGACTGCTCGCCCGGATGGCCGAGCTCTCGGGAGGCCGCTCCCTGGACCTGAACGTCGAGCTCGTCGTGAACAACGCGCGAGTTGCGGCCCAGGTGGCGGGCGCGTACCTGACTTAATGGTCGACGGCGCTGAACTTGCCTGCGACCTGCCTCCTACTGTGCCGCCTGCGGGTTAAGGGATAGTTGTGAGGTGGCCGTGAGTTCTCCGGTAGAGCTGATCGTCTTCTCCGACTACGTTTGACCCTGGTGCTACATCGACTCGGTCCGAGTCGATCAGCTCGAGCGTGAGAACCTGGTCAAGGTGACGTGGCTGCCCTACGAGCTGCACCCGGAAGCTCCGGTCGAAGGCATTCCGCGCGAGACGTATTTCCGCGGAGCTCGGTTCGAACAGATGCGCACACATCTCCAGACGATTGCGGCCGAGGTGGGCCTGACCATGAAACAGCGCGACGTGATCATCAACTCGCGCCGGGCCCTCGGCGCTGCCGAGTTCGCTCGCGAGCACGGCAATTTCGACGCGATGCACAGGGCACTCATGAAGGCTCATTGGGAGGGGACCGCGCGGCTCGAAAACGTGGACGACCTCGTGCGGATCGGAACGGAGGTGGGCCTCGATGCAGCTGAGCTCAGGGCCGCGATCGACGAGGATCACTACGCGGCGGTGATCGACGAGAACCGCGCTGAGGCCGAGTCGGTTGGCATCAACGCGATCCCGGCGCATATTTTCGGCCGGCGCTACCTGGTGTTGGGCGCCCAGCCGTATGAAGCTTTTCAGCAGGTCCTCGAACGCCTCCGGCAGGAAGCTGCCGCCGGGTGAGGATCGTTTCGCTGCTTCCGAGCGCGACCGAGGCGCTGTTCGTGCTCGGGCTCGGAGACCAGGTCGTCGCGGTCACCCACGAGTGCGACTACCCGCCTGAGGCGGCTTCGCTTCCAATCGTCACGCGATCCACCCTTCAGCTCTCCTCCAAAGCGAGCGGAGCTATCGACGCCGAGGTCTCACTGGCGGCGATGGAAGGCCGGTCGCTCTACTCGGTGGATACGGACGCCATCCTCGCGCTCGAACCCGACCTCGTGGTCGCTCAGGACATCTGCGACGTGTGCGCGATCCCCGCCGACCAGGTCGCGCAGGAGCTGGC
>DATMQX010000005.1:0-2504 GCA_035567055.1 Solirubrobacteraceae bacterium
TCCTGGCTCGTCGGCTGCTCGTGACCCGTCGGCTGCTCGTGACCCGTCGGCTGATCGTGACCCGTCGGCTGCTCCTTGGTCAGATGCTCCTGGCCCTGCCCGCTCGACTGCTCCTCGGCCCGCCTGGACTCGCCCCGCGACGATGTCGGGCCAAGCATGAGCGTCGCTGCGGCGATCTCATCGGCCTTCGGTCCAATCAGCGACAGGAAAGCGGTCTCCAAGGTGCGCTTGTGCAGGTCCACGTCGTAGCCGACCTTGAAGCGTCCGATCATGTCGAACAGCGCCTGCAGCGCCACTCGCTCGGTGTCGAGCAGCAGTTCGCGCGGCGGTCCGTCGGGATCGTCGCCGACGGCGAGGATGCGCAGGTCTCCGAGCATCTTTCCCTTGTGCGTCAGGAAGGCTGCGTAGCAGCCTTCGCCCGGCTTCACCCCGATCAACTCGTTGGTGACCTGACCGTTCAGGAACTCGACGGCGCCCTGTCCCGTGAGCGCCAGCTTGCCGCGCCCGGAGCGGTCCACCAGGCCGCAGCCTCCGGTCAGCGTGGTGTATTCGTCTGTGAGCGTCATCGTGTCCGTTGCCGCCATTGCTCTTGAGGATAGGGCCCTCGTTCGGCTTGATTCGGCGCAGGCGAGGAAGGGAGTCGAAGTGGACGTGGGGGTCACTCGCTACGCTTCTCCTCGATGGCCCTCGCGGACACCTTCCAGCGCATCGTCGACTCCCTTCCCGACGACTGGACCGACCTCGAGCTCGACCTGCGCATCGCGGAGGAGGAGCGCTACATCGACGCTTGCGTGTACCTCGTGACGTGCAACGCGCGGCCCTATTCCCATCACGATTGGCATTGGCGTCTGCTCGTCGCCCACCGCTTCGGCCACGCCGCCTCCGCGCCGACGACTCACGGGGCACTGCTGCTGCTCGACGAAGCGGGGATCGAGGGCGAGCTGGTCCTGCGCGAGCAACGCGTCGGGCGCGTCGAGGTCACCCAGATGTGGGGCCGCCCGCATTCGGTGCGCGAGGAGTTCGCGCGCCTGCGGGCGCAGTAGGCCCGTCGGAGCGGGCGGCAGGGCCCTGGCAATCGATGGCGCACGTCGTTGCCTTCATCCCCGATCTGTTGTTCGGCTCGCGCGTGCAGGCGGACCTGATCGTGGGCGGTCACACGGTCGATCTCGTCGGCGATCCCAACTCGCTCGGCGAGGCGCTGTCCGGCGCCGGCGTGCTGGTCGTCGATCTGACCGACGAGGCATCTGGCCGCGCCGATCTCCTCGAGTCTCTGTCGGCTGAGGGCGGGCTCGACGGCATTCGCACACTCGCCTTCTACTCGCACGTCGAGGTCAGCGTCCGGGATCGAGCCGAGAGCGCCGGCTTCGACATGATCGTGCCGCGCTCGCGCATGGCGCGCGAAGGGGCCGGGCTCGTCTCGAAGCTTGCGGGGGGCGAGAACGGCGCTTCGCGCTGAGTGCGTCTCGGCGACGCGGTTCCGAATGGCCGCCTGGCGTGGACGTTATCTAGCTCGGGGGCAGCGCTTCGCCGCCACCCAGCTCGGCGTGTTCGGCCTCGACCGGATCGAGCGGGACCAGGGCCGCATTGGGGACTCGCTCGGCGAGCGCGACCTTGTGGCCGGCGCGCTGGAAGAGCGCTATGCGAATCACGACGCCGTGGCACACGACGAGCGCGGGTAGAGTGTCCCGCTCGATGTCCGCAAGCGCCGCGGCCACGCGCGCGCCCTGCTGGGCAAACGACTCGCCGCCGGGGAACGCAAAGCTCGGTGCTCCATCGATGAAGCCGGCGAAGCTTTCTGGGTCTTCGGCCTGCACGTCCACGAACAGGCGGTCCGTCCAGTCGCCCGCGTCTGTCTCCACCATGCGCGGCTCCTCGCGCGGCTCGAGCCCGATGCGGGCGGCCACCGCGTCCGCGGTTTCGCGCGCCCGCAGCAGCGGGCTGCACCACAGCGCGGCGAACGCATGGGCGCTCGCGCGCTCGGCTAGGTCAGCGGCTTGCCTGCGGCCCGTCTCATCGAGAGGGACCGGCAGATGGCCCTGGAAGCGACGCTCCAAATTGTAGGCCGTCTGGCCATGCCGTGCGAGGTACACGTCGATTGTCGGAGCCACGGCGGTGGAGGATAGGTGCTGGAAAGCTCGAATCCCGGGAAACAGAACTACAGATTGCCGACAGGAGGAGTGAATGATGGAAGACCGAGGGGCGTCCGCATATATAGCCGAGCTGGTGGGCACGTTCCTGCTCGTGCTCTTCATCGCGCTGATCGTGAGCGTCTTCGGCCGTGCGGGCATGCCCTTTGCGGTCTTCGCCGTAATCGGGCTGTTGCACGCGTTCGTCCTGATGATGCTGATTCAGTCGCTTGGCGGGACCTCAGGCGCGCACTTCAACCCGGCTGTCACGATCGGGCTCGCGGCTGTGCGCAAGATCGAGGCCCAGGCCGCCGCCGGCTACATCGCCGTGCAGCTGATCGGCGCGATCGCCGGCGCCGCCCTGTGCAAGCTGATCCT
>DATMQX010000006.1:0-29462 GCA_035567055.1 Solirubrobacteraceae bacterium
AGGAGCCCGAGCCGGCGCCCGAGGGACAGCAGGATCCGGCGGCGCAGCAGGATCCGGCTGCGGCGGAGCCCGCGGTCGAGGTCGACGTCGAGGTCGGCGATCGCGCGTAGCGCGGCGGCTGGCGGCGGCGCAAAGCCGCTCGAAAAGGCTTGGAGATGCACCACGGTGGTATTAACATCGGCGCATGAGTTGGGCTGAAGACATGAGCGACTCATCCTCGACGAGCCGCACGGACGTCCTCCGAGCCTCACCGCCCATGTTCGACTCGAGGGTGCTCGACGCGCTCTCTCGGGTGCACCCGCTCGTTCCGGTTCTGATCTTCGTCCCGGCGATCGTCGCGCTGATGGCGTGGGGCCTGTCGCAGCTCAGCGTGCTCGCGGCGGTGGCGCTGGCCGTCGCCGGCTATGCGCTGTGGACGCTGTTCGAGTACTGGCTGCACAGGATCGTCTTCCACTTCGAGCCCGAGGATGGGCTCGGCGCGCGCATGCACTGGATCATCCACGGTGTGCACCACGACCATCCCAACGACCCGCTGCGGTTGGTGATGCCCCCGGCGGTGAGCATCCCCCTCGGAGCCCTCGTGTTCGGCGTGCTCTTCCTGGTGTTCGGCGCGCGCTACTCGCCCTCGCTGGGCGCGGGCTTCTTCGCCGGCTACCTCGCCTACGACATGACCCACTACTACCTGCATCACTTCCGCCCGCGCGGACGGCTCGGCCGGATGCTGCGCGAGCGCCACATGCGCCACCACTTCCAGGACGAGACGCGCGGCTTCGGGATCAGCGCGCCCTACTGGGACGAGATCTTCGGCACCTCCTCGCGTGCCGGCAGAGGCGCAGCGGACGAGCGCCCGCAGCGCTCGGGATGAGGAGCGGCTCCGCCCGGGAGGGCTCCGCAGCGGCGTGCGCGGTGAGCCGCGCCGGCCGATGGGCAGGCCGCCGCGCTTGAAATGGGCCGCTCCCGCCCGCAATTAGCGGGGTCGCACCCGATCGCCCGAGAGTCGCGCCCGCAGCCCGCTCTAGACTCGAAGCTCGAGTCGAGAAGACGACAGGTCCCAGAGAGGACCGGCAACAGCCGAAAGGAAGAGAAGCCGTGGCCGCAACCAACATAAACAGGGTCGTGATGACCGGAAACCTCACAGCCGATCCCGAGCTGCGCTCGCTGCCGAGCGGCATGTCGGTGTGCAGCCTTCGCATCGCCTGCAACACGCGCCGCAAGAACGCAAGCACGGGTGAGTGGGAGGACAAGCCCAACTACTTCAACGTCACCGTCTGGGGCGCACAGGGCGAGAACGCCGCCCGCTACCTGTCGAAGGGACGGCCGGTGGCCATCGACGGGCGCCTGGAGTGGCGCGAGTGGGAGGCACAGGACGGCACCAAGCGCCAGGCAACCGATATCATTGCCGACTCGGTGCAGTTCCTGGGCTCGCGCGACGACGCCTCCGGTGGGGGTGGATTCGGCGGCAACGGGGCCTCCAAGGGCAGCGACATCCCGGTCAACGAAGGGGATTTCCAGCCCGCACCTGTCGCCGGAGCAGCAGGCGACGACGACATTCCGTTCTAGCCAGTACAGCGAGGTCTTTGTGTTTTCAGCCATAGCCATGCGCAAGCCCAACCACGGCGGGGGCCGCTGATGGCGAAAGCACGCGGACGCGGCAAGCCGGTGCGCCGTCGCGACAAGAAGGGCGGCATCGGCAGCGGCCGGCGCAAGCCGTGCCAGCATTGCCGCGACAAGATCGAGCAGATCGACTACAAGGACGTCGCGATGCTCCGGAAGTTCATCTCCGAGAAGGGGAAGATCCGCTCGCGGCGGATCACCGGCGCCTGCCGCCGCCACCAGAACCAGATCGCCCGCGCGGTGAAGCGTGCCCGCGAGCTGGCGCTGCTGCCGTACGTCAACGAGGGCGGACGCGACGACGCCCCCGGCGGCCGCCGCGAACGCGGCGACCGCGACCGCGACCGCTAGGGACGGCGAATGCCCGAAGCGATACTGCTGCAGGATGTCGAGACGCTGGGCGAGCAGGGCACGGTCGTCGACGTCTCCAAGGGCTACCTGCGCAACTACCTGATCCCGCGCAAGCTCGCCCAGCCCGCGACGAAGGGGGCCATCGAGACTATCCGCCAGCGCCAGGCGGCCGCCGAGCGGGCCGCGCGCGAGGCGGTCGAGAGAGCCCAGGAGAACGTCAACCTGCTCAACCGCACCGTTCTCACGATCCCGCAGCAGGCGGGAGCGGACGGCCGGCTGTTCGGTTCGGTGACCGCCCAGGACATCGCGACGGCGATCCGCGAAGCTCGCGGTCTGAGAATCGACAAACGCAACGTGCACATGCCCGAGCCGATCAAGAACGTCGGCACGTACATGGTCGTGGTCGAGGTCGTCGACGGTGTCACGGCGACGATCAAGACGATGGTCGTCGCCAAGAAATGAAGCTCCGCACCATCGATCCCGTAGATGCTGATGTACCGCCAACCCGCCGTGGCGTGAGGGAGCGTCAGACCTAGCGGGGTCGCCAGAGAACTGGCGCGCAGTCCTCGTGGAATAGCGCCTCGGCGTCGTGGGTGGGCGGCTCGGCCGCCGAGGAGGTCCATCGTGCGTCGTGGCCTTGCAACACGAGCATTGGCTCGTGCGGGCCAATCGGTGCTCCGCACTGCGTACAGACCCATTCCATGGCCTGCACTGTGCCCGCCCCGCGTCTGCATGCGAATCACACGGCTGCGTGAAGCATCGGCCACGGTCGTCCGTCCCAACGCCGTGGGAACATGTGTTCGTGAGCAGCGTGCGATCTTTTCCTACCGCGATTTGCGGGAACGCCGTCCGGGCGCCTGTGGACCGCAGCCTAGACTCGCCACACCGATGAGCGCCGTCTCGACAGCCAACGGCACGTCGCAACCCTCCGCCGGGCCGATCGCGCCGCCGCACAACCTCGACGCCGAGCAGTCGGTGCTCGGAGCGATCCTGCTCTCCGACCGCTCGCTGTACGCGCTGGTGATCGAAGAGGGGCTGCGCTCGGATGACTTCTACCGCGAGCGCCACGGCACGATCTACGAGGCGATGCTCGCTCTGTACAACGACAGCGAGCCCGTGGACGTGCTTACGGTCGTCGACCGGCTGCGCCAGATGGGCAAGCTCGAGGGCATCGGCGGGCAGGCCGCGGTGGACGAGCTGACGGGCGTCGTGCCCGCGGCCGGACACGCCCGCCGCTACGCGCAGATCGTTCGTGAGAACGCCCTCTTGCGGCGCCTGCTGAGGGCCTCATACGAGATCCAGGAGAGCGTCCTCGGCCACCAGGCGGCCCCGCGCGAGCTCGTGGAGCAGGCCGAGAAGTCGATGCTGGAGGTCGCCCGTGACGACCGCCAGCAGGACTTCCGCTCGATCGAGGACGTGCTGCACGAGGAGCTCGACAAGCTGCACAGGCTCTCGATCGAGGGAACGTCGCTCACGGGCACGCCATCGGGGTTCAAGGACCTCGACGAGATCACGGGCGGCTTCCAGTCCGGGAACCTGATCATCATCGCGGCCCGGCCGGCGATGGGAAAGAGCGCGCTCGTCTGCAACATCGCCGAGAACGCCGCGCTTCACCCGAAGCATCCTCGACCCGTCGCGCTGTTCTCGCTGGAGATGGCCGAGAGCGAGCTCGCACAGAGGTTCGTGGCCTCGCAGGCGATGATCGAGGGCGACGAGCTGCGCAAGGGCCGCGTCAGCGAGCAGCGCTGGCCGAAGATCCTCGCTGCCAGCCAGCGCCTGGCGGCGGCGCCGCTGTGGGTGGACGACACCAGCGACGTGGGTCTGCTGGAGATCCGTGCGAAGGCGCGGCGCCTGCACAGTCAATGCGACGGCGGTCTTGGCCTGATCATCATCGACTACCTGCAGCTGATGAGGACCGACAGTCGCTACGAGAACCGTGTGACGGCCATCGGCGAGCTCAGTCGCGGGCTGAAGATCCTCGCGCGAGAGCTCGAAGTTCCCGTGATCGCCCTGTCTCAGCTGAGCCGCGCTGTCGAGCAGCGCTCGCCGAAGATCCCGCTCCTCTCGGATCTCCGCGAGAGTGGGAACCTCGAGCAGGACGCCGATCTCGTGATGTTCATCTACCGCGACGAGTACTACGAGAAGGAAAACTCGGAGCGGCCGGGCGAGGCGGATCTGATCATCGCCAAGCACCGCAACGGCGCCACCGGGGACGTCGTTCTCACCTTCCGTGAGAAATACCCGAAGTTCATGAACTACGCCGGCGGCCGGTACGAGCAGTGAACGACCTGCCGGCCGACGAGGACAGGCAGTTGACCCAGGCGCCCGCCGGGCAATCTCGCGACGGCTGGACGGACGGGAGAGCGACGTGCAGCTACGGGCTGTGCGACGGCAGCGGCTTCATCGTCGAGGAGTCGACGAACACGGCGACCGACTGCCGCTGCCGCGCCGGGCGGATCGCCAAGGCGCGCACCCGCCGCCTCGAGGGCCGGATCCCGCGCAGGTATCTGGGCGTGTCCTTCGAGCGGCCGCCGATCAGCGATCTGGCCGCCACCGCTCCCGACCAGATCCAGTCGGTCCGCCGCTACGTGGCGGACGTCGAGGCCAACCTGGACGGCGGTCGAGGCTTGTGGATCCAGGGTGACGTGGGCACCGGCAAGACGACGCTCGCCATGCTCGTCTCGAAGGCGGCCCTCGACGCCGGGCGATCGGTGGCGATCTACTCGCTGCCGCGCCTGCTCAACCTGCTGCGTGAATCGATGGACTCAGACGGGGGGATGCTCGACTTCATGGACCGGCTGACCGCCGTGGACCTGCTGCACCTCGACGATCTCGGAGCGGAGACCAAAACGGACTGGGTGCTCGAGCAGCTCTACTCGATCGTGAACGCGCGCTATGAGGCCGAGCGGGCGATCATCGCCACCACGAACCTGATGCCCGACGAGCTCTCCGAGCGCCTGGGGCCGCGCACCGTGTCGCGGCTTGTGGAGATCTGTGGCGACTTGATCCCGCTCTACGGCGAGGACAAGCGGCGCGAGTTCCGCGCGGCGCGGGCGACCAGCAGCTCGCCCGCCTGAGCAACGTTCTCGCCGGCCGGGCGCGGCGGGAGGGGCCGGGAGGCACGGCGGAGGCCCGTAAACTGCAGCAGGTATGCCTGGCATCGTGATAGTGGGCGCCCAGTGGGGCGACGAGGGCAAGGGCAAGATCACCGATCTGCTTGCCGAAAACGCGGACGCCGTCGCGAGGTTTCAGGGCGGCAACAACGCGGGGCATACGATCGTCCGCGGCGAGGAGGAGTGGAAGCTGCATCTGATCCCCTCCGGGATCCTCTACCCGGGCAAGCGCTGCGTGATCGGCAACGGCGTGGTGATCGACCCGAAGGTGCTGATAGAGGAGCTCAACGCGCTGCGCGCGAGGCGCATCGACGTGAGCGGCCTGCGGATCTCGGCCAACGCGCATCTGATCATGCCCTACCACCTGCTGCTCGATTCGGCGGGCGAGGCCAAACTCGGCAGCCTGCAGATCGGGACCACGCGCCGCGGCATCGGACCGTGCTATGCGGACAAGGCGGCGCGCCTCGGGATCCGCGTGCAGGACCTGCTCGACGAGAAGATCCTCAAGAAGAAGATCGTCGCCGCGATGGAGCCCAAGCGCCTCTCGCTGCGACCGTTCGAGAAGGACCCCACGCTCGATCTGCACACGATGACCGAGGAGTACCTGACCTACGGACACCGCCTAGAGCAGCACATTGCCGACACCGCGAAGCTCATGTGGGAGCTGCTGGAGGACGGCAAGAAGGTGATCTTCGAGGGAGCGCAGGGAGCGATGCTCGACATCGACCACGGCACGTATCCGTTCGTCACCTCCTCCAACCCGCTGGCTGGCGCCGCATGCGTGGGCACCGGCGTCGGGCCGAAGGCGATAGACGAGATCTGGGGGATCTCCAAGGCCTACACGACGCGCGTCGGGGCGGGACCGTTCCCGAGCGAGCTGCACGATGAGATGGGCGAGATGATCCGCGCCCGGGGCGGCGAGTTCGGGACGACGACCGGCCGCCCGAGGCGCACCGGATGGCTCGACCTCGTGGCGCTGCGCTACGCGGCGAGGTTGAACACGATGACTGCGCTGGTGATCACGAAGCTCGACGTCCTGTCCGGCCTGGACCGCATCCAGGTGTGCACGAGCTACCGGGGCGCCGAAGGGCCCGTCTTCGAGGACTTCCCCTACCACCAGACGGTGCTGCACCACGCCGAGGCCGAGCTGACCGAGCTGCGGGGCTGGGACGAGGATCTCGGGGAGTGCCGCACGATCTCCGACCTGCCCGACGCGGCCCGCGAGTACCTCGAGTTCATCGCCGAGCACGCGGGCGTGCCGGTTGCGCTCGTGGGTGTCGGGCCGGGGCGTGAGCAGGTGCTGTGGACGGATACGGGCCTGCAGACGCTGGTAGCGCCGCAGGGCGTGCCGCTGGCTAATCCCACCGCCGGCTGAGGGCAGCGCCCGCCAGAGGCCGTGAGCTCCCGACGGGCTGGATCAGCCCGGCGGTTTCGACGGCGGCCCGGGTTCGGGGTGCGCGCTCAGGAGCAGCGGCGGACGCGGTGACTGGCTGAAGTTGAAGTCGTTCGCGAGATCGCCCAGGCCGGACAGTTCTTCGCGCACCACGGTCCGGCTGTCCGGCCGTCCGTCGGTTTTCGGGTTCAGGCGCGCTCCGGCGAGGAAGTCGTTCTCGATGAACTTCAGGTACGCGTCATGGCTCAGCTGCTGGTGGTCGATGACGCCCGCCTTGGCGTATGGGCTGATGAGCAGGCCGGGCACGCGAATTCCGTAACCGGTGTTCGAGATCGTCGGCGGCACGACGTGATCGTAGAAGCCGCCCCACTCATCCCATGAGAGGAAGATCGCGGTGCTGTTCCAGCACGGGCTGCGCATGACGGCGTTGATCAGAGTCGTCACATACGTCTGCCCGTTGGAGATGCTCGTCGGAGGGTGATCTGAGACGAAGCCGTTCGGAACAACCCAGGAGACGTTCGGTAGCCCGCACGTTGTCGGCTGCTGCACGTCGCTGTAGTAGTTGCTGAGCGACTGGATGTTCCCGAGCTGGCCGTCCGCCTTCACGTCGTCGAAGTACGGCAGCGGGTTCCAGATCGAGGGCGTCTTCGCCTCCTGCGGTGCCGGTTTACAGGTGAGCGCTTCGTCGAACTGGCAGTCGGGCTCGGTGCCCGCGGAGACGAAGTAGCGCCAGCTGACTTTCGCCCTGTTGAGCAGGTAGGTGATGTCCGTCCAGGCGTAGTGCGTGCTACTGCCCGGGCGCGCCGAATGCAAGGTTTCCACGCATTCCAGGGGGTTGCCGGCCTCGCAATTGGCCGACCATCCGGAGACCATGAACAGGTGCTCGGGCAGGCTCCACGCCGCACCCGAGGCATACATGTTGTCCTGCAGGACGTAGTTCTGCGCGTAGGTCCAGTAGTTGGGGATCTCGCGGGCGTCGTGGTAGCCCATCACGTCGATGCAGGCCCCCGCCGTCCCGCTGCAGGGGCTGCAGGTCGGTTCGTTGGATGAGCATTTCGCCCCTCCCTCGGCGGTCGCGACGAACCCGTCCATCTTCCCGCCGTCGATGTCGGCGGTGGCGGCTTCGGCCCCATGGGGGCCACCGAAGTTTTTGTTGGCCGGGTTGTGGAACGGCCGCACGCAGGTTTTGTTGACGGGATCGGGGACGCAGACCCCCGGCGGGATCCCGTTGGCGCCGGGGTAGGTGCCGAAGTAGGTGTCGAAGCTGCGGTTCTCCTGCATGAGGACCACGACATGCTGGATGTTGTGGATCCCTTCGGAGGGCGTCGCGAGCGCACAGGCCGGCGAGAGGACCAGCAGCAGCGCCACGGCGGACGCGATCGCGCTGCCTGTCGGACATCGATGACGGCTCGCTGTCCCTATCTGCGAAACCGTAGCATGTATCGGAATCAGCCAGGCGGTTGGGAAGGCGGCCCGGGCGCCGGATGCGGACTCAGGATCAGCGGCGGGCGCGGCGGCTGGTTGAAGTTGAAGTCGTTCGCGATGTTTCCGAGCGTGGTCACTTCTTCGCGCACGACTTTGCGGCCGTCGGGCCGGCCGTCGGTTTTCGGGTTCAGGCGGGCTCCGGAGAGGAAGTCATCCTCGATGAACTTCAGGAAGGCGTCGTGGCTCAGCTGCTGATGATCGATGACGCCGGCCAAGGCGTACGGGCTGATCACGAGGCCCGGGACGCGAATGCCGTAGCCGGCCTTCGAGACGGAGGGCGGGACGACATGGTCGTAGAAACCGCCCCAGTCATCCCAGGAGAGGAAGATCGCGGTGCTGTTCCAGCAGGGGCTGCGCATGACCGCGTTGATCACCGTCGTCACGTACGCCTGGCCCTTGGAGATCAGTCCGGGCGGGTGCTCGGAGACGCTGCTGTTGGGGATCACCCAGGAGACGTTCGGCAATCCGCACGTTTTCGGCTGCTGCACGTCGGTGTAGTAGTTGCTGAGTGACTGGATGTTCCCCAGCTGGCCGTCCTGCTTGACGTCTTCGAAGGAGCGCAGCGGGTTCCAGATCCCCGGCGTCTGCGGGCTCTGGGACCCGGGCGTGCAGGTGATGGATTCGTCCGATGCGCAGTCGGGCTCGCTGCCTTCGAAGAGGAAGTAGCGCCAGCTGACGCCCGCCCCGTTGAGCAGGTAGGTGATGTCTGTCCATTCGTAGCTCGCGTTCGCCGGTCGTTCGGCGCTGAGTGTCTCGACGCATTCGAGCGGGTTGCGGGTGCCCTCGCAGAGGGCCGACCACCCGGAGACCAGGAACAGATGCTCGGGTAGGCTCCAGGAGGCGCCGGACGCGAACATGTTGTCCTGCAGCACGAAGTTCTGCGCGTACTTCCAGTAATTGGGTATCTCGCGCGCGTCGTGATAGCCCATCACGTCGATGCACTCCGTCAGCTGCTGTTCGGTGCAGGGCCGGCAGTCCACCCGGGTGCGGCCGCAGACCTGCCTGGCCGAGGCGACTTCGATGAAGCCGTTCATCTTCCCGCCGTTGATGTCCAGTTCGGAGCTTTCGGTCCCATGCGGGCCGCCCACGTTTTCGTCTTTGGAGTCGTGGAACGGCCGCCCGCAGGTTTTGTGCGTCGGATCGGGCAGACAGACACCCGCGGGGATCCCGTTGGCGCCGGGGTAGGTGCCGAAGTAGTTGTCGAAGGTCCGGTTCTCCTGCATGACCATCACGACATGCTGGATGTTGTGGATGCCTTCGGCCGCTGCCGTCAGGGCCGGCGCGGCGGATGCGAACGCCGCGAAGGAGCAGCCTGCTGCGATCAGCCGGCGCATTGGCCTCCTTGCCTGCTCGCCCGCACGGGCATCGGGGCAACCTAGCACCGATCGTCCCGTCCGCGCAGTTCGTCCGCGGCGTCTAGCCTCTGGGCTCATGAACCCCTCCCAACGACGGGCGCCGTACCTGCAGGCGCTGCGTGAATACGCTGCCCGCGAGCCCGCGCGGCTGCACGTTCCCGGGCACAAGGGAGGGCCTGGCGCCGATCCCGAGCTGCTCGAGGCGATCGGCGAGCGAGCGCTCAGCCTCGATATTCCAGCGTTGACCCACGGCATCGACGTCGGCGTCGATCCGACGCCGTTCGAGCAGGCCCAGCGGCTCGCCGCCGAGGCGTGGGGCGCCAGGCGCGCATGGTTCCTGATCAACGGCGCCTCGCAGGGCAACCTCGCCGCCGGGCTCGCGCTGGCTCACCGCGGAGCGGAGGTGGTGGTCCAGCGCAACGCGCATTCGAGCACCATCGACGCGCTGGTGCTCTCAGGGCTGCGGCCGACGTTCGCCGCGCCGGAGACCGATCCCGAGCTCGGCATCGCACACTGCCTGACGCCGGAGACCCTCGAGCGTGCGCTCGCGGCCACGCCCAGCGCCATCGGCGCATGGGTGATCTCGCCGACCTACTTCGGCGCGGTGGCGGACGTCGCCTCGCTGGCGGCAATCGCACACGCCCGCGGCGTGCCGTTGATCGTGGACGAGGCCTGGGGAGCGCATCTGGCCTTCCACGAGCAGCTCCCCGAGCATGCGCTGGCGGCCGGAGCCGACCTGGTGATATCGAGTACGCACAAGATCGTGGGGAGCCTCACGCAGTCGGCGATGCTCCACCTCGGCTACGGCGCCGAGGGATTGATCGGCGAGGACGAGGTCGACCGCGCCGTGACGCTCACCGAGTCGACGAGCCCCAACTCGCTGCTGGCCGGCTCGCTCGACGCCGCCCGGCGCCACGCGGCGGTGCACGGCCGCGAACTGCTGACCGACACAATGCGGGCGCTCTCGCTTGCGCGCGAGAACATCCGCGCGATCCCCGGGCTCGACGTGCTCGACGAGCGGCTGGTCGGGCGGGCCGGCGTGTTCGCCTACGATCCCCTGCGGCTCGCGGTCGACGTCCGCGGGGTCGCGGCCAGCGGCTACGAGCTCGCGCCGATGCTGCGCGAGATCGACGACATCAACCTCGAGCTCTACGGCCAGAACGTGCTCGTGGCCGTGTTCGGTATGGGCGAGCGGGGCCTGCCGGAGGCCTCAAGGCTGGTCAGCGCCCTGCAGACGGCCGTCGATCGCGTGGGGCTGGATCCGGGCGGCTCCAGCACGAGCTTCGCCGCCCCGCCTCCCTGGGGCGAGCTCGCGATGACGCCGCGGGAGGCCTACCTCGGAGCCCAGGAGGTGGTGCCCGCCGCGCAGGCAGCCGGACGGATCGCCGCCGAGTCGCTGGCCACCTACCCGCCGGGCATCCCCAACGTGCTCCCCGGCGAGCGTCTCACCGCCGAGACGATCGCCTACGTGCAGCGCACGCTCGAGCTCGGTGGAAGCGTGCGCGGCGCGAGCGACCGCCTGCTGCGGACGGTACGCGTGGTGATCGAGGATGATTGACCGGGCGGATGCCGAGGAGCCGATCGATGAGGCGTTCACTGCTTTCGGGGTCCGGCAGGAGGGTGCGCAGCTCGTCGGCGAGTCGCCCCTCTGGTTCGGTCCGCACGTGTTCGGCGGCATCCTTCTCGCGCAGGCGCTGGACGCCGCCGGGAGGACGGTGCCGGACCAGGGCAGGGCGCGCTCGCTGCACGCGTACTTCCTGCGCGCGGCCGACGCCACTGCCCCTCTGCGCTACGAGGTGGTCGCGACCAAGGACGGGCGTTCGTCGCATGTGCGTGAGGTGACCGTGTCCCAGAACGACACGGCGGTGCTGAAGATGCTCTGCTCGTTTGCAGCCGACCGGCCCGGTCCGTCCTACGAGCTCGCTCGCGCCGAAGACGTACCCGACCCATCCGAGCTCAGCCGCAGAGCAGCGGCCGGGCCCTGGGAGTTCGCGTTCGTGGGACCGACGCCGGCTCGCGACGATGGCGCCCGGGACTCGACATACCGGGCCTGGATGCGACTGACAGCCGGACTCCCGGATGACGCGCGCGCCCATGAGTGCGCGCTTGCCTTCCTGGGCGACGTGACCTGGAACGGCGCGTGTCCGTGGGATCTGTCGAGCCCTCCCGACCGCTCGCGCATGGTCAGCGTCGACCACGCTATGTGGTTTCATCGGGCGGCCCGAGCCGACGATTGGCTGTTCTATGACGTCCAGTCCCTGGTGCACGACGGAGGACGCGGGACGATTCGCGGGCTGCTCCATGGCGCCGATCGGCGGATCATCTGCTCGACCGTCCAGGAGCTCCAGTTCCGTTAGTCGCCCGAGAGCTCGACCGCGTCGCCGACTCGCACCACGCCCTGCCGGAGGACGGCGCCGTAGACGCCGAACGCGAGCGGTTCGGTCGTGAGGACGCCGGCCCGATAGTCCCTCAGCAGATCGAGCGTCGGCAGGTCGATCTCTCCGCTCTCGGGATGCCTGCTCGTCACGATGCACCGTCCGACGTGACCGCGCAGCAGGATCCTCGCCTCCCCTACCCTCAGCTCGCGACCGACCCATCGATCCTCCTCGTGAGCAGCTGCTCCCGCCAGCTCGATCGACATGCGAAAACGCCGCGCGTCGATCTCGCGCTCTCCCGCCGCGCGCGCCAACGAGGCGAGCGACGCCTGCGAGATCATGGTCACCGCCCCCTCGGGGCCGCGGTCTATCGCGGAGCTCCGGTCGGCCGGTGCGACCAACCTCAGGGCCTGGCCCGCGTGCTCGGACAGGGCTGCGGAGAGCGGGCCTTCAATCACCCGCGCCGGGAGCGAACGCGAGAAGAAGCGAGCCTCGAGCTGCTCGCCGCGCTCGATCGGCCCGCTGAGAACCTCGCCGCTCGGGAAGGTCAGCGTGAGCCGCTGCTCGTCCTCGTCGAGCTCCGCCGCGACCGAGTTCAGTGCTCCGAGGTGCTTGCCGTTGACCATGCGCCCGAGCTCGTCAACGAGGAAGAACGCACGATCGCCCCGGATCCCGCCCCGCTCGAGCAGCACCTCTGACCTCGCCGTGATACGAAGCGACTTGACGGGCGTGATGGCGAGCGCGACGACGCGGATCCTGTCCTCGGCCATGTCGTCTTTCTATCGCGTTGACGTCGCGAAAGTGGGCCGTCCGGGAATCGAACCCGGAACCTTGGGCTTAAGAGGCCCCTGCTCTGCCGGTTGAGCTAACGGCCCGTGCGGGCGCCGGCGGAAGCGGCCGGCTCAGACGGCGATTCTACCCGAGCGCGCCTCGCGTCCCTGCTCAGAAGACGACCGTGCGGCGACCGTCGACGATCACGCGGTCGTCGAGATGCAGCGAGACGGCCCGCGCGAGCACCAGGCGCTCCACGTCGCGTCCCACGCGCTCGAGATCGGCCGCGCTGTCGCGGTGGTCCACGCGAACCACGTCCTGGTCGATGATCGGGCCGTCATCGAGCTTCTCGGTCACGTAGTGGGCGGTGGCGCCGATCAGCTTGACCCCCCGCTCGCGGGCGCGGCGGTAGGGGTCGGCGCCGGCGAACGCGGGCAGGAACGAGTGGTGGATGTTGATGGCGGGCATCCCGACGCGCTCGAGGAAGCCGCCGCTGAGGATCTGCATGTAGCGCGCGAGCACCAGCAGCTCCGCCTCGCCGTCGAGCAGCTCGAGCATCCTCGCCTCGGCCCGCTGCTTCGCTGCGGGCTCGACGGCGACGTGATGGAAGGGCACATCGTAGGCGCGCGTCTCGCGCTCGAGCTCGCCGTGATTGGAGATCACCATGACGATCTCTCCGTCGAGCTCGCTGCGGCGCCAGCGCCACAGCAGCTCGAGCAGGCAGTGGTCCTGTCGCGAGACGAGGATCGCGATGCGCTGGCGCTCGCCCCACCAGCGGATCGCCCAATCCATCCCGAAGCGCCCGGCCACCTCCTCCCGGAAGGCCTCCTGAAAGCGCTCGCGCTCGGCCGGCTGCTCGAGGAAGAACTCGGTCCTCAGGAAGAAGCGCCCACCGCTGGGATCGCTCGAGTACTGCTGCGAGGAGACGATGTTCGCCCCGCGCTCGAACAGGAAGCCAGAGACGGCGGCCACGATCCCGGGACGGTCGGCGCAACCCACGACCAGGCGGGCCGTGTAGCGGGGCGCGTGATCGCCGGATGACGCTCCAGGCTCCTCGCGGGTCTGCCCGGCTCCGGCCACGCGTGCGACCCTATTTTTTGGTGGGCGAGGGAGTCGTCTGCGGGACGGTTCCCGTGTACGTGCCGTTCGGTCCGGGCTTGACGGTGTAGGCTTTTCCGTTGGTCGTGGCGGTGAGCGTTTCGCCGCCGGCCGAGGGACTCTTCCGTAGCGCCGCGAGTTCCGTCTTGACCCGCTGCTTCTGCAGGGCGGGCACGAGGCTGACGGCCTTGGCCGCGGCGAGATCTCCAACGCGCGTGTTGTGCGCGAGGTATGCATATCTGGCCAGTTCCCCGTAGTAGGGGGCGTTCGTCGGTTTTTCGGCCACGATGATCTGCAGCACCTGGACCGCGTCGGCGGGCCTGTTGAGACCTTCAGCGGCGAAGATCCTCAACATCTGCTGGGCGAGCGTGGGATTCGGCTTTGGCGGGTTCAGCGCCAGATAGCTGTTCCACGTCTGCGCTATGCGGGAGAACAGCTGCCGTCCCTGGCTTGTCAGGCCCGAGGCGTTGACGAACGCTTCGCCGCCGGCTTCGTTCAGCTGAAGTTTCGCCAGCTTTTCCCACGCCTGCAGGTTCGTCGGCTGCTGCTTGGTGAGCTTTTCGTACTGCTTGATCTGGGCGCCGTACGTCGCGCTGCCCGAGCCTTCGTTCTGGCTGGCGGCGTTCAGGAATCCGCCGCCGCCGAAGCCGCCGCCGATGCCGAAGCCCACCAGCCCCACCCCGATCAGGAGGGCGAGCCCCATGTATACGACGCGGACCGTCCTTCGACGGCCCCGCCCGCGCAGGTCGAACAGCATCAGTCCGAGAGCTCTCGGTCTTCGTGGTCGATTATCTCCTGCACGGTTGGCTCCGCTGCGTCGTCTCCGGGTGGCGCCGGCCCCTCGGGAGGGCTCGTCGCGCCGTATGTGACAGTGGCCGCATCGTGGCTGTCGCGGTCGGATCGGCCGACGAGCGTTGCCACAAGGATACTCGCCTCATACAGCAGATACAGCGGTACCGTCTCCAGCGCGAGCGTGACGAGGTCTCCCGGCAGGAACGCCGCCACGACGGCGCACGCCACGATCGCGTAGCGCCGGTTGTGCCGCAGCTGGCGAACGGTCACGAGTCCGGCCCGCACGGCCGCCAGGATCGCGACCGGCACCTGGAAGATCAGCCCCATCGAGAGCAGGATGGTGGCGGCGAAGCCGTAGAACTGGCTCGCCTGCACGAGCACGTTGAACTGGCCCGAGTTGAAGTTCACGAAGAAGTGAACCGCCGCCGGCAGCACGACGAAATAGCCGAACACCACCCCGGCGGCAAACAGGAACGGGACGGCGGTCAGCAGCGGCATCGCCGCTCGTCGCTCGTGTGGCTTCAGCGCCGGCAGCACGAAGCCATACAGCTCGAACAGGATCACCGGCAGGGAGATGATGAACGCGAAGTAGAGGGAGACGGTGATCGTCGTTGTGAAGGGCTCGCCGACCCCCAGCGTGACGGGGCGGTCGCCCTGCGGCTTGGCCGGGATCTTCGCGACGTCCTGCTTCAGGGCGCCTATCAGCGGCAGCAGCTGCGCGCGAGCCTCGCTGGAGACCCCACTCCCAGGTTTGGCCAGCTGGGCGAGCGCCGCCTGCGTGTCCCGGCTGACGGCCAGCACCCCCTGCTGGGCGAGCACCGCCTGGCCGACGGTGCCCTGACCCTTTTCCACCTGCTTCTTGGTCTGGCTCGTGAGCGGCTCGTTGATGATTTCCAGCAGCGCGTTGTTCTGCCACAGGCAGAAGCCGAACGCGATCGCCAGAGCCACCGCGCTGACGATCAGCCGGGTGCGTAGCTCGTCGAGGTGCTCCACGAGGCTCAGACGATCCTCGTGGCCGACCGTGCGAATCGCCGTGGCCATGGCCTCATGAAACTACCACCGGGCTCGCGGCCGCCCGCCACCGCCGCGCGCCGCGGGCCGGGAGCGGCGGGCGGGGCGTACGACGGAGTGGCGAGTCGCGGGCGGAGAAGCTAAAGGGAAGTGCCGCACAGGTCGATGACGACGGAGAGAAAGCGATGCAGGCCGACGGCGATCACAACATCCAGGAACGCCCGCAGATACCGGGCACGGCGGGGGTCGACCTCACCCGTGGCGGCGCTCGGCATACGCCCGCTGGGAGCACCTCGCCGGATCGGCTACACGTCTGCTTTCACTGCGCCGGCGAGCTCGCCTATCCGCTGGACTGGTGCGAGGAGGGCCCGCGGCACTGGCGGATCGTTCTGCGTTGCCCCGACTGCGAGTCGCTTCGCGAAGGTGTCTTCGAGCAGTCCGCCGTGGAGAGCCTCGACGACGAGCTCGACCGCGGCGCCAGCGCTCTGCTGGCCGACCTCAAACGCATAACGCACGCGAACATGACGGACGAGATCGACTTCTTCGTGCGGGCGCTCGACGCCGACCTGATCATTCCCAGCGACTTCTAGCGGTAGCGCTCCACCACCGAGTCGGCCACCAGGTCGAGCAGCACCGAGCGCTCGCCCGGAAGGATCGACGGCAGGGCCGCCTTGGCCTCGGCGACGACCCCCAGGGCCCGCTCCCGCGCCTCGTCCAGGGCGCCGGTGGCGGCGATCCGCTCACACAGCGCCTCGGCCTGCTCGGCCCCGTCCAGCGAGGCCAGGTCGAACGCGGCCAGCCGCGGGTCGCGCTCGCGGGCGAGGATCAGCGGCAGGGTGACCGTCCCGTCGAGCAGATCCGTGCCGCGCGCCTTGCCCGTGCGCTCGACAGGCCCGGAGACGTCGAGCACGTCGTCGAGCATCTGGAAGGCGAGGCCGATCCGTCGGGCGAACGCGCCCAGCGCATCGGCGAGCGCGGCAGAGCCTTCCGCCGCCGTCAGCGCGCCCAGACGGCAGGCGGCCTCGAACAGCGCAGCGGTCTTGAGCTCGCAGCGCCGCAGGTAGCGCTCGACCGCCACGTCGGACGCGTAGGCGTCCTCGCGCTGCAGCAGCTCCCCCGCGGCAAGTGCGGAGCTGGCGTCCGACAGGGCGCAGAGCTGCGCGGCATCCTCGTTGCGTGCGAGCTCGGCGAACGCGCGTGAGAACAGCAGGTCGCCGGTAGCGATGGCGATCCTTCTACCGGCGACGGCCGCCACCGTCGGGTTGCCGCGGCGCAGCCGTGCGCCATCGATCAGATCGTCGTGCACGAGCGTCGCCGAGTGGACCAGCTCGACGGCGACCGCGGCCCGCACGAGGCGTTCCTCGCCGTCGGCGCCGCTCGGCGGACCGCCGGCCGACTCGGCGGCCAGCACCACCAGCAGCGGCCGCAGCCGCTTGCCGCCGGCCGTGACGGTCGCGTTGGCGTGCGATGCGAGCGGTGCGCCGGCACGGGAGGTCACCCGCTCGAGGTGCAGCTCCGTGCGCACCATCAGATCGCGCAGGGCCTCCCCGCCATGGCGCATGATCGCCTCGAGGCCCGCGACCCCTCCGTCGGGGCCGCCGGCGGCCCTGCTGCCGACCGTGATCGTCACGCCTGCACCACGGGAACCGTACCGGCATGGATGGCGACGATGCCGCCGGCCGTGATCAGATAGCGGATCTCCGACAGCCCTGCACGCTCCATCTCGGCCGCCAGGCCCTCGGGTGAGGGGAAGCGCTTGACCGAGTTCGGCAGGTAGCTGTAGGCGTCCGCGATCGTCACCTGCCCGCCGCCAGCATCGCGAGCGTGGGAGAGCGAGGAGGACGCGGCGCCCGCGAGACGGCCGATCGCCGGGACCATGCGGTCGAACCACACGCGGTAGAAGAGTGAGAGTGGCGGGCGCGTCGGCGTCGTGATCTCGAGCACCACCACCCTCCCTCCCGGCGCGACGACGCGCACCATCTCCGCCAGACCCACCGCGAGATCATCGAAGTTGCGGGCCCCGAAGCCCACCGTCGCCGCATCGAAGGAGTCGTCCGCGTAGGGCAGCTCGAGCGCGTCGCCCCACTCGAAGCTGGGCGTCACCCCCACCCGACCGGCGGCCGCCTTGGCGCGCGCGCGGGCGAGCATGCCCTCGGCGAAGTCGCTGCCGATGACCTCTCCGCCCGGCGCGACGCGCCGCGCGAGCTCGATCGCCAGATCCCCCGTTCCCGTGGCGACATCGAGCACTCGACTGCCGGGAGCGACCCGAGCCTCATCGGCGGCCCGCGCACGCCAGCGGTGGTGGAGCCCGGCCGTCATGGCCGTGTTCATGAGGTCGTAGACGCCAGCGATGCGGTCGAACATCGCACGCACCCTGTCCGCCTCGAGGCGGCCGGACCTTGCGCCTTGCCCGACGCCCATAGACCGCTACTTCAACTGGCTCAGAAAGGCGACGGCGGCTTTGAACTTGTTCGGCGGGAGGTTCTTGAACGAGGGCATCGGCGCCGTCGGGTTCACGAGCGTGCGCGCGATGCCGAGGGTCGGCAGACGCGCGGCGATGGTGGTCAGGTTGGGGCCCGGACCCGCATTCCCATTTTCGCCGATCTTGTGGCAGGCAAGGCATCCGGATTGAGCGACCACCGCCTTGCCCGCTTCGTATTCGGCCAGTGTCGCGCCGCCCGCCTTGATGATCCTTTGCGGTGTTGGCATGCTGATCGTGGTCGGATCACCGGCGTGCGCGCCCTCGTAGGTGAGCAGAGCCATCGCGCCGACCACCACGACGAAGGTCAGCAGGGCGACGGGCCGGCGCTCGGGCCGGCGCTCGACCCCACGATCGTAGAACGGGAGCAGGAAGAGCAGGATCATTCCGATTGTCGGGATCCCGATCGTGGCCATTTGCGTGAGGCTCGAGGGCTTGACGACCCGCAGCAGCTCGAACAGGAAGAAGAAGTACCAGTCCGGTCGCGGAACGTAGGACGTGGTCGTGGGATTCGCCTTGGGGCCCTGCCCCGCGCCGAGGACGAGCGACATCGTGATGATCACGGCCAGCACGACGCAGGCCATCGCCCCGTCCTTCGCGACGGCATATGGGAAGAACGGCTTACCCTGAGCCTTCAGGACCGAGTAGTCGCGGAGGTACTGCTCCTTCTCGCGCCTGTTCATCGCTCGTCCCGGGTGCCTGGCGCGAGCGCAGCTGGAGTTCGGCAACCCACCGGTCTATACCTCGGTCTCGTTCAGCTGAGCCCGCCTGTCCACTTTCGACCAGGGCGGCGCCGTCGTGCCGAGCTTCGTCACCAGATAGAGATGCGCGCCGATCAACGCCACGATCGCGCCTGGCACGAGCAGCATGTGGATGGCATAGAAGCGCGACAGCGTGGTGGCGGTGAACTCCGGGCCGGCTCTGAGGAAGTCGCCCAGGTAGGGACCGATGAGCGGACCGGTCGCGGTGATGTTGTTGGCCACGATCGTCGCCCAGTACGCGCGCTGGTCGAAGGGAAGCAGGTAGCCGGTGAGCGCCATCACCATCGTCAGGATCAGCAGCACAACACCGATGACCCAGTTGAGCTCGCGCGGGTACTTGTAGGCGCCCCACAAGAACGTGCGGCCCATGTGCAGGAACACCAGCACCACCATCACACTGGCGCCCCAAAGGTGCATGCCGCGGACGAACTGCCCCAGGAACACGTTGTCGGTGATGTTCCTGATCGATTCATAGGCGCCGCCCGACGCGTCCGGCCGGTAGAACATGGCCAGGAACACTCCCGTGACCGCCTGTGAGAGGAACGCGAACAACGTAGCCGAGCCAAGCGTGTAGAACCAGTTCGTGCCCTTGGGCACCTTCCGGAACATCAGCCAGCGGGCAGTGCCGCTCAGCGAAGTCCGCTCGTCGATCCAGTCGACGACCGTGATCCCGGCTTCCTTCGCGTGATCAGCCGCTGACGGGCGCCCGTTGCCCTCCCCCGGTCGGGGGGGCGGCGCCCGCAGCGGGGAGGGCAGCGGCGGTGCGGAGCGTCTGGGCACTCAGGGAATGCGGGTGGAGGGGCGCGAGGGATACAGGTACTGCCCGATGCCGTCGAGCGGCTCGCCGGGATCGCGCGGCGAGAAGCGGCGTAGCTCGCTGTTGACCGAGAAGCGACCGGTGTACATCTCGACCCTTTCGGCGCGCACGCGCGTGGGGAAGCGATCGAGGGGGCGCACGGGCGGCCCGCTCACGCGCCGTCCCAAGAGGTCATAGACGCCGCCGTGGCAGGGGCATACGAAGCGCTCTGCGGCGTCGATCCAGCGCACGGGGCAGCCAACGTGCGCGCAGCGGGTGCTGATCGCTATGTAGGGCGTGGTGCTGTCGTAGCGGTCCGTGTCGATCGTGGGGTTGCGCTTGCGCACGTACGCCGTGGTCTTGCCGACCTCCCCGACGCCCGGAGTGACCGTGACGACGACCGGCGTGTAGTTGTTTGCAGTGAAGGCGTCGAGGGGCCCGATGTCCTCCCAACTGTGCTTTTGCTCTCTGAAGATCGGACCGATCGCGAAGCCGAGCGCCGGCAGCGCGAATGCGGCCACCGCGACGGCCCCGGCGCCGTTCGCGGCTCCCGTCATGAACCTGCGCCGCGTGACCGTCTCTCCCTCGAAGGCACCCGGGATGTTCCGGTCGAGCGTGTACTTCGACTTCTGCTTGGCGCGTTTGTCTGCCACGGGCCGCAAACAATATCGAGGCGGGATTCAGTGCGGCTCTGGAGCCCCCAGGGCGCTTGTGCGCATCGCCTCGATCGCTTCGGGGGCCCCGGCGAACGCGAGATCCTTGGCTCGTCCGTGGGCTACGCTCGAGCCCCAGCCGACGGCGCGGGCGCCCGCCGCCCACACCGCAGCGGCGAGTGCCGGCTCGCCCGCTCCCTGCGCGAGCGCGCTGAGCGTGATCGTGTCGGCCAGCTCGGCCACCGCCAGCGTGTCGCCCAGCCCCACCAGGCGGGCGAGGCCGATGGCGTAGAGCTGGTCGCCCGCGAGCAGTCCCAGATCGGCTTCGGGCGTGCACAGAACGCGTGGGGAGCCGTAGTGGAGCAGGTAGCCCTCGTAGATCGCCTCCACCAGCAGCTCGTACTCCTCACGTCTTCCCTGCGCACGCGGACCCTCGGCGGCCACCGTTGCCGGGCTGGGGACGGATCGGTGCGCGGCGCCATCCACTGGGCCGGGGTCGAGGAGCGTCGCCATCAGCCCGCCGGCCTCGCGCAGCAGCTCCTGCAGACGCGTGAGCGCATCCGCGCTCATGTGCGCTCACCCGAGTCGCGCAGAGCCGCGAACGAGGCGGCGGCCGCCTCGATCGTGCGCTCGATCTGTTCCGTCGTGTGGGCGAGCGATGGAAACCACGCCTCGAACTGCGACGGCGGCGGGTAGACGCCGCGCGAAAGCAGCTCCCGGCACCACGCGGCGTGCGCATCCAGGTCGCACGCCTGCGCGTCCTCGAACGACAGCACGGGCCGGTCGGTGAAGAACACCGTCAGCAGCCCGGTGGCGCTGATCACCTCCACCGGATAACCCTCCGACGCGGCGGCCTCGCGCAGCCCGTCCGCGAGCCGCGAGGTCAGTGCGGACAGCCGCAGGTAGGCCGGCTCGTCGAGCATTTCAAGCGTCGCAAGGCCAGCCGCCACGGCGAGCGGGTTTCCGGACAGCGTCCCCGCCTGGTAGACCTCGCCCGCGGGCGCCAGCATTCGCATCAGCTCGGCCCGCCCGCCCACGGCAGCCGCCGGCAGGCCGCCGCCGAGGATCTTTCCCATGATCGTGAGGTCGGCGCTCACACCGGTCAGCTCCTGCGCGCCTCCGGCGGCGACGCGGAAGCCGCTGATCACCTCGTCGAGCACCAGCAGCGCACCGTGGGAGTCGGCCTGCACGCGCAGCAGCTCGAGGAATCCGTCCCGTGGCGGAACCAGCCCCATGTTCGCGGGCAGCGGCTCGGCGATGATCGCGGCGAACTCGTAGCGTTCGACCGCCTCGGCGAGCGCCTGCGGGTCGTTCCAGGGAACGACGACGGTGCTCGCGGCCGCGCGCTCGGGGACGCCCGGGCTGGCGGGAAGCGCCTGCGTGGCGAGCCCCGAGCCCGCCTGCGCCAGCAGCCCGTCGACGTGACCGTGGTATGCGCCTGCGAACTTGAGCACCCGCTCGCGACCGGTCGCAGCACGGGCGAGGCGGATCGCCGTCATCGTCGCCTCCGTACCGGAGGAGGTCATGCGCAGCATGTCGACCGCATCCATCCGCCGAGTGACCTCGAGGGCCAGCTCGACCTCTCCCGCCGTGGGCGCGCCGAAGCTCGTGCCCCTTGCCGCGGCCTCGGTGAGCGTCGCGACGATTCGCGGGTGGGCGTGACCGTGGATCAACGGTCCCCAGGAGCAGGCGTAGTCGAGGAAACGGTTCCCGTCGACGTCGAGAAGCTCAGCACCCTCGCCGCGGGCGATGAAGATCGGGTCGCGGCCGATCGCACGCATGGCGCGCACCGGCGAGTTGACGCCGCCGGGGAGGACCTCCAATGCCTGCCGATAGAGCTCGCTCGAGCGCGTGTCGGTGAGGGAGGTCGTCACGCGAACTACGCTCGGGCGGTTGCGAGCCTCGCACGGGCCGAACGCCACGACGGCGGCTGCAGGCTCGTCGACGACCGGCTCGCGCTCGGACTCACCCGCGCTTTCCTCCGCGCGGTCGCGGAGGAAAGCGCCTGCGCTCCTGCGCGGTCATCTTCCGGATCTTCAACGAGCCGTCCTTGACCTGGCGCTTGATCTCTTCCAGCTTCACGCGGCGCTTCTCCGCCGCGCGCTCTGCCTGTGTGAGCATGAATCCACGTTAGCGGGTTCAGGCGTGCCGACTCTCCCAGCTCTTGAAATCCTCGGTGAAGTACAGGAGGCGGATCTTCTTGAACTCGGTGGACGAATAGAGAGTCGCACGCTCGTGAATTCCCGTCTGCTCGGCGATCGAGTCGAGCACGGCGTCGCACTCCTGCTTGGAGCGCCCGTGAGCCATCGTGAAGACCGAGTAGGGCCAATCCTCGTAGGTTGGCCGCTGGTAGCAGTGCGAGATGCCCCGCACAGCCGCCATCCTGCGACCGATCTCGAGTATCTGCTCGTCCGGCACCTGCCACACCCCCATGCCGTTGGCGGAGAAGCCGGCTCGACGGTGATAGAGGATCGCCGCGACGCGCCTCAACAGACCCCGCTCCTGCATCCCCGCGAGGTGGTCGAGGAAGCGCTGCTGCGACAGTCCGAGCTCGGCCGCCGCGACCGCGTAGGGCTCTTCCACGACCGGCATGTCGCCCTGCAGCGCGCGGATCACCGCGATGTCGAAGTCGTCGTAGGGCTGAGGATCGAGCTCGATCGGCGCCGCAACCTCGGCGGCGCTCGCGAGGGCGTCGGTGTCGCCCTCCATCTCGAGGTCCATGCGGATCTTGAACAGCCTCAGCGTCGGAAGCTGTCGCACCGACTCCGCGCCGGCCTCCTTGGCAAGCACCTCCAGCGTGCCCTCGAGTCCGAGCTTGGAATCGGGCTCGGTCGCGATCGTGAACCACAGGTTGAACTCGTGGTTGCGAAGGTAGTTGTGAGAGACGCCCGGGTGCTCGTTGATGACCTGGGCGGCGCGATGCGGATGTTGAGGGTCGACCTTGGCCGCTACGAGCATCGAGGAGTACCCCAGCGCACGGGTGTCGAAGATCGGCGTGACCTGGCGGATGATCCGCTTGTCGAGCAGGCGCTGCACCCGGTTCATCACCTCGGCCTCCTCCACGCCCCCCAGCTCGGCCACGTGCCGGTAGGGACGCGGCGCGATCGGGAAGCTGCCCTGCATCAGGTTGAGCAACCGCCGGTCGAGATCGTCGAGCGGGATCGCCGCGCCGTCCTTGCGGCTGCGGGTCTTGGGCCCCGCGGGCCCGGCCCGCCCGGCCGCCACCGCGCCCCCCGCCCGCAGGGCGTCCGCCTGCTCGCTTCCGGCCGCCTGCTTCAGGTCTGCTCTGCTAGCCATCGGGCGGCGTCCTTTGCGTGGTAGGTGACGATCGTGTCGGCGCCCGAGCGTCGCAGGGAGGTGAGTATCTCGAGCACGGCCGCCGACTCGTCCAGGTACCCGGCGGCGGCCGCGGCCTTGACCATCGCATACTCGCCGCTCACGTTGTATGCCGCCACGGGCAGTCCGGTGGCCTGCTTGACCGCGCCGATCAGGTCGCCGTAGGCCAACGCGGGCTTGACCATGACCATGTCGGCGCCCTCTTCGACGTCCAGCAGGGCCTCGCGCACCGCTTCACGGCCGTTGGCGGGATCCATCTGGTAGCCGCGGCGATCGCCGAACGCGGGCGAGGAGCCGGCGGCGTCGCGAAAGGGGCCGTAGAAGGCGGAGGCGAACTTGGCCGAGTAGGCGAGGATCGGCGTCGCGGCGAAGCCCTCGCCGTCGAGCTCCTCGCGGATCGCTCCCACGCGCCCATCCATCATGTCCGATGGCGCCACGAGGTCGGCGCCTGCGCGCGCGTGGCTGACCGCCGTGCGGGCGAGCAGCTCGAGCGTCACGTCGTTGTCGACGGTCCCGTTCTCGGACAGCACGCCACAATGCCCATGGTCGGTGTACTCGCACAGGCACACGTCGGTGATCACGAGCAGCTCCGGCTCGGCGAGCTTGATGGCGCGAATCGCCGCCTGCACGACGCCGTCCTCCTCCCAGGCTCCCGACCCCTGCTCGTCCTTCTCGGCCGGGACGCCGAAGAGCATCACCGCGCCGAGGCCCACGGCGGCCGCCTCACGGGCCTCCTGCACCGCGGCCGCGAGCGAAAGCCGATCGACCCCTGGCATGCTCGCCACCGGCTCGCTGCCGGCGACGGTCTCCGCGACGAACATCGGCAGCACGAGCTGACCTGCCTGCAGCTGCGTCTCTCGCACCAGACCCCGCAGGCCGGCCGATGCGCGCATTCTGCGCATCCGCGTCTTCGGAAAAACCATGCCTCCAGGATACCCGTGCTCAAGCGGCGCGCCGCAGCCCGATCCGGGCGAGCACGCCGAACGCGAGCGTCAGCACGGCGAGGTGCGCCAGGGATCCGCCGAGCGACGGCGCGGCTCCGTTGACCGCGGCGTCGAGCGCCTGCAGAGTGGCCTTGAAGGGAAACACGAATGAGATCGCCCGGATCGTGTCGTACAGGCCGACGGACACCGATCCGGATGGCACGAGCGCGAGAAACGCGAGCGGAAGCGACAGCAGGAAGGCGAGCAGCGAGGCGGCGCGCACCTCCCTGGCGGCCGCGCCGATCGCCACGCCCAGCGCGCCGAACGCGAGCGCGCCAAACGCCAGCGCGAGGAGCCACATCCCGACGCGACTCCAGTCGAGCGGGACGAAGGCGCTGACGCCGGCGAGCATCGCGAAGGCTACGGCGAACGCGCAGCCGGCCGCCAGCGCTCCCTTCTCGGCGAGCAGACCCTCCCGCGAGACCAGCGGGGGCTGTCCTCTGAGCAGACGCGCGAGCACGTGCTCTTCACGCTCGAGCGCCACGCCGCCCGCCGCCAGCAGCACGCACACGAACATCAGCGAGACGCTCACGGCGACCACGACGGCGAACGTGTTGAGCGGCGTGCGGCGCCCGTGCAGCAGGGTGCTGCGAACCTGGATCGGCTGCCCCACGGTGCTCAGCACGTTCTTGCTCACCGTCAGGTTCTGCGCCGCGAATTCGGCGAAGCTCGCCACTGTTTCCAGCGTGGCGCGATCCTGTCCGGGAGGCTGGCGCGCGATGATCCCATGCAGCTTCGAGGGGATCTGGCCGAGGCCGATCAGGTTCGGTGGCGCTCCGAGCACGCCGAGGCTGCCGCCCTTCAGCAGCGTGTCGATCACGCCCACGGCGGCTCCCTGGATGCGTTCGGAGAAGCCGAGGTTCGCCTGCGCGAGCGCCGCGCCGAGCTGTGACTGCACGAGCGACTGTTGGAGGGCGTCGCCGTTGTAGATGATCTCCAGCTGAGCCTGGCGAACTCCGCTCGAAAGCTTCGCGGCGACGTCCGGCGGGATCACGACCGCGGCGAGCACCGCGCCCGACCTCACCTTGGCCAGCGCCTGTGCCCGGTTCCTGACGCTGACGGCTTGGACCTGGCTGAACAGGCGCTGGGCGTACTGGGAGACCTCGACGCGTTCGGAGCCGATCTGCACCGTCTGGCCCGGGGGGGTTTCGTCGACGATCGCCACGCGCGGCTTCGATGGACTGCGGGATATCGCGAGTCCGATCAGCAGCGCTATCGCCACGGGATAGATGACCAGCAGGGCCACCAGCAGGCGCGAGCGGCGCAGGATCAGCAGGTCCTTGCGCAGCAGCCACCTCATAGCTCGTGTCCTTCGGAGAGGAACGCGACGAGTGCCTGCTCGAAGTCCCCGGCGGCGCCGGCGGGCGCGGCCTGCATCAGCGCCTCCGGCGTGCCGTCGAAGATCATCCTGCCCTGGTCGAGCACGATCACGCGATCGCCGTAGCGCTCGGCCTCTCCCACGTTGTGCGTGGAGAAGACCACGCTGGTTCCCGCGTCGGCGAGTCCCCGGATGAATCGCCACAGCCGCTCACGCTGCCTCGGGTCAAGCGCCGACGACGGCTCATCGAGCGCGAGCACCGGTGGGTCTCCGAGCAGTCCGACCGCCACGTTGACCCGCTGGCGGTTGCCGCCCGACAGCTGGCCGAGCAGGTCGTCCGCCCGCGCGCTCAGGCCCGTCTGCTCGAGCATCCGCTCGACCTCCCTGTCGGGGTCTGCGACTCCCTCCAGGCGAGCGAACAGCCGTATGTTCTCGGCGACCGACAGCTTCGAGTAGAGCGCCGGCTGCTGAGGCGCCCAGCCGACCTCGCGCCCGGAGACACCGGCCGGCGCGGGTCCGCTCACGCTTCCGGTGCTCGCGCTCTGCGTGCCGGCGATGATCGAAAGGAGTGTCGTCTTGCCCGCGCCGTTGGGACCCACCACGGCGACCATCTCACGCTCGTGCGCGTCGAAGCTGACATCCCGCAGCGCCTGCAGCTCACCGAAGCTCTTGCCGAGCGCGCGAACGCTCAGGGCGACGCTCACAGGAGCCTGCGAGACGCGTCATTCCACGACTCGAAGGTCAGGTGACGGCTGAGGTAGACGACGGTCTCCCGTACGACCGACAGGATCGGCAGCGCGACAAGGGCCCCGAAGATGCCGTTGACCTCGAGCCCGACGAGCAGCGCGAATATGACGAGCAGAGGGTTGATCCGCAGCGTGTGACCGAAGACCTGCGGGGCGACGACGTGCCCCTCCAGCTGCTGCAGGCCTATGAACAGCAGCACGACCCACACCGCCGTGATCGGGTTGGTGAACAGCGCGACCGCGACGGCCGGCGCCGCGCCCAGGATCGGGCCGATGTAGGGCACCAGCTCCATCACCGCGTAGAACACCCCGAACGCGAGCGCGTACTTGCTGCCGTCGGGGAAGATCCCGAGCACGCCGAAGATGTACAGCGAGAGCCCGGCCGAGGCGCCCATGATCGCGCTGAAGAGGAGCTGCCCGCCGACGTAGCGAGATACGGCCCGCTGCACGAGCGTCGGATAGTCGTCGGCACGTGTGCCGTCCCCTGGCGGCATGACCCGTCTCGTGAGCGCCCCTATCTGGCGTCCGTATAAGAGCATGTAGACGGAGAGCACGAAGATCAGCACGAGGTTGAAGATCGCGTTCGCGACTTCGGTCAGCAGCGCGCCGCCGAAGGAGACGAGTTTGCTGGCGCTTTTCGCGACTTTGGCCTGGATGCTCTGCAGAGCGGTTTTGCCGGGTTTGACGATGTGCACGTGAATGCCGTTCTTGTTGAGCGTGGTTTCGAATTCCGCGAGCTTCTTGTTCGCTTCATTGACGATGGTTGGGAGATTGTTCGTGAAGGTGCGCACCTGGTTGGAGATAGGGTTGGCTAGGAGGACACCGATTCCGGCGAGCGACACGAAGAATGCGACGTACACCAGGAGCACCGCCAACCCGCGGGGGACGCGCCCCCGCTGGACTAGCGCGACGGCCGGATTGAGGATCAGCGCGATGAGCGAAGCGATGATGAACAGCAGCAGGACTTTGCCGGCCGCTTTCGCGAGCTCCCAGGCGGCCAGGACGCTCAGCGGAAGCGCGACGAGCTGGAGCCAGCGGGGAACGACGACGCGCGCGGGCTCGGTGGCCGTGATCGCCGTGGAGTCCGCGAGCGCGCGCTCCTCCTTGTCGGGAGGGGCTGCCTGTGGGCGTCCGGGCGTGTCTGTCACCTGCCTCCCACCATCGGCAGAGTATGGCTGAGGGCCACGCGTCGGCAGAGGGGCGGCCTGCCCGGACGAGCATCCTGTTCGTGGGCGACCTGGTCGGCGGGATCGGGCGCCGCACGCTGCTCGACGCCCTGCCGATCCTGCGCGAGCGCTATGCGCCGACCTTCGTCGTCGTCAACGGCGAGAACGCCGCCGGCGGTCTCGGCATCACGCCAAAGATCGCCGACCAGCTCTTCGCCGCGGACGTGGACGCGATCACCTTGGGGAACCACACCTACCACCGCCGGGAGATCTACCCCTATCTCGACTCCCAGCCGCGGATCGTCCGGCCGGCGAACTTCCTGCGCAGCCAGCCCGGTCACGGCACGTGCGTGGTGGAGCGGGACGGCTGCTCGCTCGGCGTCGTGAACCTGAGCGGCAACCTGTATCTGCGCGCGGGCCGCTCGGCGTTCACCGAGATCGAGGCGGCGCTGGGAGAGCTCGGCGACGTCGACCACATCCTCGTCGACGTGCACGCCGAGGCGACGTCGGAGAAGGTGGCGATGGGATGGCACCTCGACGGCCGGGTGACGGCCGTCGTCGGCACCCACACGCACGTGCCGACCGCCGATGCGCGTGTGTTGCCGGGCGGCACCGCCTACATAACCGACGTCGGCATGACGGGTCCCCGCGGCGGCGTGATCGGCGTCAAGCGCGAGCAGGCGATCGAGTCGCTGCTGACGCAGATGCCGGTTCGCTTCGAGACCTCCGAGGAGGACCCGTGGCTGATGGGCGTCCTCGTCAGCTGCTCGCGGCCGCTACGGGCAGACTCGATCGAGCAGGTGATGATGGCTCAGCCGTCGGCCGCTTCGCAGGATCGCTGAAGCGCCCGAGCAGCGCGATCATCACGAGCGGGAAGAACCAGGGGATGTACAGGTAGAACCAGTGTTCTATGCCCAGCTGCACCGCGATGATCACCGCGCCGCAGGCAGCCGCGAGGCCGACGAGATCTGCCCGGCGCGGAACGAGTGCCAGCCCGATGGCGAGCACCACGGCGGCGACCTGCACGGCAAGCTGCAGGCCGCCCAGCCCGCCGTACAGACCCCACACCGAGAACGGTGAGCCGCGGTTGGCCTGGTAGACGATCGTGCGCTCGTAGATCGTGTGGAGCGAGTCGTGCGTCAGCGCGGGCACGAGCGCCAGCGCCCCAACCACGCAGAACGCCAGGCTGAAGATCGCAAGGCTGGCCAGCCTGCGGCGCCCCTCGAGCCCGTGGGTCGCCAGCAGCGGAGCGAGCGCGAGCGGGGCGAACTTGGTCAGGCCCGCGAGCGCAGTGAGCGCGCCGCGCGCGGCCGGCGCAAGCCGCGAGCGATAGGTCGCCGACAGCAGCGCCGCGATGATCAGGACCGCGACGAGCGAGTCGTTCGAGTTGCTCTCGAGGGAGTAGAGGGTGAACGGGTAGGTCACCCACGCGTAGGCGAGCGCGACGCCCAGCGTCGGCCCGCGCATGCGCCGGCCGAGCAGGAACAGCAGGCCCACCGCGAGCAGGTCGAAGGCGATCGCCGCGGCGTGCGCGGCCGGCAGGTCGTCCCACGTGCCGCCCCAGCCGAACGCCCGCTCGAAGGGGACGTACGCCTCGTAGTTGAAGGGGCCGTACGTGTCGCCGCGTTCGTTGTCCGACGGATAGGAGCCGTAGAGCGGTCGATCGTGCGTGATCCGATCGGCGCCGATCACGCCCGCGTAGCCGACGTCGATGACGTTCGCGTCGGTCACGTTCAGTCCGATCCGGAAGCCGAGCAGGAAGACGATGGCGACCGCGAGCCACGACGCCGGGACCAGCAGCCTCAGCGGCGCGGGACGGCCGACCGCCTGCGCGCGCCCGCGGCGCAGTAGCGCGAGCATCCGTACGAG
>DATMQX010000007.1:0-13041 GCA_035567055.1 Solirubrobacteraceae bacterium
GCGAGTTTCCCGTCGAGCTGACCGTAACGAGAATCGATCCGCCGGGCAAGCCTGGATTCATAGGCTTCGTGCGAGATGTCACCGAGCGCGTGAGGACGGAGGAGGAGCTGCGATCGGCGCGCGGCAGGTTCGAGTTGATCGCGAACGAGCAGGCGTCACTGCGGCGCGTGGCGACGCTCGTCGCCCGTCATGCGACACCGGAGGAGCTCTTTGCGGTCGTGGCCGAGGAGGTCGCTCACGTGCTCGATGTCCAATTCACGAGCGTCATCCGCTACGACGCGCACGGCACCGCGACCCAGGTCGGTGTCTGGGGGGAAGCCATGCCGCTCACTGTCGGCGCTTCGTGGCCGCTCGAGGAGACCGTGGCCGCAGCGGTCATCTGGCGCACCCGGCAGCCGACGACCGTAGACGTGGCGAGCTTTGACGGAGCCGTTGCCACGGCGCTCCTGAGCAACGGCCTGCGGTTCGCGACCGGGGTGCCGATCGTTGTTGAAGGCCGCCTGTGGGGGGCGATGCTTGCCCTCGAGAGTGACCGCGAGGCACTGCCCGCTGGAGTCGTGGACCGGCTGCAGAGCTTTACCGAGCTCGTTGCGACAGCCGTCGCAAACGCCACCGCGCGCTCGGAGCTGGTCGCCGCGCAGCGTCGCGTGATCGAAGCGGCTGACGCGGCTCGGGAGCGGCTGACCAGGGACATACACGACGGTGCTCAGCAGCAACTGGTGAACTCGCTTATCAACCTGCAGCTGGCTCAGCAGAAGTGGTCGTCCAACCCCAGACGTGCCCGGGAGGTGCTCGAAATCGCAGTCACCGAGGCCGAGGGCGGAATCGAGGCGCTGCGCGACCTGGCGGCCGGGATCCATCCGGCGATCCTCAGCGACCTGGGGCTCGCCGCCGCGCTCGACGAGCTCGCCGCCCGCCTGCCGATCCCGGTGCTCGTGGACGTCGCGGATCTCGAGCTTCCAGCGTCGCTCAGGGCGAGTGTCTATTTCTTCTGTTCAGAGGCACTGACGAACGTCATCAAGCATGCGGCGGCAAGCTCAGCGTCCGTGAGCATCACGCCGCGCGACGGCCTGCTGACGGTCGCGGTTCACGACAACGGTGTGGGAGGCGCCGAGCTCGGCTCAGGGGGCAGCGGCCTGGTCGGCCTGAACGATCGGATCGCAGCGCTCGAAGGGACCCTGGAGCTGAGCAGTCATCGCCAGGGCGCGGGCACAACTCTCACCGCACGCATACCCCTGCCTGTCTGACGGTTCGCGAGCGCTCCCTACTTCAGAAAGCGGTCCAGGTTGCTGCGTGCGAGCTCCGTCTTGGGGATGAAGCCTGTCGCGCCACTCTGGCGCAGCGGCGCCGACGCGACGGCGTTGCGATCGCTGGAGGTCAGAAGGACCCTCGGCCGGTCGGGGCGGGAACGCAGTTTCTCGGCGAGCACCACGCCGTCGGCGTCGGGGAGCCGCACGTCGACCAGGACGGCGTCCGGATCGAGACGATCACACATAGCGAGTGCCCCTACGGCGGTCGTCGCCTGTCCAAGCACGCGGAAGCCCCGATCGGCGAGGAGCTCCGCCGCTGCCCGACCGAAGCCACGATCGTCATCGACGATCAAGACAGAGGTCTGGCTCGACAGTTCGCCGGAGGGTCGCGTGGCGGTCACCAGCACGGGTGAAGGATCCATCCCCAGCTTCGTGCTGGCAATGGGGTTACCCCTAGCAACGTCACCGCTTCAGATACTCCAGCACCGCCAGCACACGCCTGTGGTCCTCAGGGACGGGTCGCAGCCCGAGCTTGTCGAAGATGCTTGTCACGTGGCGCTCCACCGCACCCACCGTCACGACCAATCGCTCCGCGATCGCGGCATTTGAGCGACCCTCCGCCATCAGGGTCAGCACTTCGCGCTCGCGGGGGGTCAGCTGAAGCGGGCCGCCGTGCCGCGGGCGCGCGACCATCCGCTCCACTACTTCCGGATCTAGCGCCGAGCCTCCGCCCGCAACACGGCGGACGGCGTCGGTGAACAGCGACAGATCGCCGATCCGGTGCTTGAGCAGATACCCGACCCCTTCTGCGCGGTCGCCGACGAGTGCGAGGACGTAGCGTGACTCGAGGTACTGGGAGACGATGAGGACGCCGACCTCTGGCTGCTCGGCGCGTATCTGCTGCGCTGCGCGGAGGCCATCGTCCGCCTTCCCGGGCGGCATCTGGATGTCGGCGATGACTACGTCTGGCTTGTGCGCGCGGGCCTTGCGGACCAGGTCGGTGGCATCGGCGGCTGTTCCGACGACGTCGAAGCCGGCCTCCTCGAGCACGCTCACGATGCCCTTGCGTGTCAACGGCTGATCCTCCCCGACGACCACGCGCAGTGGCCCGGAACGACGCATCCGCCCACGTTACCTTTCAAACGTCGGGCTGGCCCTGCCACGCTGGGGTCAACCCCAGGAGCAGCTGTGGAGCCTACGGTATTTTCCGCGCGCCGGGACGCGTGCACACTCGTCCCATGACCGGGGATACACAGGAGACCGGGGCGCGAGGGAGATCGACCACGACGCTGCGCTCCACGCCCCGCCTCACGGGTTGCTCGGCTGACCTCGAGGCTCTGTGTGGACTGGTCGATCGCATATCCCAGCGTGACCTGCGCTCACCGGATAGACAACGTCACCAGCCTGCTCCTCGGAGTACGATCCCTCCCGGATACGGGTCCCCGTCATCCCATTTGAGGGAGTTGACGATGTTGCTGGGCCGGCGTAGCGAGTGCGAGGCGTTGGACTCTCTGTTGGCGGCGGTGCGTGGGGGGCATAGCGGCGCACTCGTGGTGAGGGGCGAGCCGGGAGTTGGCAAGACGGCGCTGTTGGAGCGGGCGATCGAGTCGGCACCTGATCTGACCGTCGTGCGGGCGGTGGGTGTGGAGTCCGAGATGGAGCTGGCGTTTGCCGCGCTTCACCAGTTGTGCGCCCCGATGCTCGATCGGCTCGAGCGGCTCCCGCGTCCCCAGCGCGATGCGCTACGGAGCGTGTTCGGACTGGGCGCGGCGGAGGTTCCTGACCGGTTTTTGGTTGGTCTGGCAGTTCTGGGTCTGTTGTCCGAGGTAGGCGAGGAACACCCCCTGCTGTGCGTGGTCGATGACGCGCAGTGGCTGGATCGCGCGTCGGCGCAGGCGCTCGGGTTTGTGGCGCGACGGTTGGTGGCAGAGTCCGTCGGGCTGGTGTTCGCCGCGCGGGATCCGAGCGAGGAGTTCCGCGGGCTCCCCGAGCTCGTGGTAGAGGGTCTGCGGGATGGTGATGCGCGGGACCTGTTGGATTCGGTGGTGGGTGGCCCGCTGGACGAGCGGGTGCGTGAGCAGATCGTGGCCGAGACGCGCGGGAATCCATTGGCGCTGCTGGAGCTGCCGCGGGGGCTTTCACCGGCGCAACTGGCGGGCGGCTTCGGACTGCCGGCGGCGTTGCCGCTGCCAGACCGGATCGAGGAGAGCTTCCTACGCCGGCTCGAGGCGTTGCCGGAGGCGACCCGACTGTTCCTGCTGGTCGCAGCGTCGGAGCCGGTCGGCGACCCGGCGTTGCTGCGGCTCGCGACCGAGCGGATCGGCTTGAGCGCCGAGGCGGGCGACGACGCGCAGAGGGCTGGGCTGCTCGAGGTGGGCGGCCGGGTGCGGTTCCGCCATCCGCTGGTGCGCTCGGCGGTCTACCGGGCCGCGTCGCTCGACGACCGCCAGAAAGTGCACGCCGCGCTCGCGGAGGTGACCGATCCACGAATCGATCCCGATCGCCGCGCCTGGCATCGTGCACACGCCACCGGGCAGCCTGACGAGGATGTCGCCACCGAGCTTGAGCGGTCGGCCGGCCGGGCCCAGGCACGAGGAGGGCTGGCGGCGGCCGCCGCCTTCTTCGAGCGGGCGGTCAAGCTGACGCCGGATCCGTCACGGCGGGCGCAGCGCGCGCTGGCGGCGGCACAAGCCAAGCATCTCGCGGGTGCGCCCGACACCGCCCTCGAGTTGCTCGTCACCGCGGAGAGTGGACCGCTGGACGAGCTGGGGCGTGCCCGGGTGGACATGCTGCGGGCGCAGATCGCGTTCGCGAGCAGCCGCGGTAGCGATGCTCCGCCGCTGCTTCTTCGAGCCGCGTCCAGGCTCGAGCCGCTTGATTTGAGGCTTGCACGCGACACATATCTGGATGCGCTGTCCGCCGCGGAATTTGCAGGCAGCCTGGCGCGCGGCAGCGGCGTGCTCGACGTAGCGCAGGCGACACGGGCGGCGCCGCAGCCGCCGGGCCAGCCGCGCCCGTCCGATCTGCTGCTCGACGGTTTGACGACGCGCTTCACGGACGGCTACGTCGCCGCCGCGCCGATGTTGAAGCGCGCGCTCGCCGCGTTTCGCAGCGCGGACATCTCTCGCGAGGAAGAGCTCCGCTGGATCTGGCTCCCTTGCCGGACCGCGGTGGACCTGTGGGACGATGAGACCTGGGACGTGCTGGCCACCCGCCACGTCGACCTCGCTCGTGAGGCCGGAGCACTCGCCGTGCTCCCTCTCGCGCTCAGTATGCGAATGTCCGCGCATACCTATACCGGCGGACTGTCGGCGGCATCGACGCTGATTGAGGAGCTGCATGCGGCCACTGACGCGACCGGCAGCGAGCTCCCGCCGTATGGGGCTCTGTTGCTGGCCGCGTGGCAGGGCCGCGAGCCAGACACGTCGGAATTGATCGACGCGACGATCAGGGATGTGGTGCCCCGGGGCGAGGCGCTCGGGCTCGCCGCCGCCCACTGGGCGAGCGCGGTGCTCTACAACGGCCTCGGACGCTACGAGGACGCGCTGGTCGGAGCCGGGCGCGCCACCGAGCATCCAGAGGATCTGCCGTTCTTCAACTGGAGTCTCGTCGAGCTGATCGAGGCGGCCGCCCGCAGCGGCGACTTCGCGCGCGCGGGCGAGGCCCTCGAGCAGCTTTCGGAGATGACGAGCGCGAGTGGCACCGATTGGGCGTTGGGCATCGAAGCCCGTTCGCGCGCGTTGCTGAGCGAAGGCGACGAGGCAGAGCGCCTTCATCGCGAAGCGATCCACCGGCTCAGCCGCACCCGCGTGCGCGTGCCGCACGCCCGGGCCCACCTGGTCTATGGGGAGTGGCTGCGCCGCGAGCGACGGCGCCTGGACGCCCGTGAGCAGCTTCGCACCGCCCATGAGATGTTCGCCGCGATGGGTGTCGAGGCCTTCGCGCAGCGCGCCGGACGCGAGCTGCTGGCGACAGGCGAGCGGGCCCGTAAACGCACGATGGAGACGCGGGAAGACCTCACCGCTCAGGAGATCCAGATCGCGCGGCTGGCCCGTGACGGGCTCTCGAATCCGGAGATCGGCCAGCGCCTGTTCATCAGCCCGCGCACCGTCGAGTATCACCTTCACAAGGTCTTCACCAAGCTGGGCGTCAGCTCGCGCAATCAGCTCGACAGCGTGCTCGCCGCGGAACCGGGCGCGGCCCTTGCCGTCTAAGGGCGGGCTGCCGTCTATCCAGGGAAGTAGCTAGTCCCCATAGGACTGTGTATAGGCGGCCAACCACAAGGTGTAGGGATTGCCGAGATCCGGATATCTGGTCGTTATCTTCGAGACGAGCTCCTCGCCGCCACTACTTGACGCGAGCGCCGCGTCGAAGTCGAAGATGTACTGCCGGGTGGCCTCGATCAGGCGCGCGGCGTCATTGTCCGGGGCGCCGGGATCGGTGTGCCCGGCGATGATCGTCTTCACGCCGAGCTTCTCGACCTCGTTCACCGTCTCGATCCAGTCCGTCCGCTGCGCATGATCGGACTGGTACATCCAGGGGTGGACGCCGTTGTAGATGACGTCACCGGGAAGAAGTGCGTCGAGGTCGGGGACGTGGACGGCGGTCGAATCGGCAACATCGCTCTGTCCGAGCTTGAGCACGCGGAGCGTGTGGCCCTCAACCTCGAGCTCCGGCTCCTCGAGCGCGACCGGCACCGCCGGCTGCTCGAACAGCTGGTCGGGGAAGAAGCCGTTCCAGATCTGCATCCACTCGGGCGTCGCCTGTTCGGCAAGCAACGGCACGATTTCCGGCAGCGCGACCGCGCGTGCCTTCGGGAACTTGTCGAGGACGGTGTTGAGTCCGAAGAAGTGATCACCGTGCGCGTGAGTGATGTAGACCTCGGTCGGGTTCTTTCCGGTCGCCGCCAACCAGTCAGCCAGCTCCTGGGACTCGCCCTTCGTCACGAGTGCGTCGACGAGCACTCCCTCACGTTCGCCGGAGATAAGCGTCGAGGTCGTTGCCGGCCAGGTCGCTTCCCGGCCGTCGGGCCAGACGGGGATCGCGCTCGGGACGGGCAGGTATCCGGTGTTGAAGACGTCTATGTCCAGACCAGCCATCATCGCTCCTCTCCTATCGCGGTGATCAGCGCCGCCCGTGCCGCGACGCGACTTCGTTGCTGATCGCGCCTGCGGCCTTCGTTGTGGTTGACGCGATGGGCATGGTGTTCATCTGAGCTCCTGCCGGCGGGGTGATACCCGTGTCATGGCAGCCTCACCAGGTTCAGGCCAGCGAGCGGGCCGCCCACCTGCTGCATGCTTCCTCCGGTCGCGAGGTCACCGAGATCGATCGGAAAGAAGCCGGCAGCCTCGACGAGGTCTGCGACGACCGTCTTGGCGGCACCGTCGTCCCCGGAGAGGAACAGCACTCGACGGCCGCCGGCCTCGTGCGGATCGCTCCCAAGGAGCTCCGCGCCAAGCGTGTTGGCGACCTTCACGACCCGTGCACCTTCGACGAGCTCCGCCATGATCTCACTCGATGAGCGCCCGCCGAGATCTGCGAGCTTCATGTCCGGCAGAAAGGCGTTCGTCGCGTCGACGACGATCTTGCCATCCCAGGCCAGGCCCGCAACCGCCTCGGGAACGCTCCCCCACGGCACCGCGATGACGACCGTTGCGAATGCGGCTGCTTCACCGACCGTACCGGCCCACGCGCCTGTTCCGAGCGCCTCGACCACGGCCGCCAGGGACTGCGGGTCGCGGCTGTTGGCGATCACGACCTCGCGACCCGCGCGCCGCGCCACGCGAGCGAACGCCTGACCTGCGTGTCCCGCTCCGATGATTCCGATCGCGTCGGTGGGGATCTGAGCGCTCACACGTCAACGATACGTTGCGCGCGCCGCGCTCGCATCCGATGCGGACAGCGCAAGTGGCCAGTCGCCGCAAGCCGGCGCACATACATTGGACCAGTCTCACCGGCTCTTCGAGCCGAAGCCACTGCGTTCGGCCGCCGCGGGCCAGCCGAGTGCGTCAAACACCGCGAGCGGATCGAGGTAGTCGCGCCAGTGAGCGACCTTGCGCTCGACGATGGACAGCACCGAGATGTAGCGGTTGCTGTAGGCAGCTCCGGTCGCGACGACCCGGCCCTGTGAGGCGTACTCGAGCACGACGACTCCGCTGACCTGGTCGTTGTGAACGGCGAGGTCGTAGCAACGATCGAGGACGATCGTGGCGCCATAGGGGCGATACAGCTCGGCCACCGCGTGGCGGCCTTCCACCCGTCGTGGGTAGCCCGGCACCGTGATGATGTACTCGACGATGACGTCCTCGGCCAGCAGGTCGAAGAAGTGCTCGCCGTCCACCAGTCCGGCTACACCTCGCTCGATGATCCGAAAGAACGGGTCGAGGGCCTGGAAGTCGTCGAGGTTGCTGACCACTGTCACCGGGACTCGTCCAATGGCCAGTGCCGATGGTTTCGGTCAGCGTCCTGAGAACCGCCCCGTATTCGGATGGTATCCCGCCGGCGACGGCGGGACGGACCCAATGAGCCAGGCCGCCAGTCGGCGGCCTGCGAACGTGCTCAGGCCGCCGAGACCGTGCGGCTGATGTGCTCGTGCGCGTAGCCGACCACGGCCGCACCCTCGCCGACGGCCGTCGCGCAGCGCTTGATCGAGCCGGCCCGCGCGTCACCGGCGGCATACACACCCGGCACGCTCGTCTCGAGCAGTCCGTTGGCTCCGGCCTCGCTGCCCGTGAGGATGAACCCGTCGCCGTCGCGCGCCACGACGTCGTCGAGCCAGCTCGTGCACGGAGCGGCACCGAGGAACAGGAACAGGTAGGAGAACGGCAGCTTGGCTCCGTCGGTGAGCGTCACCCCGCACAGGTGGCCTCCCTCCCCGCGCAGCTCTGCGATTTCGCTGCCGTCGCGCACCGCGACGCCGTAGCGGTCGAGCTCCTCGATCAGGTACGCCGACATCGTCTCGCGCAAGTCGGCGCGGCGGTGAAGCAGGGTGACCAGAGCGCCGCCCCGCGCGAGCCACACGGCCGCTTGGCCGGCCGAGTTGCCTCCGCCGACGACCGCGACGCGCTGCGCGGCACAGATCTGCCCCTCGAGTGGCCCGGCGGCGTAGAAGATGCTGAGACCCTCGTACTGCTCGAGCCCCTCCACGGCAAGGCGCCGGTATTCGGCGCCCGTGGCGAGGAGCACCGCTCGCGCGGCGACCTCTTTTCCGTCTTCGAGCTTGATCACGTGCCGCTCGGTGCCCGGTTCCAGCGCTTCGGCGTGGTAGGGGCTCGCGATCCGCGCATTGAACTTGCGCGCCTGCGTCGCGGCGCGGCTGATGAGTTCGGTGCCGCTGATGCCCGCCGGGAACCCGAGGTAGTTCTCGATCCTGCGTGACGTTCCCGCCTGCCCGCCGATGGCCGTGCTCTCGAGTATCAAGGTCTCGAGCCCCTCTGAGGCGCCGTAGACGGCCGCGGCGAGCCCGGCGGGCCCGCCGCCGACGATCGCCAGATCTACCTCCTCGCGCTGCTCGAGCCGGCGGCCGATGCCGAGCGCGCGTGACAGTTCGCCGTTGCTCGGGTTTGGCAGCTCGGCGCCGCCCGGCAGCCGCACGAGAGGCATGTCCGCCGGCTCGACCGGGCCTGGCGCGCCATTGCCCTGGGCCGGGTCGACCAATGTGTAGGGGAGCCTCAGGCTGCGTGCGAAATCGAGCAGGCGGCGCGTGTCGCGCGAGTCCTGGTCGCCGACGATCTGCATGCCGACGTCCTGGCGCTGCTGCAGCAGCTCGCGACGCTCGACGAACGCGGACAGCAGCAGATCGGAGAGAGCGCTGTCCTCGAAGAGCAGTTCCCTGAGCCTGTCGCGCTCGACCGCGATGTAGCGCATCGGCTTGGTCACCCGGACCGTCACGAAGACCGTCTGTCCCGTCAGCAGGTTGATCTCGCCGAGAAATCCGGACGGGCCGTGTCGCACGATCTCGTGGCCCGATTCGTCGAGCACCTCCGCCTCACCCTCGAGGATCGCGATGAACGGGTAGGTCTCGTCACCGATCTTGAAGAGGACCGTCCCGACCTCGGCCGTGCGCTCTTCGCCATGTTCGGCGAGCAGCGCCAGCTGCGAGCTCGAGAGAACGCGACTGGCTGGCTGGGCCATCAGTCGACCCCGCCAATGTTGCCGGCTGCCCACCCAGTTGACGTGCGGCAGCGGTGGAGCTCGGGGAACGACGCCATCCGCCCAGAGTAGAAGGTCCGCGCGAACGCCCTGCGCGGCTTGTCTGCCTGCTAGTGGACGGCCTGCGGCGGTAGGCGGCACCACGCGAGGTGGGTGGTGAACCGCGTCGCCTGCCCGCGCCTGCCTGCCGGCCGCGCGGCGGTCCACGGGCGGCGCTGCCGAGCAGGCGCTAACGGGCCCGCAGCCAGAAGCGGAGCCGCACACCGGCTTGTGCGTGCACGGAGATGCGTAGGACGGTCGTGCCCATGCCCTGCCCGCGGAGCGCGTACGCGATGGTCCGCGGGTGCCTCGCGAGCTGTATGTCGCCCGCGGAGCGCGGCCTCAGCCCGTCCGGCCCGTTGTACTCGGAGACCGTGGCCTGAACCCATGCCTCGTCGCCGGTCGGCACGGAGAGTTCGAGGTGCCAGCCACGACCTGAGCCGGTGGCATCCACAACCCTGGTCTCGGGCAGCGAAGCTGTCAGGCCGTCGGTGGTACACAAGACCAGGGGGGTGAACGACCGGGTGGCTGGCACGCCGTAGAGTGCGAGCGGCCCCGGTTGGACCGTCACCAAGGTCGCGGTTTCGGCAGAGTCCGCGGCCGCCGCCGCGGGCAGACCCAGCGCGAGAATCGCGCACGCGAGCGCACGCGCACCCAACGCGAGAATCGAGCACGCATCTTGCTTGGGGGATCTCCAGCGCTTGGGCTTGGCGTGGGTCGCAGCCGCCACGTTGTAGCGATGCCCCGTCTGCGCACGCTGTGAACGCGCTCCAACGCATGTGCGAGGGACGTGAAGCCCTCGTTCGATTCTCAGCGCAGGGTCACGGTCCCCGACGGGGTCCGTGACCGCTGCGCCGGCAGCCTAGCCCGCGCGCTCTGCTGAGGCGAGTCCTCGCCGCGCGAACGCGCCAAGCAGCACGGCGGCGCCCGCGAGCGCCGCGAACGCGAGCGCGACTTTGACGGGCGATCCGGCGAGCAGCCCGCGCCCGGCCTCGAGCACCGCGGTGATCGGGTTGACGCTCGAGACCGCGTGGACCCACCCGGTCAGCAGCGACAGGGGCACGTAGACAGGTGCCAGGAACAGGGCGACGAACACGGGCATCTGGATCAGTGGGCCGGCCTGCTCGGTACGCAGGAACATGGCGATCCCGATCGCCCACAGGGCGGCCGTGAAGTTCATGCCGAGTCCGAGTCCGACCAGCCCCGACAGCTCGATGCCGTTGCCTTCGACATGCATGCCCGCGATAAGTGCTGCGATCGTCACGATGATCGCCACGACAAGCCACCGCAGGAAGGCTCCGACGGCGTAGCCGGCGATGATCCCGCTGCGGCGAGGAGCGCCGAGCAGCAGCCTGCGTGCGAAACCCGACTCGAAATCGCGCGCCACCGCAAAGCCGGTGAAGACACCGCCGAACGCCGCGGACTGCAGGAACACGAAGGCGAACTGGAAAGCCGTGTAGCCGGGCGCGTAATGGAAGTTGGGTATGTCGCTGACCCGTGAGAGCCCGCCGGCGAACGCGACCAGGAAGAAGAGGGGGAAGATGATCGACGGCACGAGGATCGCCGGGTTCACGATCGTGTTGTGGATCGACCGCCAGGCGACCGCACGCGTGACGGAGAGGAAGCGCCTCATGTGCGTGCCAGCCTCGACCTCATCGCCGGTCGCGCGAGCGCCAGAGACACTGCCGCGAGCGCCAGAGACAGCCCAAAGGCGAGCTCGAGTGCCTGCGCGTTCCAGCCTTGGATCACGAGGCTGCGCAGTCCCTCGACCATGTACGAGACCGGGTTGTAGGTGGCAACTTCGCGGAACCACGCGGTGCCGATGACGTTGCGCGGAAGCGTCGCGGAGCTCAGGAACAGGGTCACGAACAGGAGCGGGAAGATGCCCTGGATGGCTTCGCCGGTGCCCAGGCGCAGCGCGAGCAGCCCGCCGAGTGAGGCAAAGGCGAACGAGATCGTGAGCGAGAGCGTCAGCAGCACCAGTACTCCGCCGACACCGCTTACGAAGGTGACGCCGGTGGCGAGGCCCACGAGCAGGTAGACGATGGCCTGCACGCAGCCGAGGACGAAGGCACCGCCGAGCTGGCCGAACAGCATCGCCTCACTCCGCAGAGGCGTGAGAGCGAGCCTGTTCAGGAACCCCGACTCGACGTCGCGGGCGAGGCTGGTGCCAGTGGAGATCGACACGAACATGGCTCCCTGCACGAACGGGAACGCCAGTAGGAACGCGCGGTAGCTGTGGGTTGGAAAGCCCGGAAGCTCCGTGACGCGGCTGAGCGAGGTGCCGTTGATCGCGAACAGGATCAGCGGGAAGAGCATCGGGAAGATGATCAGAGCGCGCTGGCGGAGAACGCCAGTCGCCGAGCGCCGGGCCACAGCGGCAACCTGTTCGATCAGCGACGTTTGCCGCGTCACTCTGCGCCGGCTCCCTCGAGCTTGCGGCCGGTCTTGGCGAGGAAGACGTCGTCGAGGGAGGGCTGGTGCAGTTGCAGTGTCTCGACGTGGACGTCGTGCTGGTCGAGCAGGCGCACGATCTCGGCGAGCTCGGTCTCCCCGCCGGGCAGCTGGACGGTCACGCTCCCGCGCGCGCCGCGTTTCGGCGGGCCGAACCGCGTGAGCAGCTCGGCGAGCGTGCCCGTGTCCTGCTCGTCGACGGGCGCGACCTCGACGCTGGGGCTTCCGATCTCGGCCTTCAACTGGGCCGGCGTGCCCTCGGCGACGATCTTGCCCCGATCGATGATGCCGATCCGATCGGCGAGGGCGTCAGCCTCCTCGAGATATTGGGTGGTGAGGAACACGGTAATCCCGTCGTCGCGTGCGAGCCGGCTGACCTCCTCCCAGAGTGCCGCCCTGCTCTGCGGGTCGAGGCCCGTGGTCGGCTCGTCGAGGAACAGGATCCGCGGCCGGTGAATCAGCGCGAGCGCGAGATCCAGTCGCCTCTTCATCCCACCTGAGTAGCCGCCGACGCGGCGGTCGGCCGCTTCGGTCAGCCCGACGCGCTCGAGCAGCTCTTGCGCTCGTGCCTTGCGCTCGCGCGAGGGGATCCCCTGAAGCGTCGCCTGCAGCATGAGGTGCTCGCGACCCGTCAGAATCGAGTCGAGGGCAGCCTCCTGCAGCGCCGCACCGATCGTCTCGCGAACCTGCGCGCTCTGACGCACGATGTCATAGCCGCCGACGGACGCTTGGCCGCTGGTCGGAGGCAGCAGCGTCGTGAGAACCAACACCGTCGTTGACTTGCCCGCCCCGTTGGGGCCTAGGAAGCCGTAGATCTCGCCCGTCTGAACGCTGATGTCGATTCCGTCGACGGCCCGCGGGCCTTTACGGAACTCGCGAACCAGCTCTTGGACCTCGATCGCGATGCTTGGCTCCGGCATGGCCGGCATCCTAGCAAAAGGTTGATCTTGTCAAAGATCGAGGTACTCAATATAATGGCCCGTATGGCGGCTGAGACGGCGAGCACACAGAGCGGCCCCGAGGGCGGTCGTCCTGGGTCCGCCGGCTATGAAGCCTGGGCCCTGCTGCGCGAGCTGTTCTTCGGCGAGCGCCGACGCTTCTTCGAAGCGGCCGCGGAGTTCGAGCTCCACCCGGCCCAGGCGGGAAC
>DATMQX010000008.1:0-15903 GCA_035567055.1 Solirubrobacteraceae bacterium
TGTCGTCGTGTTCATCGATGTAGAGCCCTAGGAGTGACCTCGCGATGCGCTCCACCGGCACGGGTAGGACCTCAGCGGGGCTGTAGGTCTCCTCGAACTCGCGGAGCAGAGCTTGGGCCGAGGTGGCCGGGTCAGGCGTCGGGGCCTCCGTGAAATAGGCGTTCAACCAGCTCGACCTCGGGATCGGGCAACAGCTCGGGAGCGTGCTCGGCTTGCCGGCGCGAGGTAGATGCGCCGCTGCTGCGCCCCAAACCGGGCGCGGCACTGGGCCGGGGGGCCGTGCCGGTCGGCTTGGCGCCCGCGAGGAGGTCGCGAACGTCGATCTCGAAGATCCGGGCGAGCGACTCCAACAGGCGCGAGGCGAGCTTTGCCCCCAGCAACTGGCCCGTTTCCAGCCGGTGGTAGTTGCGCTCCAGTGCCTTGCGTCCCGCGGGGCTCGTGATCTGGAAGTCAACGGCGAGCTGCTCGGTGATCTGATCGGGTTCGATGCCGCGCGCGCCGCGCATCGTTTTGAGAGCCTCGGGCAATATCCCCGCAGGCCCAGAGGTGATGAGGACCTGGTCGATGACGGCCACGGCACGTGCGTAGGCTGCGCTCTCCTCGGCGCTAGGGGTCGGAGCGGGACCGCGAGCAAGAAGGACGTCGGCGAGCATGCGGGCGAGCTCGTCGTGCTCGTGGCGAGGCACGAGGTGCAGGTAGGACTCGATAGGCCGCGCGGCCCCGGCCTGCATATCCCCGACGGCCTGCCAGAAAGCCCGGTCGAATGCCTCGTCGCCGGCGTTCATGAGCCTCTCCAATCGTTGCGATGGATCCGACCGCGCTTGATCGCGTGGCCGAGCTCCTCGGCGACACGCAGCTCGGGGCGCCGCGAGGCGAGTCGCGGCGTGGCGGCCGGCTGCGGCTCCTGCGCGTCGACGCATGCTGTGGCGAGCTCGGCGGCGATCGCGGTGACTGTCGACTGGCGGTCGGGACGCTTTAGGCGTAGGAGCATGCGCACCGCGGCATCATCGATCGCTTTCTGGATCTGGGCGCCGCTGAGGCCGCGATCGCCGCCGCGCTTGCGGCACACCCGCTCAATCGCGGGGACCGCACGCAGGACGAGCACGCGGATCACGAGCTCCAGGCGCTCGTCGCCATCGGCGATCATCTCGACGCGGACGACCTCCAGCTGCGCGTCGTCTAGCCGCTGGAAGGCGTGCTCATCGTTGGTGTCGAAGTGTCTCACCGTGACTAACCCGTGGCCTCGCGGCGTTTTCTTACGTCCTCGAGCTGGGGGCTCTGCCGGAGCCTGCTCAGCAAGCGGTGCATGGCAGTGTCGAGCGCTCCGCGCGACATGCCGTGCCTGTTCGCTATCTGAGCGGGCGTTATGTCGAGGAAGATGCGCTCGATCACGAGCTCGCGGTCGCGCGCGGACAGGCCGTCCAGGTATGGGCCGAACGCTCGGGCCTGGTCGGGGATGGCGATGGCCGCATCCTCGCTCGTGGGCGCGATCGCCTCGTCCTCGGCGATCGTGTGCGGGTCCAGCGGGAACGCCTTCTCGCTGCCCCGCGCGCGCCAGTAGTCGCGAATCGCCCACCCGAGGTTCTTGGCGGCGACAACGTGGAACGCCGTCTGGAAGTCCAGCTTTGCGTTGAGCGCTTTTACGAGGCGACGCATGAGTTCCTGCGCGATCTCCTCAGCGTCGGCGGCGCGGTTCGGCACGCCGTTGATCTTCGCGTAGGCGATTGATCGTCCCCACAGCCAGTAGGGCGCCAGGAGACGAGCAAGCGCATCCCGTTCGCCAGCCACGTCGCCAGCGTTGCGCGCATCGCGCAGCGCTTGCAGGTTGGCTTCGTCGCGTGCGGCATCTGGCGAGGAGGTGTGGGTCAAGGTTGCCCTTTGTTGGCGTGACGTCCGCTGAGCCCTCGGCGATAAGGCCGCGGATGCGTCTGTCGTTCTTACACCGCGGATCGGACTTTCTGGGCCGACGCGACCAGACCGCGGGCGACGGCACCATTACCGTCGCCCGCTTTGCGGCGCTACGCTCGGCGCCTGCGAGAACGAGGGGCGCGCTGTGAGAGCGCGGAGCCCGCGACCCGTTTGGCCGGCTTGGAGTAGTTCCCGCGCATCACCTTGGAGGCGGTTCGCGCGACGCGTGCTGAGGTCTTTCGAGAACGAGCCATAGGCTTGGAACTCCTTTCGTCGGCCGAACCGGATGTCGGCCCTCACAACTTCTGCCGGAGATGAGCCCCAGAATCTCACACCCCGCAGACCGGCGAGCGCGCACGGTCAGCGCCTGGTTATCCTCCGCGGCCGTGTCGATCTTGGTCGTCCAGCTTGTACCCGAGGGCCTGCTCTTTGGGGCTGACCGGAACGTAACAATCGCAGTACGCGAAGGCGAGGTCATTGCATCGGGGCAGACGCAACAGCCGAAGGTCCTGAAGTGGCCCAACCGCGAGATTGTGATCGGCTACGTCGGGCGAGCGGAGATCAATGAGCAGCCGAGCCACGAATGGCTCTACGAATTCATCGGGCGGAACCTCGACGGCCCTCTGCAGGAGCTCGCGTGGACGCTCAAGGGCAACCTGGAGGTCGATCTCGCCGAGGAGGTTGAGGCTGAGCCCATGATCCTGCACCTCGGGGGCTTTGTCGAAGACGCCGGGCAGTGGAAGCCGCAGGTCTGGTTCATCCGCAATGTTCGCGGCCTGGACGAGCTCGGACACCCCATGAATCTTGCTTCCGAGTTCGACGTCTCCGAGGAGATCGCCCAGCCCATCTATTTCGGCGGCAAGACCGGTGAGCAGATACGCACGCTGGTGGACAAGCAGGCCCGCGCCTGGCAGCCCTTCTGGTTCCACCAGGGCTACGACCTGGGTACCTTCAACATGCTCGATGGCGTGCTACGCGCCGGCATGCGGGCGATCGTGGAGAGCCACCCGGGCAAGCCACACGAGTTCCCAGACTCGCTGCGTGAATGGAGCCAGCATCTGAGGATGGCGATCCTCGCCTATGGCGCGTACTTCGCCGCGTTCCATGAGCCATTCCAACAGTACGTCGGCGGCGGAGCCGACGTCGTGTGGGCTCAGTGGCCGTCCGTCGCGCCGTTATGACCGCTCACTCTGGCGAGCACGTGCATTCCGGGCCGTTCGCGGTCGGGCGCTATTTCCGGCGTTTGGCTGGAGACTCGGTGCTGCGGGAGCGACGACGTGGGGCGACCAGGTTGTTGATCGCCGCCGTCGCTTTGCGCGACCCTTTGGCGAAAGCAGTTTTGGCGTCCTCGCGCACGGGGGCGCGGTCGGCGACGACCCGAATCCCGTGGGAGTTGGTGCTCTCGAGTGGGCTGGTCATGCTCTTAGTTTACGCACCAGGGGCGGACGCCTTCAATCCCAGAGCCTGACTAGCTCGTCGTGAAGGGCAATGTCGATCGTCTTGCGGATGCCCGACGCTACCTGCTCCGCCTGGTCGAAGACGGAGCTACCAGTCGGCTTGGTGGACGTGAGCGTGGCCGCGCCGACGATGATGCGCTCGCGCTGCTCGGGCTTTGTCCAGACGAGCGGGATGCCGCGGACCGAGCGCCAGCGGCTTGCGTATGTGTCGGGGTCCCATTCCACGACGGAGCCCTGTGCAATGGCCTCGACGGCAACCCATTTCGAATCCCAGTCGAGCGGCACGCCCGTGACGGTGGAAATGTCGACGTGGACGCGATCCGACGAGCCCCATAACGTGACGTCGCGCGCGTCGTAGTCCAGACCCCAAAGGCCGAGGCCCACCACCTCCTTCGTGGCGTCAACGCCGACGGTTTCAAGCGCAGCGCGAACGCCGCCGAGCGACCCCGCGAGGATCTCGCGAACCTTGATCTGCCGTCTTTGCAGGCCGGAGGCCGGCAAGCAGCGGCGGCGTCCTTTCAGCGCGCGTTTCTGAGCGCGCGCAGGGTAGGGCGTCGGCGGTTTGCCCGGGCCTCTGCGGCGCCGCGCCTCGTGCATCAGCTGCGCCACCTCGGCGTAGAAGTCCGCCCAGTAGGCGGTCACGTGCGCACGCGCGAGTCGCGCGCGGTTTGCGGACTCGAGCTCCTTGCGGACTTGCCCGGATAGTCGGGGCGAGCTCTGACGCGTGAGTACGGCGACGTGTTGGCTGCCGCTCGCGCCGTAGATCCAGCGCAGGAGGTTCTGATCGGTGAACGACAGACCGAGGAACACGCAGACACCGGTGAGCGCCTCGCTCATGAACTCGTCCTGCCAGCTTCCTGGCGACCAGATCGCGTAGTCGCGCTCGGTGAGGACAACGGCGTCGTTGGTGGGCGTGCCTGTCAGCAGGCCGTGGAGGTGTCGGACAAACACCGCCTCCCCCGGCTCGCGCGTGTTGTCCTCGCGCGGCTCGGCCGCGAGGCCGACATCCTGGACGGCTCGCTCCAGCAGCTGGTCGTAGTTGAAGGTCGCCAGCTGAATCTGCGGGTAGGCCTGCTTCCAGGCCGCGATCTCGCGAGCCACCGGCCCAGGGTCAAAGTAATCGGGACCCCTCCCGCGGTAGAGATGCTCGTCAACGCGTTTGACGAACTCCACGTCGCTTCCGGCAAGCACCCGCGCGGTGGCCGCCATTCCGAGCAACCCTGACTCGGCCGCAGCATCCAGCCACGCTGCCCGATCATTGTCGTTGAGCGAGGTCGGGGCGGCTGCCTCCAACAGTGCGCGCACCAGACCAGCCCACGACGGCAAGCCAGCCTCCATCGATACCCCCGCTCCCACGACGAACGTCAGACGCTCCGCCGCCGCGAGCTGCTCGATGATCGGCTGAGGATCGTTCTGCGGCTGCGCAACGAGGAAAGCGGGGCGCTCGGCGATAGGGACGCCGGTGCGGGGCGACTCAAAGCCGGCGACGAGCGCATCTGCCCGGCCCAGCAACTCAGAGAGGTCAGCTAGTTCGCTGCGTCGCACGCGCACACGGTACGTGACTGGGCGGGCTACGCGACTCGCCCCAGGCGTAGCGCAATTGCTCGCCCGCGGTGATGCGCGAGCCGAGCGATGCCGCCGTCGCCCGGCACGATCCGATCAAGCGCAACCTCGCGGTCGTCGACCAGCGCATTGAGAGCTGGTTCACGCCATTCAGCTCAGAGATCGCGACCGGCCATCTCGGTGATTGAGATTCGGCGAGCGCGTGTGCATCGACGTGCGCTGCTTCCCGCCACGAGCATGCAAACGACCGTTGAGGAACTCGGCAGAAGCGGGTAATCTGCGGTGAGAAAGTTTAGGCCCATGCGAGCGGCCGTGGGCCTAAACTCCACCGAATTGAGCGCAAACTGGCCGGTTAACACAGATCCGGCCTACGACCTGAATAATGCGGATTTGCAGGGAATACGGGCCAAATCTGCCAGGGTGAGGTACTTTCTTGTAAACAGGGGGTCACGGGTTCGAGTCCCGTCTCCGGCTCTGGCGAAACGGCGCCCTTGCGGGGGTCCCGCATTGGCCGGGCCTCTGCTCGCCGAGTCGCGGACGGCGATCCTCGGTGCCGCGCAGCGGTTGTGAGGATTCGGAAAAAGACCCGTCCACTCGCGTTGACTTGGCCGCACGAGGGAGTAGCGTGCGCCGCGAGGTAGCGCGCGAGGACGCTTGCGCCAGAAAGGATCGGGTGATGACACGCACTAAGACGTTGGTCCTATCCATCATCGCTGCCCTGTCACTGGAGGCACTGATCGCGGCGAGCTCGCTCGCGGTGTCGGTGCCGCCCGAAGTCGGCCGATGTGTAGCCGTGCCTCCGGGATCGGGCGAATACGAAGTGGCCTCCTGCACCGGAGGCATCAAAGCCGGAGGTTCTTTCAACTGGGCACCCGGGGCGATCAAAAACAAATTCGTTGCCGGCGGCGGCGAAACCATCTTTGAAACGGTCACGGCAGAAAAGATCAAATGCAAATCGATCCTCGAGCAGGGCGAATACGTGGGCGCGACCAGCGAGCGACTGACATTCAGGCTCTTTGGCTGTGAAATCGTCGCCCTCGGCGGGAAGTGCCAGAACGCGGGGCCAGAAGAAATCGTGAGCGGACTCGCCGAGGGCGACTACGGGTTCATCACCGGCGGCGAAAAACCGCTGGTCGGGGTGGACTTGTCGATCGGCGAAGGGACCGAAGAACCCAAGCTTGAATTCAACTGTGACACGCCGGGGAGCGGACTCGTGCACGTTGTGATCTTCGGCTCTGCGATCGCGCGCATGACCCCACTGGAGAAAATGTCGCCTACGTTCAAAAAGAAGTTCAGCGAGACAGGCGGCAAACAGAAACCCTCCCACTTTGCGGGCGGACCGGTGGAGTCGCTAACCCTGATCATCGGAGCAAAACCGCCTCAGCCCGGCGCGCTGCTCAACTCGAAACCCATGACCCAAAACAACGAAGAATCGCTGGAGATCAAAGGTTTGGTCTAGCGCCGGCGAGAACCTAGCTCGCCAGCCGCGCCGCGACGAGCACGCCGCCGAGCGCGATGAGGGCGGCTCCGGCTACGCGCTCAGCCGACTCCCGCCACCGCTCGCCGAGGCGACTGCCGAGCCGGATGCCGACCTCGGTCACGACGAACGCCTGCACCCCGATCGCAACCACCATCGGCAAAAGCGGCAGTCGCAGCAGACCGGCGCTGAACCCGATCGCAAGCTCGTCCAGGCTGATACTCACGCCGAGCGCGACGGCACCGTAGAGCCCGCGCTGCGTCATTGAGAGCAGGCGCTCGCTCTCGTCATCGTCATCGCCCTCGCGCAGCATGTAGATCCCGAGCCCGACGAGCAGTGGGGCGGCGATGTAGTCGGCGGTCGCACCGATCGCCTTCCCGAGCGGGGCGCCCAGCGCGACGCCGACGAGTGGCATGAGCGCCTCGAAACCGGCGAACAACAGCGCGACGTGCGTCCGTCGATGTTGAGGCAGTCCGGCCATCCCGAGGGCGACCGCGACACCGAACGTGTCGAGGCCGAGCGGGACGACGATTGCGATGAGCTTGAGCGCGTCGGCCACGCGCGGGAGCCTACGGGCGCAAGCCGCCCCGGTGTTTTGCCTGAGCACCACCGAGCGGTCCCGCTCGGCCGAGCGTCTCAGCCGACGCTCACCGTCCCCAGCGGGTAGGCGCCGTCGCTGGTGCGCCCTCCGTCGGCCAGTCGCATCGGTGCGACCGTGTTGGTCGGGTCGACGACGCGGACCGCGAGCGTGTAGCTGCCGGCGGGCAGACTCGCGGGCAGCGTGAATGTGTCCGATGATCTGAGCGGCTTGCCGCCCGTGGGTAGAAGCGCGCGCAGGTTGAAGGCCGATGTTGCGCTCCACACGACGCTTTCGCCCCGGCGCAGCTCGTAGCTCACTTCCCAACGATCGTACGTGGGTGCGACGTTCACGTTCTCCCAGGTCGCGGTGAAGTTCGTTGTGTGTCCGGCCGTCAACGGGCTGACTTCCACCCTGTCGAGCTGGTCCCTGAAGCCAGCGAGCTTCAGAAGTTCCTGATATTCAGGTTCGCTGCCGGTGAGCACCGAGGTCTGGATGTTGCCGGATCCGATGCCGGACACATGCCACGCTTCGGTCGAGGCCCTGGCGATCGCCACGGTCGCATCCGGGAGGTTCCACCACTCGGAGATGACCGGCGCTGTCTTCCAGCGTTCCCATGCGGGAATGTCCTGTGCCTGTCCACCGGGCGCGAGATACGGGAGGTTGTTCCCGTCCGCCGGCGCCAGAGCGCCCATGTTGTCGAAATGGAACCCGACGCTCGGGTACTTCTTGACAACGGACGGCAGCAGCTCCTGCTGTAACGGAGCTTCGTCCTTCACCGCGGCGGATGTGCCGATGAGGACGTGAGCTTTCGGGAAGGCCGCGACGACGACGCCGACCATCTTGAGGAAGTTTTCGGTTGTGATGTGGCTGCCCGGTGTCATGACGCCATTCATGTGAGCCTCCCCCCATGCGCCGTATCCTCCCGTGTCGATCCAGCCGATCCGTGGGTTGGAGCCGTACTTGGAGCCCAGCGCTTTCCAGAGGTTCGCCCACGCGTTTTGCCACGAGGCGCTGTTCCACTTCGGGAAGGTCTGGCCGCCTGCCGTTTCTGTTTCGATGTAGGACGGCATCCGATTGGTCGACCCCGGCATCCACGCCATGATGCGGAAGCGCAACCGGCCGCCTTTGGCGGCGGCGTCCGCCAGCCCTTCGTCGATCACCCCTGGTCTTTCGAGGAATGAGTAGTGACCCTGGCTCGGCTCAAGGTCGCGACTCCAGTCGATCGCGTCGCGCATGTAGTAGTCGACGAGCGGCCAACCCGGCGGTAGCCCGCTCGTGCCGCCCTGCCAGTCGTACAGGCCCCGACCTGTGTTCGGGATCTCGGCTGCTGACCTCGGAATCACCGTCGGCGTGAACACCAGGCCTTTGCCGTGTTCAGCTTCTTCTTTTTCCCTGGCTTCGCGTTCGGCCTTTTCCCTGGCTTCGCGTTCCCTGGCTTCACGTTCCCTGGCTTCACGTTCGGCCTTTTCCCTCGCTTCACGTTCGGCCTTTTCCCTGGCTTCACGTTCGGCTCGTTCCTTCGCTTCGCGTTCAGCTTCTTCTTCGGTTTTGTGTTCGGTTTTTTCGTGTTCTGCTTTTTCCCTGGCTTCCCGTTCGGCTTTTTCCCTCGCTTCACGTTCGGCCTTTTCCCTCGCTTCGCGTTCGGCCTTTTCCCTGGCTTCGCGTTCGGCCTTTTCCCTGGCTTCGCGTTCCGCCTTTTCCCTGGCTTCGCGTTCAGCCTTTTCCTTGGCGGTCCGTTCCGCCTTTTCCTTGGCTTCGCGTTCAGCGGCTTCCTTGGCTTTGCGTTCGGCCCGTTCCCGTGCTTCCCGTTCGACCGTTTCCTTAGCTTGCCGTGTGGTCTTTTCCCACGCTTCCCGTGCGGCTTTCTGTTCGGCTCCTTCCTGTGCTTCCTGTCCGGTCAGTTGACCGGGGTCGGGCGCTGCGGAGCCTCCTCTCGGTCGACCGGTCTGCCGTTCCATCGCGCCGGGACCGTAGGTGATCGCGACCGCGTTCGACCAAAGCCGGCGCTCACGCGTCCTCACCCTGTAGCGGGCGGTCATCCCCGGGTAGGCCGGCGGGACGACCGTGGTGCCTTCGACGGCGGTTTCGGTCGGAGGGCCTCCGGGGATCTTGACCCTGAGCAGATACTCGTCGTTTGCGCTGGTCGCAGTCCAGAGGAGCGTTTCACCGATCGCCGACAACCTTGGGATCGCGCTGATGGAAGATCGCTGGCGGCGGTGCGGGCGGGCGCATCGCGGACAATGTGCGCGATGCGCCACATGGGCGATGCGAGCGGTGATGACCGGGCGCTGCGTCGCGGCGACCCTGCCCTGCGGTCTCGCAGATGCGGGCGCGCCGCCGACTGCGAATGCCAGCGCCGCTGTCAGGACTGTGCGGCGTTTGGGACTGATGGCTCGACAATGTACCCCGAATCGCCGTGAGCAAACAGATCAGTAACGGAGTGGACACAACCGCCGCGCCTCAGCCAAAGAGATGCCTATTCGAGTGAGTGGGAGCACTTCGAATGTGAGAAAGTCGACGACCCCCGCGGGCGACGCCTGCGCCTCGGATCTGCGCGTTGTCGCTGGCCGCCGGTATCGCGTCGGCTGGGCTTCGGTCGCCGAGCACGCGGCCCCACGATCCGGGTGGAGCCAGAGGCCGCGTGCACCTTGAGCGTTCCTGCCGGTCTCACCCACTCGGCTTGACTTCGATGCCGAGCGCCCGCCGAAGCGGCGCGCGCATGAACATCCGGTAGGCGAGGTCACTCACGGCCACGGCTGCTATGACGCGGCGCACGATGCGTCGCGCATCTCTCGTCGTCTCCCCCATCTCCGTCCCTCCTTGAACGTTGGCTCCCGTCCCTCCCTGAACGTCGGTGCGCAGTGCTCCCTCAGCGAACTGCGCTACATGGCACGGTAGGGGGTCGGCCGCCCGGCGTCAACGGGCGCAAGCGGCCTCGCACGGGCCAGCGCCCTCCTATTCGCGAGCGAACAGCCGCAGGAAGAACAGGAAGATGTTCAGGATGTCGAGGAAGATCCCGGCAGCCAGCGGGATCGCCTCCTCCGTTCCCGCGCGTCGCAGGCGATTGAAGTCGACGACCGTGTAGAGGCCGAAGATCGCCAGGCCGGCGAGCGCGTACACGGTGTATCCGCCCGGGATCCTGACGAAGATCAGCACGATTCCGACGGCGATCAGTGCGAGCAGCAACCAGAACAGCGTGCGATACAGGAATGACAGGTCACGCCGGATGGCGTAGCCGCCGGCACCGAGGGCCCCGACGAACAGCGCGGTCGCCCCGAATGCCTGACGCACTGCGGTGGGGTCGGTCGCCGCGTAGTAGTTGACGGTCGTCGCGACCGCTGCTCCCATCAGCAGGCCGAAGGCGAGCAGCAGCGCGAGCGCGAGTCCCTGATTGCCGCGCGCGCTGGCAAGGTTGAGCCCGACGAGGCAGCCGAGCGCGATCAGCCACGCGACGAACCACGCGGCGCCACCGAGGTTGCGGCCGAGGTAGACGCCGAGCGTCGCGCAGCCCACGGTCAGCGCGACGAGACCCATCACCCGGCCGAACAGCGACTGGGTGCGCCCCTGCTCCACGCCTGCCGCGTAGCCCATGGAGCTCATCGCCGAGATCGTACGACGATCGGTGTGTTGAGAGGATGTCGGCATGGCCTCGTTGCGCGACGCGGATCTCTCGCTCAAGCTGAGCCGAGAGGAGAGCGAGGAGCGGATCCTCAGGGCGCAGCGCCGCCTGCTCGCGCTGCGCCTGCAGCTTGGCGGGTTGATCGAGGGGCCAGATCTCGGCCCGCCGCTGTGCGTGCTCTTCGAGGGCTGGGACGCCTCCGGGAAGGGCGGATGCATACGACGTCTCGTCAGTCCGCTCGACCCGCGTCATGTACGCGTCGCGCAGTTCGGAGCGCCAAGCGCCGATGCGCGCCGCCATCACTTCCTGCACCGCTTCTCTGCGGCGATGCCCGGGTGGGGCGGGATGGCCGTGCTCGACCGCTCCTGGTACGGACGGGTGCTGGTGGAGCGCGTCGAGGGCCTTGCCACCGAGCAGGAGTGGAGGCGGGCCTACCCGCAGATCGTCGAGTGGGAGGCGGGGTTCGCAATCGAGGGGACCGTCCTGGTCAAGCTGTGGCTGCACGTGTCCGAGGACGAGCAGCTGCGCCGCTTCCGCGCTCGCGAACGAGATCCGCTCAAGCGCTGGAAGCTAACCGGCGAAGACTGGCGCAACCTCTCGCGCCGCGCCGACTACGAGCAGGCGATCGAGGACATGCTCGCCGCCACCGACCATGACCCGGCGCCATGGCACGTCGTCCCGGCCGAGTCCAAGCCGTACGCGCGTGTGAGCGTGCTCGAGATCGTGATCGCCACGATCGAGCAGGCGCTGCGTGCGCTCGGACGCGAGCCCGTGCAGATCGAGGCATCGCTGTAGGTGGCTGCCGGCGAACGGAGTGCGACGCGCCGCCGGCGGGTATCGGCATGGGGACTGTTGGGCCGCCAAGCATCCAGCTCATCAACGCAGCCAGGGAGGAATCACGATGGCACATCTGGGAGGCAGCGCAAAGATCGACATCGATGCCCCGCTCCGGGACGTCTGGGGGGTCATCGAGGACGTTATGTCGGCGCCGGACTGGCAGGGCGGACTCGACGTGATGACCGCGCTCGAGCGCGACGGGAACGGGCGCCCGACGCTCGTCGAGACGGAGAACGACATCAAGGTCAGGCGGATCAAGGCCCACGTTCGCTTCAGCTACGACGGGCCGACGCGCCTCTCGTGGACCCAGGAGAAGGGCGACATGAAGTCGGTCGAGGGCGCATGGGATCTCGAGGACCTGGGCGATGGACGGACGCAGGCGACCTACACGCTTGACGCCGACCCCGGCCGCGTGCTCGGACTTGTGATCCGCGGGCCCGTCGAGGCGGCGACGCGCGCGATATTCGTCAACGGGCGCCCTGGCGAGCTCAAGCGGCGGGTCGAGGGCGCCTGAGCCCCCAGCGAACGCTCGACTGGGCGTCGGACACCTAGACGAAGCGCTTGATGAAGCGCAGAGCCGTGTCGGCGACCTCGCGCCAGCCACCGTCGATCGTGAGCGCGTGACCCCGGTTCGGGATCTCCGTGATCTCCGTGACCGACGCGTTGCGCGCCTGCTTCTTGTACGCGGCGTTCGCGATCGCCCAGGGGACGGTGTGGTCCTTCTCACCGGAGATGATCAGCAGCGGCCCCCGGTCGGGGCTCTTGCTGTTCACCTTGGCCTCCGTCCACGGGTTCAGGTTCGCAGTGGCTGCCTGGAAGATCGGCACGCCGGACGCCGGAACGGCGAAGGTCGAGTACAGATCCTTGGCCTCGTCCTCGCTCACCGCGTTCGCGAAGGCGAAGCGGAACTGCTCGTACGTGAGCGGCACAGCACGGTTGCGGTTGGCCGGGTTGCCCAGCACCGGGCGGGCGGACTTCAGCGCGGACACCGGCAGCGGCAGCACGCCGCGGAAGGGCGCGGGGTCGACGGCGACCGATGCCGCAGCGAGCCCGCGCCCGGCAAGGATCTGTGCGAGCAGGCCACCGAAGGAATGACCGATCAGGGCGGGCTTCTTCGTGAGCGTCCCGATCACCTCGCCGAAGTGGTCGGCGACCTGTCCGACGCTCTTGTGTGCGAAGACCTCCGGGTCCGCGTTCGCCTGCTCGACGGTCTGCGGATCGTCCGGCCAGCCGGGCGTCAGCGGCGTGTAGCCCGATTCCTCGAAGACAGCCGCCCAGCGGTCCCAGCTGCTCGGCAGCAACCAGAGGCCGTGAATGAACACCACCGGCGTGCGACCGGTGGCGTTCGCCTTCTCGACCTGCTCGGACTCGTAATCCGTGATCGTCGTCATCTCGTGGCCTCCTGGTCGATGCCTGTGGCTGGGCTCGCCAACCCTCGCCCCGCCCGAGCAGCCGGCTGCGCCCCGAGGGAGCGGGCGTCTACGTCCGGCCCCCACGTGCGCCGGACATGCTACGCCTGATCGTTGCCTCGCTCTCCAGCGTGCAGGCAGCTCAGCCAGGCCGAATCAGCGGCTTACCCGGCTGCCTTCTCGAGAGCGGCGCTGATCATGCGCCCGTTGGCCGCAACGGCGACGCCATCCACGAACACGCTCGGCGTGCCGCTCACGCCCCGTTCGACGGCGCGCGCCGATACGAATTCGCTCCAGCCGAGGTAGCGGCGCTCTGCGATGCAGCGCTCGAACCCGGGGTCTAATCCGAGAGCCAGGCCAAGCTGGGCCAACTCGTCGTCGTCGAGTCCCTGCCCGCCCTCGTCGGGCTGGTTCGCGAAGAGGGCGTTCTTGTACTCGAGGAACATGCGGCCGTCGGACGCACAGCCGGACGCCGCCGCAGCCCGTGAGGAGTATCGGGTAGTGGAGAGACGATCCAGGAACCCGAGCGGGTGGTACACGAGGCTTCCAAGGCCTCGGGCGACGATCGCTTCCAGCTCGGCGCCCGATGCTTCCTCGAATCTGCGGCAGAACGGGCAGAGGAAGTCGATGTAGACGTCCACCGCCGTACCCGCGCCGAGGAGGATGCCGTCCCCGCCCTCGGCGGTGCCCGCTGGGACCCATTCCGGCCGGGATACCGGGGCTGAGCGCTGGGCCATCGAGCCTAGGTGACCTTCCCGCTCACGCGACAGGCTCCAGCCGGACGAGCGTCTGGACCTGTTCGGAGTCCTCTATGTCGAAGATCGTCGCGCTGTCTTCTTCGGCGACGTAGATCTTCTGCGGGTGGTAGACGACGTGCTCGAGGTCCTCCTGGGTGCCGCCCGGCGCATCCAGCCCGATCACGACGATGTCGTCGCCGTCGTCGTAGGTGATTCCGGTGAGCAGCGGCCGTTCTGCCTCGATCTGCGCGCCGACGTCCTTGCCGGCGACCTCAACGGTCGCGACCAGGTCTTGCAGGTCGCGGCTGAAATCATCGAAGTACGTACGCCACTCCGACTGGGGGATCTCACGTGTGGTGGTTGCCATGGCCCTAAGACTAGGCCGACGGCAGATGTGGACAAGTTAGGACATGAGAGGATCGAATCCGGTCATTCGCGCGGGAAGATCGTGCTCACGATCGACTCATCTCAGAACGGGTTTGAATATTTGGTTGCCTCTACGTCCAGATGTGTTTGCGCCAAAGGGTTGCGGGTAGAAGACCAGCGACGCAGAGCCCCGTGCCCCCCCGTCTCGCGGGTTCTGTGATGAGCGGGGCGCCTCGCACTACCCATGCCCTTCACCTCCTGGGGGGCGGGGAGGCGAGGCCGCCCCAATCTCCGGCTTGGGCGCGCTATCCCCGTCTCCCTGTGGACCGCGCCCAAGCCCCTATCGCTCCATCCGCTCTGCGCAGCCGCCAGGCTCAGCAGCCGCTCGCGGACGCCGTCGCCCGAGCTAGTCTCGTGGCCTGGCGGCGTCATCTCTTTGAAGGGGAGGGACGAGCGAGATGGCCTTACAGGTGGTGGGAGCCGGGCTGGGACGCACGGGGACGAACTCCCTGAAGGTCGCCCTCGAGCAGCTCCTCGGCGGACCCTGCTACCACATGTTCGAGCTGGCGCGGCGAGACGGCGACACGCCCGCCTGGCAGGCGGCCGTCCGCGGCGAAACGATCGACTGGGATGCGCTGCTGCGCGAGTACGTCGCTTCCGTCGACTGGCCGGCGGCCGCCTTCTGGCGGGAGATCTGGGCCGCGAACCCCGACGCGATGGTGCTCCTGTCGGTACGGGACTCGGCACAGACATGGTGGGAGAGCATGCAGCGCACGATCGTCCCCACGCTGAGCGGTGCGGTGCCAGCGGATGAACCCGCAACCGCACGGCGCAGGGCGATGGTGGTGGAGATGATGAGCGTGCGCTTCACGCCCGACTGGCGCGACGGCGATGCGGCGATCGCCGCCTACGAACGTCACAACGAGGAGGTCCGCCGAGCCGTGCCGCCCGGTCGGCTGCTCGAGTGGCAGCCGCACGAAGGGTGGCAGCCGATCTGTGCCGCGCTCGATCTCCCCGTGCCCGGCGCTCCCTTTCCGCGGGAGAACACGACGGCCGACTTCCGTACGCGACTCGGCTTCACGAGCCCCCAGACGAGCTGACGCGAGCGGTCCGAGCGCGGCGTCGGACCGCCGTCAGCCGCCGTACATCTGCTCGATCTCCGCGGCGTACTTCGCGTCGATCGGCTTGCGCTTGAGCTTCATCGTCGGAGTCAGCTCATCGCCACCCGGCAGCCAGTCGCCGTCGACGATCACGAACTTCTTGATCTGTTCGACGCGCGCGAGCTTTGCGTTCGCGGCGTCGACGCCCTCCTGCACCGCCGCGCGCACTCGGGGCTCGCGGGCGAGTGCCTCCAGCGAGGAGTCCTCGATGCCCTCTTTCGTCGCCCACGCCGGTGCGAAGTCGGCGTCGAGAACGATCAGGGCCGTGTTGTAGGGACGGCGATCGCCGATGCAGCAGGCCTGGCCGATGAGCGGTGAGGCGGTCTTCAACGTCGCCTCGATGTTCGCGGGCGACATGTTCTTGCCGCCGGCGCTGATGATCAGCTCCTTCTTGCGGTCGATGATCTTCAGGTAGCCATCGTCGTCGAAGGCGCCGATGTCGCCTGTGCGCAGCCAGCCATCCTCGGTGAACGTCTCGCTGGTCTTCTCGGGAAGGTTGCGGTAGCCGAGCATCACGACGTCGGATTTCACGAGCACCTCGCCGTCGCTGTCCAGCTTGATCTGGACGCCGGGGGCCGGCGGGCCGACCGTGCCGATTTTGACCCTCCCCGTCGGGTTCACGCTGCCGGCGCCGCACGTCTCGCTCATCCCCCACAGCTCGGCGAGCGGCAGGCCGATCGCGTGGAAGAACTCCAGGACCTCGACCGGCGTGGGGGCGGCGCCGACGTTGATCGCCTCGACCTGATCCAGGCCGAGCATCGCGCGGAGTCCCGAGAAGATCTCCGCGTCC
>DATMQX010000009.1:0-4592 GCA_035567055.1 Solirubrobacteraceae bacterium
CGGTGGTGGCGCGTCTGGCCGCGTCGCCGGGAGGATGCAAGCAGGCGCTCAAAGGCCAGCTCGCGGAGATCGACAACTTCGACGCGACCGTGGAATCGGTGCAGATCTCGGGCAGCAGGCGCACCGCCAGCGCACGGATAAAGAGCATCTACAACGGCAAAAACCGAGTGAGGACGGTCGCGCTCCTCTACGAGGGCGGGAAGTGGAAGATCCTCAGCGTGGCGTGAGGCTCACTTCAGCGACCGGCCGTACTGGCGTTCGTAGTAGCGACGGTAGTCGCCCGAGCGGATCGGCTCCCACCACCAGCTGTTCTCGCGATACCACGCCACGGTCTCCGCGAGGCCCTCATCGAAGCGCACCTGCGGAGCCCAGCCGAGCGAGCGGACCTTCTCCGAGGACAGCGAGTAGCGCCGGTCGTGGCCTGGACGGTCGGCCACATGCTCGATCTGCGTCTCCGCCCCGTCGGTCAGCTCGATGATGCGCTTGACCACTTCGATGTTGGCCTTCTCGTCCGGCCCGCCGGCGTTGTAGACCTCTCCCGGCACGCCGTGCTCGAGCACATGGCCGATGGCGCGTGCGAAGTCGGTCGAGTGGATCCAGTTGCGGACCTGCAGCCCGTCGCCGTAGACGGGCAGCGAGTCCCCGTGGAGCGCGTTGAGGATCATCAGCGGAATGAGCTTCTCCGGGTACTGGTTGGGGCCGTAGTTGTTCGAGCCGCGGCAGATGAGCGTCGGCAGGCCGTAGGTGTGGAAGTAGCTCTCGACGAGCAGGTCAGCGCCGGTCTTGGTGGCCGAGTAGGGCGATGAGGGGCGCAGCGGGCTCTCCTCGGTGAACGTGCCCAGCTCGATCGAGCCGTAGACCTCGTCGGTCGACACCTGCAGGTAGCGAAGGTCGTTCTCGCGCGCCGCCTCCAGCAGCACGTAGGTGCCGAGCGCGTGCGTCTTCACGAAGGCGTCGGGCTCGGCGATCGAGCGGTCGACGTGTGTCTCGGCGGCGAAGTTGACGATCGCCTCGGGCGCCGCAACCTCGATCGCGGCGGCAACGGCGTCGCGGTCCTCGATCGCACCACGGACGAAGCGGAAGGCCGGGTTCTCGGCGAAGTCCTCGAAGTTCTCCTCGCGGCCGGCGTAGGTGAGCTTGTCGAGCACCGTCACCTCGTCGCCCCGCTCGAGCAGGCGCAGCCGGGTGAAGGTCGAGCCGATGAAGCCGGCGCCGCCGCAGACGAGCAGTCTCACGCTCGCATCATCCCAGCGCGGGCCGCCAGATAGCCCGCCAGCCCGTCCTGCCACGGCGGCAGCGGCAGGACGTCATCGCGCTCTGACTCGAGCGCCGACCACGTGGGGCGCGGCGCCGGACGGGCCATCTGGGCGCTCGTGGCGGGCTCCACGCGGCAGTCAAGCTCCGCCTGGCGGAAAATCTCCCGGGCAAAGCCGTTCCAGGACACGTGGCCTGTGCCTGCCAGGTGCACGAGACCGCGGACGTGCCGCTCGACCAAGCCGATCAGTGCGGGAGCCAGATGTCCCGTCCACGTCGGGCAGCCCGTCTGGTCGTCCACCACCTGGACCGAGGGCTCCGAGCCGCTCGTCCGGCGCTCGTCCGCAAGGCGCAGCATCGTCGCAGCGAAGTTGTGACCGTCCACACCGAAGAGCCAGGAGCTGCGAACAACGGCATGGCGAGCCGACGCGGCGCGGACCTCACGCTCGCCGGCGAGCTTGCTCTCGCCGTAGACCGAGCGGGGGCCTGTCGGGTCGGACTCGACATAGGCGCGTGGAGACCCGGACCCGTCGTGCGGAGGATCGCCGTCGAAGACGTAGTCGGTGGAGACGTGGACGAGCGGCACACCCGCCCGCGCGGCCGTGCGGGCGACGTTGCCGGCGCCGGCGGCGTTGATCGCGTGCGCCTCGTCGCGATGGCTCTCGGCGCCGTCGACGTCGGTCCATGCGGCGCAGTTGATCGCCGCGCCGGGACGCTCGCGCGAGAAGGCGAGCTCCACGGCCTGCACGTCGGTGACGTCGACTGCGGCGCGGTCGAGCATGATCGGCTCATGACCGGCGCGCTCGGCGGCGCGGCGCACGTCGCCGGCGAGCATCCCGCCGGCCCCGGTCACGAGCAGCCTCACGGGATCGAGATGTCGGAGTTGTCCCCGACCATGAAGCGGTAGGCGCGGGGCTGGCGCTCGCCGCGGCGCACCGTGACGTTTCGGCCGAGCAGCGAGGACTCCATGCGCCCATCGAGATCGCAGACGCTGCAGCCGGCGAGAAGAATCGAGTGCTCCACCTCTGAGTCGGAGATCGTGCAGCGCTCGCCGATCGCCGTGTAGGGGCCGATGTAGCAGTCGCTCAGCTGCGCCCCGGCTCCGACGATCGCCGGACCGCGCACGATCGTGCGTTCCAGGCGCGCGCCCGCCTCGATCACCACGCGACCGTCGACCTGCGAGTCGACGAGCTCGCCGTCCACCCGCTCGATGAGGTTGTCGAGTATCAGGCGGTTGGCCTCCAGCATGTCCTCGAGCCGCCCCGTGTCCTTCCACCAGCCGCGGACGATGTGCGGCTCGACGCGCATGCCCCCGTCCACCAGGTGCTGGATCGCATCGGTGATCTCGAGCTCGCCACGTTCGGAGGGCTCGATCGCCCGGGCAGCGTCATGGATTCCGGCGGTGAACATGTACACGCCGACGAGCGCGAGGTCCGTGGCGGGGTCGGCGGGCTTCTCGACGAGGCGCACCACCTGGCCGATGGCGCCGGCCGCAGCCTCGCCGAGCTCGGCGACGCCGTAGTTCTGCGGGTCGGGCACCGGCGTGAGAAGGATCAGCGCATCGGGTTCATGCTCGCGGAAGGCCGCGACCAGCTCGGATATCCCTCCCTGCAGGAGGTTGTCGCCGAGATACATCACGAAGGCGCTCCCACCCAGGAACATCTCGGCGGTGAGCACAGCATGGGCGAGCCCCAATGGCTCGTCCTGCACGATGTAGGAGATCCGCACGCCGAAGCGCGAGCCGTCGCCGGCAGCCTGTTCGATCTCCGGACCCGTCTCGGGGGCGATGATGATGCCGACCTCCTCGATCCCCGCCTCGGCCATGGCCTCGATCCCGTAGAACAGCACGGGCTTGTTCGCCACGGGCACGAGCTGCTTGGCGCTCGTGTGGGTGATCGGGCGCAGGCGAGTGCCCTTGCCGCCCGAGAGGATCAGCCCCTTGAGGTCGTTCATGTCGCGGGGGAATCTAACCGGCCCCAGGCGGCCGCCGCTCCACGACGGCGCTCAGATGCAGATCATCGTCAGTTCGTCGAGCCGCTGCAGCGCCGCCGACGGGTGCAGGCGGGTGCCCTCGACGCACACCACACCCGCCTGCTCGAGGCTCGCGATCGCCTGCTCGACCAGCTGCGGCTCGATGTCGTCGAGATCCGCGAGCAGCCGCGCCCGCGGGTAGCCGCTCCTGTGCCCGAGCAACTGGAGAACCACGAGCCGCTCGGTGTAGCCGTCGAAGAAATGTTCCTGATTGGATTCGTCCCGCATGGGAAGGTGCAGCTCCTTTCCGTGCCACGGCCCCGGGCAGCGCCTACTGCGCCGGGGCCACTTTTCTACGCTGTTCGTCAAGCGCGGCATCGAACCTCCCGCCACGCCGGGTGAACCGCGAAACCTGGCGCGGGAACGCTCATCCCTGCGGGTCGACGTTCGCCGGATGCCGAACAGCCTCCGGCCGGCCGCTCGGAAGAGCGGGCGGTCGGCTCAGTAGACGCCGCCCAGCTTGCGGTGGTCCCACGTGGCGCGGCGCAGCTCTCCGAACTCGAGCCCTACGCGCTTGGCCGCCTGCGCCTGGAGCGCCTCGCGCGCCTCGGTCGGCATGTCCGACGGAGGTTGCGCGTCACGCGGCACCGAGTTGCGCAGCATGATCGCTTCACCGAGGGGCGCGACGATGTCGAGGTCTCGATGGAGCACGACCTCGCACTCGAGCATCACGCCCCGCAGCTCCTCATAGGACTCGCCCGCCTCGACCTGAAGCGTCGCCCGCGGGTCGCGCTCGAGGTTGCGCAGCTTCTGCGAGGCGGCATACGTCCACGCCCACACCCGCGGGCCCGGCCGCCCCTCGGGAGGATCGCGCAGCACGTACCAGAGCGGCATCAGGTGCGGCCACCCCCGCTGCCCCACGGTCGCGCACGTGACGGTGCGCTCGCCCGCGAGGAAGGCGGCGACCTCCGTGTCGCTCATCCTGATCTGCTCGCGGCGGCTCACCGCGATCACCCTACCGGCCCGCTATACGCCCGCCGGCGCCGCGTTGCCTTCGCGGAGCCGTGCCACAGCCCCGCGCACAGCCTCGCGTGCATCCTCGGGCTCGAGCACGGCGGCGTCGCCGGCTTCCTTGAGGATCTCGCGCACGAGCCAGTCAACGCCGGCGAAGCTCAGCTCGACGACGACCGCGCCGTTGCTCCACTCCTCGACGACTCGCCTCGCCTCTCGGGCCCAGCGCGCCCGCTCCGGCGAGACCCAGACGCGCGCGCTGCGCGAGGCCTCGACCTCCCCGGTTCGCAGCCAACCGTCGACCTCGGCGGCGGGATCGACCTCCGGCCGAGGCTCGAACTTCTCGTCGGTGACGG
>DATMQX010000010.1:0-5167 GCA_035567055.1 Solirubrobacteraceae bacterium
GCCGTTTGGACCCTTCCTCGCGTTGGGCGCGCTGATATCGGTCTTCGCCGGGCAGGCGATGGTCGACTTGTACGTCACCCACTTCCTGCACTAAAGCGACGGAGCCTTCCCGCCGATACCCCACCTACGGGCGAGTCCCACCCGCCCCCAGCGTCCTCAACGAAATGCAGATGCCCTCACTCAACCTCAACTTCGGTCGCCGCTCCGGCCCCGACCTCGTCGGCCTGGACATTCAGCCGGGGTTCGTAGCCGCCGTGCAAGCACGCGTGAACGGATCCGTGCTGGCAGAGCGCGCATCGGCGCTGCCGCTCGCGGCGGACACGGTACGCGACGGCGAGGTCACGGACGTGGCGGCGCTCAGCGACGCGTTGCGCGAGCTGTTCGCCGGCAGCGGCCTGAGCAAGCGCGTACGGATCGGCGTGGCCAACCAGCGGACCGTGCTGCGCACGCTCGAGCTGCCCCCGGTCACCGATCGCAAGGAACTCGCAGCCGCAGTCAGCTTCCAGGCACAGGACCAGGTGCCGATGCCGCTCAACAACGCGGTCCTCGACTTCCATCCCCTCGGCGTGATCGACACGCCCTCCGGCCCACGTCAGAGGGTCGTGCTCGTGGCCGCACAGAGGGACATGATCGAGCGTCTGCTCGCGGCCGTCAGAGGAGCGGGCCTACGTCCGGAGGGGATCGACCTTTCGGCCTTCGCCCTGATCCGGTCGCTCTACCGCTCGGACCCCGAGGGCGCCTCGAGAGTGCTGTATCTGAACGTCGACGGGCTCACCAACCTGGCGATAGCCGAGGATCATGTCTGCCGTTTCACGCGCGTCGTCGGCAGCGGGCTCGAGGGAATGGCGAGCGAGATCGCTGAGCGCCGGGGCATCGCGTTGACGGAGGCCCGGGAGCTGCTGAGCGCGGTCGACCTGAACGCGCCCGAAGAGGCCCCCTCGGACGCCGGTGCCGGCGTCGTCGAGGACGCCGAGCCGGACGCCACCACCGACGAGCAGTCGCCCGAGGGCGAGCCCGGCGAGAGTCCCGAGGACCACGAGGCCCGCGAGCGCGAGATGACCTACGAGGAGATGATGTCGGGCGCACAACCGGCGGCCGCCGAGCAGACCGCAGCCACGCCCGCCCCCGACCAGGACGTTCGCGCCGTGCTCGAGCGCGGCATCCACGACATCGCCGGCGAGGTGCGCAACTCTTTGGACTTCCACCGCTCCCAGGACGGCGGCGGAGAGGTCAGCCGGATCGTCCTCAGCGGCTCGGCTCTGGACCTGCCCGGCTTCGCCGAGGCGCTGCAGAGTCACCTGCGCGTGGAGGTCCACGCCCAGACAGTCGGCCTGGCCGATGACAGCCTGACGGGAACGGTGAGCACTCACCGCCTGGCGATCGCCGCCGGCCTGGCCGCGACGGAGATCGCGAAATGAGGGCCGTAAACCTCATCCCCGCCGATCAACGCGGTGGCGCCTCGCGCCGCGCCGGGCGCTCCCAGGGCGCCGCGTACGCCGTGCTCGGGCTGCTCGCAGGGCTCGCGCTCCTGGCCGTGGCGTACGGCGTCGCCCGCCACCAGGTCTCCGACCGCACCTCCAAGGCGGTCGCGCTGGAAACTCGGGTCCAGCAGGTTCAGGCCGAGGCCGCCAAGCTCGCGCCCTACTCGAGCTTCATCGCCCTGCGCGAACAGCGCGTACAGGCAGTCTCTCAGCTGGTCAACTCGCGCTTCGACTGGGCCCACGCCTTCCACGAGCTCGGCCGTGTGCTGCCCGCGAACGTGGCGATCACCGCGTTGGCCGGTGCGGTCGGCAGCACAACCGGCCCGGCCGGCTCGGGCCCCGCGTCCGGGCCCGCACATTCCACGGGAGCCGGCGCCGGCGCTGGCGGCTCCGTCGCCTCGGCGACCCCGCCCGGAAGCGTTCCGACCTTCAACATCAGCGGCTGCGCGAAGACCCAGTCCACGGTCGCCCTCACGCTCGAGCGCCTGCGCCTGATCGATGGCGTCAGCGCCGTCTCGCTGGTGAGCTCCACCAAGTCCGCGGCAGGCGGCGGCTCGACGGGCTCCACCGGCGGTGGCGCGTGCCCGGGCTCCTACCCCGTCTTCAACGTGCTCGTCACCTTTGACGCGCTCCCCTTGTTCTCGGGGAAGAGCTCGCCGCCCGCAACTGCCCCCGTGTCGTCGACGAGCGGCGCCACGAAGCCGACTGGAGCCCTGCGATGACCGGCCGCGACCGCATCGTCCTCACGGGTGTCGTAACGCTGGTCCTACTGGCCGCCGCCTGGTTCATGGCCGTCGCCCCCGAGCGCGAAAAGGCCTCGAAGCTCAACGGTCGGATAAGCACGGCGACCACGCAGCTGTCGACCGCCGAAGGCGAACTGGCCAACGCGCGCAGCGCCGAGGCACGCTACTCGACCGCCTACGCCTCGATCGTCAGCCTCGGGAAAGCGGTACCGCCCGACCAGGAAGTGCCCTCTTTGATCTACCAGCTCGACCAGGCCTCGAACCAGAAGCGCGTGGAGTTCGCGTCGGTCGTCTCCGGCTCCTCGGGCGCTGCCGGGCCCGCGAGCGCCGCGGGCGGCTCGTCGGCCCCTGCCGGCGCCTCGCCCACCGTCTTCACGCCGATGCCATTCACCTTCGTGTTCAACGGCAGCTTCTTCGACCTGTACCACCTCTTTCAGCAGCTCAACCAGTTCACCGAACGCACGCCCGCAAACGTGTTGCGGATCAGCGGTCGCCTCCTGACCATCCAGAGCGTCAAGCTCGCCGTGTCGACGGGAACCGGGTCCGAAGTCCATACGGGTGAAATGTCCGGCACGATCACGGCGTCGGCGTACGTTCTGCCCGCCAGCCAAGGGCTGACCGCCGGAGCGACCTCGACCGGCCCCGCGGGCGCTGGCGCGCAGGCATCGACCGCGAGCTCCCCGACCACTCCCGCGATCGCGAGGGTTACCCCATGACCGAGCTCCTGAGCTCAATCAAGTCCGACCTTCTGGACCGTCGCATGCTGCCGTTGCTCCTCGCGCTGGGCGCCGCCCTGGTGGGTGCCGTCGCCTACGCCGTGCTAGGTGGGTCGACGGGCGCCGCCGAACCCCCAGCCAGTCCGCCCGTGGCCCGCGCCGTCGGCATCGCCGTCAGCGAAACGCCGAGCAACCCCAATCAGCCGGTCGCCGAGACGACGAACGGCTCCACCGTCCAGAAAGGCGGCAACTCGCGCAACCCGTTCGCTCCGCTGGTGAGCGCCAAAGCCGCGACGACGAGCTCGACGAGCAAAACGTCCGCCTCAGGCTCCTCGACCGCCGGCACGAAAGCCGGCTCGGGCGCCACCCCGACGAGCGGATCGGGCGGTGGCGCTCCGAGCAAACCGGCTCAGCCCTCGACGCCGCGCATCGTCATCCACTTCCACGTCACCGCTCAGTTCGGCGTCCCGCCGGCCCCCCCGGCCCCAGGCGCCGCGCCGCTGCCGAGCCAGCTCACGAGCTACGAGAACATGACCGTCGATCAGCCGCTCCCGGACAAGCAGAACCCGCAGGTCGTGTTCCTCGGTGTCTTGCTCCCGAGCGGCAAGAGCGCGGTGTTCGCGCTCATCGGCGAACCGATCCTGCACGGGAACGGAAAGTGCCTGCCCAGCGCCACGCAGTGCCAGGCGATCCAGCTGCTCCCCGGTCAGAGCGAGACGCTCGAAACGATCGATGCGAGCAACAACACGGTCACCTACGAACTGAAGCTCGTGAGCATCACGAGCAGTAGGAGCAGCGCGTCGGCCGCCAAGGCGCACGCCGCCTTCCGGGCGCCGTCGAAGGACCAACGGGAACTTCTGCGGCGCGCCGGCCTTGCCGTGCTGCCGGCGCTGAAGGGCGCACAGGGCGCCGGAATGCTCGTCTTCATCCCGCGTCGGGCGCACGCCGCCCGCGCACACATGACGCTCCAGCGCCGGCACCCCTCGGGCTGAGGCAAATAAGCTAGGAGCCGTGGCGCTCCGTCTCATCACCGCCGGCGAGTCGCACGGCCCCGGTCTCACATGCATCGTCGAGGGTCTGCCCGCGGGCCTTCAGCTGCGCCCGGAGGACCTCAACGAGGACATGGCCCGCCGGCAGCTGGGCCACGGCCGCGGCGGGCGGATGAAGATCGAGCGCGACTCTGCCGAGGTCACCGGCGGCGTTCGTCACGGGCGCACGCTCGGCAGCCCGATCGCGCTGCAGGTGGCAAACCGCGACTACGCCAACTGGGAGCAGCGCATGAGTCCCTGGCCGTCCGAGGAGGACGTGCCCGAGGTGCATCTCCCGCGTCCCGGTCACGCCGATCTCGTGGGCACGCAGAAGTACAAGCAGAGCGACGTTCGCAACATCCTCGAGCGCGCCTCGGCACGCGAGACCGCGGCGCGCGTGGCGGGCGGAGGGCTGTGCAAGGCGTTCCTGCGCGAGCTGGGCGTGGTGGTCCACTCGCACGTCGTGCAGATCGCCTCCGTGCAGGCTCCCGCGGTCGGGCGCCAGCTCGCGCCCGAGGATTTCGCCGAGGTCGACAGCTCGCCCGTGCGCTGCCTGGATGCGGACGCGACGAAGGCGATGGTGCGCGAGATCGACCAGCTCCGCCGCGCGAATGAGTCCGCCGGCGGCGTCTTCGAGGTGCAGGCCTTCGGCCTCGTGCCCGGACTCGGCTCGCACGTCTCATGGGAGGAGCGCCTGGACGGGCGGCTGGCGATGGCGATCTGCTCGATCCAGGCGATCAAGGGGGTCGCGATCGGCGACGCGTTCAACGTGGCGGGGCTGCCCGGCTCACAGGCCCACGACGAGATCTTCTTCTCCTCCGAGCGCGGCTACTACCGCGAGACGAACCACGCGGGTGGCCTCGAGGGCGGCATGACGACGGGTTGCCCGCTCGTGGTTCGCGGCGCGATGAAGCCGCTGCCCACGCTCACCAAGCCCCTGAGATCCGTCGACATCGAGACTCACGAGCCGGCTCAGGCGCTGCGGGAGCGCACCGACTCCTGCACCGTCCCGGCTGCAGGCGTCGTCGGCGAGGCGATGGTCGCGTTCGTCCTCGCCGATGCCTACCGGCGGAAGTTCGGCGGCGACCACATCGACGACGTCCGCGGCGCGCTCGCGGCGTACCGGGAGCGGATCCGGTGAGCGAGCGCGGCGCAGTGATCGTGATCGGCTTCATGGGCGCCGGCAAGACGACGACCGC
>DATMQX010000011.1:0-6173 GCA_035567055.1 Solirubrobacteraceae bacterium
GCGGATGGAGTACCTCGTGCCGGCCCGCGGGCTGATCGGCTTCCGCACGGAGTTTCTGACGGAGACGCGCGGCACCGGCGTGCTGCACCACGTCTTCGACCGCTGGGAGCCGTGGGCCGGCGAGCTCCTCACGCGCCAGACGGGGGCGCTCGTATCCGACCGCCGCGGCGAGACGGCCACCTACTCGCTGATGACGCTGCAGGAGCGCGGCACCCTGTTCGTCGGGCCCGGTGAGGAGGTGTACGAGGGGATGATCATCGGCGAGAACGCTCGCTCTGAGGACCTCGACGTCAACCCGACCCGGGAAAAGCACCTCACCAACATGCGCTCATCGACGGCCGACGTGCTCGTCCGGCTGGACGCCCACAGCAAACTGACGCTCGACGAGGCGCTCGAGTTCGTGCGCGAGGACGAGTGCGTCGAGGTGACGCCGGGGTCGGTGCGCATGCGCAAGGCCGTCCCGTCGAAGGTCGAGCGCCTGAAGGCCGTGAGGATCGCCCGCAAGTGAGGCTGGCCGGGCCGGTCGTTACGCCCTCGTTACCCGCGCGCACTGTCGGCGCAAGGCGCGCCCCGCGACTGTAGGGTTCCGCCGATGATCCCATCGACTAGACCGTCTACCGCCGTCAAGATTGCTCTCTCCCTGGCATGCCTGGCCGTTGTCTGCCTGCTCCAGGCGACCCCGTCGCCTGCCGCTGAAACCACGGTGCACTTCCAGAAGGAGAGTCCTCAGGAATACGAAAAACAGCTCGCGAGCGCGCAGATCGTCGAAGCCACCTTCAACAAGCGGGTGCGCTCCGTCCACCTGACCCTCAAGGACGGCCGCCATGTGCTCGTGCACTACGGCAAAGGCGAAGAGCCGAAACTCGCCGCGGCGCTCCGGGCGAAGGGTGTGCCCGTGACGATCGAGCAGCCCGCGCAGGCGGCCAAGGAAGCGAAAAAAATCCCCGTCAAACACAAACTGCGCTACATCGCCGGTGGGATCCTCGTGGTCGTCGTGGTCGTCGTCGGTGCGGTGCTGCTCATCGACCGCAAACGCAAACGCGACCGCGAATAGGTCGGCTCAGCCGGACGCCGGCCGCTCAGCAGTGGGGCCGGCGCCGCGTACGGGGCCGGACCGCGCCTGCCGACTTCTCGGCGGCGAGCGCCTGGAATGCCGAGCGCACGTCCGCTGAGAGGATCTCGACCATGTCGCGCGAGAAGTTCTCCTTGATGACCATTCGCAGGACGGTGACGTGCTCGGCGTTCGGCGGGAGCGTGTAGGCCGGAACGATCCATCCACGCTCGCGCAGCCGTCGGGAGAGAGTTCGCAGATCCACCTCGACGCCGTCCGATCCGCCGGCAGTCCGCGCGACGACGATCGGGAAGTTGGATCCGTCTTCGATCAGCTCGAGCCCATCGATCGTCGCGAGCTTCGCGGCCAGCGCGCGCGCGTTCTCGAGCGCCGTCGTGATCACACGCCGGTATCCCGTGTGACCCAGCCGCAGGAAGGAGAAGTACTGGAGGATCACGCCGTAGGCCGGACGCGAGAAGTTGAGCGTGTAGTTGGGCATGTCGCCGCCCAGGTAGTTGATGTGGAAGATCAGCTCCTCCGGGAGGTCGGCGGCTTCGCGAAAGACGACCGTGCCCATGCCCGGGTAGACGAGGCCGAACTTGTGGTTGGAGACGTTGATCGAGTGCACGGAGGGTAGGCGGAAGTCCCATTCCTCCTGGGGCTTGGAGAACGGCAGGATGAAGCCGCCGGACGCGGCGTCGATGTGCATGGGGATACGCCAGCCGCGCTCCGCCTGAACCTTCGTGAGCAGCGCATCGATCGAGCGCAGATCGTCCATCTGCCCGGTGAAGGTCGTGCCGAGCAGCCCTGCGACGGCGATCGTGCGCTCGTCGAGCAGGGGCGCCACGTCGGCTCCGGCGATCGTGTAGCGGCCCTCCTCCATCGGCACGATCCTCGGCTCCACCTCGAAGTAGCGCGCGAACTTCTCCCAGCAGGTGTGCGAATCCGCGCCCACCACCATGTTCGGCTCCTCGACCGACTTGCCCTCCGCCCTGCGTCGCAGCTGCCACGAGCGCTTGTGGGCGAGCATCGCCAGCATGATCGCCTCGGAGGAGCCGATCGTGGCGGTACCCGTCGGCTGCGAGCCTGCAGGTGCGTGAAACAGCCGCCCGATCATCGACACGACCCGTCGGTGGATCACCTCGCTCATCGGGTACTCGTCCTCGTCGATCAGGTTCTTGGACAGGGTCTCCTCCGCGAGGCGGGTGGCCTGCGGCTCCATCCAGCTGGTCACGAAGGAGGCGAGGTTGAGGGCCGGATTGCCGTCGAGGTTCAGCTCGTCGTGGACCAGCTGATAGGCCGCATCCGCGGCCATCCCCTCTGCCGGCAGCCTGTACTTGGGAATGTCATGCGAGAACCACCTGCCCGCATAGGTGGGCGCGAGTACATCGTCTGAGTCGAGATTGAGCTTGTGCACGGGGCCCTCCTGGGTCGGTTGCCGGCGGCGGAAGCGCTGGTCGGGAATCTTTACCGAGTGGCTGTGTGCTGAGGCGAACGGGTTCGACCCAGCGCTGCGCGCCGCACTCGGGCTGAGTCGCGACGCATGAGAACGAGACTTAGTCTTATGATGGAGCGATGACAGCACCAAGCGACGCGTACGTCCCGCGCGCGATCGAGCTCGAGCGGGCGAGCGTTCGGATCGGGCGCAACGAGATCTGGAGCGACGTGTCGATGAGCATGGGCCGGGGCGAGTTCGTGGCGCTGCTGGGGGGAAACGGGTCCGGCAAGTCGACCCTTCTGAAGGTCCTGCTCGGTGCGATCCCGCTCGCCTCGGGGAGCGTGTCGGTCCTGGGGCGCGCGGTCGGGGCCGGGAACGGGGCCATCGGATACCTGCCCCAGCGGCGCTCGTTCGACGAGGGCACGCGGCTGCGGGGAAGCGACATCGTGCGGTTGGGTCTCGACGGCGACCGCTGGGGCCTTCCACTGCCGCTGGCCTTCGGCCGGTCGGCAGCTCGGCAACGGGCCGCGCGCGAGCGGATCGCCGAGGTGATCGAGATGGTGAGCGCCGGCGCCTACGCCGGGCGGCCGATCGGCGAGCTCTCCGGCGGCGAGCAGCAGCGCCTGCTGATCGCCCAGGCGCTCGTTCGCAAGCCCGAGCTGCTGCTGCTGGACGAGCCGCTCGACAGCCTCGACCTGCCCACCCAGGCTTCCGTGGCGGCGCTCGTGCACGAAGTCTGCCGCGAGGCCGGTGTTGGCGTGCTGATCGTCGCCCACGACGTCAACCCGCTGTTGCCGTACGTCGACCGTGTCGTCTACCTTGCCGGCGGCCGTGCCGTGGCGGGACCCGTCGAGCAGGTGATCACCAGCGAGACGCTCACCGCGCTCCACGGGCTGACGGTCGAGGTGCTGAGGGCGTCCGACGGCCGCCTCGTCGTCGTTGGCCAGCCCGATGCGCCGGCGCACCATCACGACCGCCATGCGCACGCGCCGGCTCACGACCACATCCACGCGCATGCCACCTGAGAGCGTGAACCCGACCCTCAGCTGGAACGTGGCACGCGATCTGGGTGAAGTCCTCGAATACCACTTCATGATCAACGCGCTGCTCGCCGGCAGCATCGTCGCCGTGATGGCGGGCCTCGTCGGCTGGGTGATGGTGCTGCGCCGGCAGGCGTTCGCCGGTCACACGCTCTCGATGATGGCCTTCCCCGGGGCGAGCGGAGCGGCCCTGGTGGGAGTTCCGGCGGCGTGGGGCTACTTCGCGTTCTGCGGGGCAGGTGCGCTCGCGATCGGCCGGTTCTCAGGCCGCGGGCCCGGCTCCCCCTCTGAACAGGGAGCGCGGATCGGCGCCGTCCAGGCCGCGGCGCTCGCGCTGGGGTTCCTGTTCGTGAGTCTCTACGGGGGTGTCCTGGGGGACCTCGAGAGCCTGCTGTTCGGAAACATCCTCGCGATCTCGGACGGCCAGGTGCTGGCGCTCGCAGCGGTCGCGCTCGCCGTGCTGGCGGCCCTCTGCACGCTGGCCCGTCCCCTGCTGTTCGCCTCCGTGGATCCGGAGGTGGCGAGCGCCCGCGGGGTGCGCGTAAGCCGGCTGTCCGGTGGCTTTTTGCTTCTGCTGGGAGCGGCTGTCGCGGCCACCAGCCAGATCACGGGCCCGCTGCTCGTGTTCGCGCTGCTCGTCGCGCCGCCCGCCGCGGCTCAGCTGATCACCGCGCGCCCCGCTGTGAGCCTCGTCCTGACCGTGCTGCTCGGTCTGCTGATCGTGTGGCTGGGTATGGGGATCGCCTACTACTCGGTCTATCCCGCCGGCTTCTTCATCTCGGCGATCGCCTTCGCCGTATACCTGCTCGCGCGAGTCTCGGTCGCCCTGCAGGGGCGAAGGGCCGGCGCTCGCGCGGCAGAGGCGCGCACCCTCGAGGCGCTCGCCTGATGCTCTCTCATGAGTTCATGCGCAACGCGCTGCTCGCCGGGAGCTTCGTCGCGCTGGCCTGCGGCGTGTGCGGCTGGTTCGTGGTGTTGCGCGGTCAGGTGTTCGCAGGGGACGCGCTCAGCCACGTCGCCTTCCCGGGAGCGCTCGCCGCCGCGGCCGCCGGTATCGACCAGCGTGTCGGCCTGTTCGTCGCCACGGTCGCGGTGGGCGCGGGGATCGGGCTGCTGGGGCGGGGCGTGCTGGTCGCCCGGGGCGGGGGAGCAGGGGGGAGCACCCCGGCCGACGACACCGCGATCGGCATCGTCTTCACGTTCATCCTCGGTCTCGGGCTGTTCTTCCTCACGCTCTTCAGCATCGGCTCGGCCGGCGGCGCGGGGATCCAGGCAGCTCACACGTTGTTCGGCTCGATCTTCGGACTCGGCGCCGGCGAAGCGCGTCTCGCGGCAGTCATCGGCTTTGCGATCGTCGTGCTCGTCGTGTTGATCGGCCGTCCGCTCATGTTCGCGACGCTCGCGCCCGACGTCGCCGCCGCGCGCGGCGTCCCGACCCGCCTTCTCGGCGTGGGCTTCCTCGCGCTCGTGGGCGTGGTCGCCGCCGAGGCGACCCAGGCGGTCGGGGCGCTCCTGCTGCTCGGGCTGCTCGCCGCGCCGGCGGCCGCCGCGCATCGCCTGACGGGCGATCCCCTCGCCGGGATCGCACTCGCCGGGCTGCTCGCCGTGCTCTCGATGGTCGTCGGGCTCGTGCTCGCCTACACGGTTCCCTGGTTGCCGCCGAGCACGGCGGTGATCGCCGTCGCCATCGCCATCTACGGCCTGTCGGCCCTTCGGTCATGAGCGCCTCCAGCTGGATCGATCGTGCGCAGACGCTCCTGGCGGCCGACGGGCGCAAGCGCGGCGGCGCACGCACGGCAGTGCTCGAGCTGCTCGGTGGTGAGACCTGCGCGCTGACGGCGGTCGAGATCGAGCAGGCGCTGCGTGCTCAAAGTCCGAGGGCGGTCAGCAGGGCGAGCGTCTACCGGATCCTCGACCAACTCGAGCGCCTCGGGCTCGTTCAGCGCGTGGAGACCGGGCAGGCGATGGTGCGCTACGAGCGGGCTCGGGATCACGGGGAGCATCACCATCACCTCGTATGCGACGGCTGTGGCCTCGTGATGCCGTTCTCCGACGCCGGCCTTGAGAAGGCGATCCGCAGCATCAGCGAGCGGGTTCCGCTGTCCGTCTCCGAGCATGAGATAGTGCTGCACGGCGCGTGCGCGGACTGTCGGGACGGTTGAAGGCGAGCAACCCAGATGAGCGAAGGCGAGCAGATCGAGCGGGAGGCCGCCGCACAGGCGCCTCAGGGCGGCGCCCTCGACTACCTGCCGCCGGAGTGGGCGCGAGCCCAGGCCCGATCGCAGGCGCATTTCGCAGATCCCTCGGGGGAATGGCGGCGTCTGTTCGCCGAGCTGCTCGGAACGTTCCTGCTCGTCGTGGCGGGGGCCGGCGCTGTGGTCGTCAACGCCGTCGGCCACGGGTCGATCGGGCGCGGAGCCGCCGTCACCGCGCCTGGACTGGCCGTGATGACGATCATCCTGTTCATGGGGGCGGTCTCGGGGGCGCACCTGAACCCCGTCGTGAGCGTCGGCTTCGCGGCGCGCGGAGACTTCCCGTGGCGGCGGGTGCCGGGCTACGTCCTCGTCCAGCTCGTTGGAGCGACGCTCGCCGTGCTGCTCCTCGACGCGCTGTTCGGCAAGGTGGGGATGCTCGGTGCCACCGT
>DATMQX010000012.1:0-2425 GCA_035567055.1 Solirubrobacteraceae bacterium
CGACACGAAGCTGTCCGAGACGACCGAAGAGCTCGAGGATGCCGGCGTGCGCATCATGATCGGCCACGACCCTGAGCACGTCCTGTTCCAGGACCTGTTGGTGTACAGCGGAGCGATCAAGGCCTCACCGGAGCTCGACGCCGCGCGGGCCATGGGTCTCACAGTGCTCAGCCGGGCCGAGATGCTGGCTCAGCTGATCAACGAGACCGACTCCATCGCGATCGCCGGCACCGCGGGAAAGACGACGACGACCCACATGCTGGGCCACATCCTGGTCGTGGCCGGCTACGACCCCACCGTCCTGGTCGGCGACGGCGCGAGCGCGCGCGCGGGACGTTCGAGCTGGCTCGTGGCGGAGACGGACGAGTCCGACGGGACCCTGACGCTGCATCATCCACGCCGCGCGATCGTCACCAACATCGAGCTGGATCACCCGGACCACTTCAGGGACGTCAGCGCGGTGCGCGACCTCTTCCAGTGGTTCATCGCGAACCTGCCGGAGGACGGCCTCGCGGTGTTGTGCGCGGACGATGAGCTCGTGCGAGACCTCAAGCCGAAAGCGCGGCGGATCACATACGGCTTCCGGCACGATGCGACATATCGCTGCGAGCACGTCCGTCCTTTCCCGATCCACCACGACGGACGCGAGCTGGGACGCATCAACCTGAGGCAGCCCGGCCGCCACAACATCCAGAACGCGACGGCGGCCGCGGCGATGGCCCTGGAGGTCGGGGTCAGGTTCGCCGACGTCGCGGCGGCGCTGGAATCCTTTCCCGGCGCGCACCGGCGCATGGAGCTGCTCGGCATCTTCCAGGGCGCGACCGTCTACGACGACTACGCCCACCATCCCACCAAGGTGCGCGCGACGATCGAAGCCGCGCGCGAGCTGCGTCACCGGCGCCTGATCGTGGTGTTCCAGCCGCATCGCTATTCGCGTCTGGCCGCTTTCATGCACGACTTCACGCGCTCTTTCGAGGGCGCCGACAAGGTGCTGGTGCTGGACGTGTACAGCGCGGGCGAGCAGAACGAATCGGGCGTGCAGGCCGCCGACCTGGCGCACCAGATGCCGAATGCAACCTACGCCGGCGACTTCACGACGGCGCGCGAGATGCTCGAAGGCCTTGTCGGGCCGGGCGATCTCCTGCTCCTGATGGGTGCGGGCGACATCAACAAGTTGGGCGATGAGCTGGCGCACCGCGTCTAAGGTCAAGTGGCTGGCCTCGCTCCCGGGCGTGAGCCAGGACGAGCCGCTCGCCTCGCGCACGTCCTTCGGCATCGGCGGACCCGCCGACTTTTTCATCGAGCTCGGGCGTCCGAAAGCGATCGAGGAGGTGATCCAGGGCTGCGCCGAACGCGGCATTCCTTACCTGCTGCTCGGAGCGGGCACCAACCTGCTGGTCGCCGACGCAGGCGTCGAAGGGTTGGTCGTACGGGTCGTGAACCGCGAGCACCACGTGGACGGGAGGCTGGTGCGGGCAGGGGCGGGGCTGAAGATGATGCGCCTGGCGCGGATCGTCGCTGACGCCGGGCTGCGCGGTTTCGAGTTCGCGATCGGCGTTCCCGGCACGGTCGGCGGCGCCGTGTACCAGAACGCGGGCTGTTGGGGCAAAGAGCTGCGGGAGGTGCTGGTCGGGGTCGACGGTTTCATGCCCAACGCGGGGCTCCAGGCGTGGAAGCCCGCCGACCTTCATTTCGGGTACCGCACCTCTGCCCTGCGCGAGGGAGCGCTCAAGGGCGGGCTGGTGGTCGAGGCGACGATCCAGCTCGAGCGCGGCGATGGGGAAGAGGCGAAGGCGTTGATGGCGAAGCTCACCAGGGAGCGCGGCGAGACGCAGCCGATCAAGACCAAGAACTGCGGCAGCGTCTTCAAGAACCCGCCGGGGGACTCGGCCGGCCGCCTGGTGCAGGCCGCGGGTCTCAAGGGCGCTCGCGAAGGCACTGCCCTCGTGTCGCCGATGCACGGCAACTTCATCGTCAACGAGGGGGGCGCCACCGCGGCCGACGTCAAACGCCTCATCGAGCGAGTCCAGGCCGAGGTCAAGCGGCGCTTCAACGTCGAGCTGGAGACCGAGGTGGAGATGGTCGGAAGGTTCAAGCGATGAAAGTGGCGGTGCTCCGTGGGGGTCGCTCGGCCGAGCGCGAGGTGTCGCTCAGGTCGGGTGCGCAGGTCGAGAAGGCGCTCCGCTCGCGCGGCCACGAGGTCACCGGCGTCGATGTGGACCTCAGCACGTGGGACGCCCTGAGGGACGGCGAGTTCGCGTGTGTCTTCAACGCACTTCACGGACGGTTCGGCGAAGACGGAACCATCCAGGGCATGCTCGAGCTGCTCGGCCTGCCGTACACGGGCTCGGGCGTGCTGGCGTCAGCGCTGTGCATGGACAAGGCGCGGGCCAACGCGATGTTGGAAGCGGCCGGCCTGGACGTG
>DATMQX010000013.1:0-5315 GCA_035567055.1 Solirubrobacteraceae bacterium
GCGGGCGAGCGCCGACCAGCTTCCTACCGACCAGCAGCGCGTACCAGACCGGCTGTGCGCGGAGGACTCCGGCCGCGAGACGCTCCGGCGAGCCCGCGCAGACCGGCGAGTAGCCCAGGCAGTAGGCGGGGTTGCCCTCGAAGTTGACGCCGGCCAGGCCCTTGGCCATCGCCTGGACGATGTATCCGGTCGCCCACAGCGTCGAGGCGAACGCGTCGCTGATTCCATGGGTTCCGCCGCAGGAGACGCTGCCGAGCTCGTCCATGCGGAAGCGGATCGATCTTGCCCGCGATACCGACATGAAGCGTTCGAGCGACTGCCCCTCGAGGCTTCGGGTCTGGGCGCTCAGAAGGCGGCCGATCGACGGCGGCGGGGTCTGATGACAGCCGAGCGGATAGTGGTGTCCGGTCAGCAGCGACGGTCGCTGAGCGGTCGCCTCGCCAGGTCCCCACGTGGCGAAGATCCGCGAGCCGGACACTCCCGGGCCAGCAAACCGGATGCCGTGCACCGCCTTCGCGATCGCACGCCGGTACATCGAGACCTCCGCGTTGTACTGCGGATAGGTCCACGGCAGCGGCCTGTAGCCATGCTGTGCGTAGGCGTCCGGCTCGTTGCCGACCTCGATCGCCACGAGGCGGTGCCCGAGCGCGGCGGCGGCAGCCGCCACCTCACGCGCGGCGGCGGCGGGATCGTAGTGCAGGAGGCCTACCGTCAGCAGCACCTTCCAGCCGGTGCGCGACGCCAGACGCCCAAGCCTGCGCAGATCGCCGGCGTCGATCACGCGGCTCGCCCACGGCGGCCTCGGAGTGGCGCGGTCCGTCCATGCGACCTGCGTGTCTGCCGAGACGCCGCCGAAACGCAGCACTCCCGGCCCGAGCGAGCGCAGCAGCGCGACGAGGTTCCCCCGCTCGCCGTAGCGCGCGATCTGCGCCAGCGCCGCCGCCTCGAACGAGAGACCGAGGAACCTGCCACGCACCTGCCTGCCGGGGTGGCGCGCATCGATCGCGACGGAAACCGGTGCCGAGCTGGCGGCCCGGGCCTGCGAGTCGCCATCGTCCCGGCGACCGCTGAGCAGCGCAAGCAGCACCCCGGCGAGCGTCGCGAGGGCGAGCGCGAGCGCTACCAGGCGTGTGCGGCGCGCCAGCCCGTCCGCGCCGCGGCGCCCGCTCACCTCGAATGCCGAGCCGGAGAACATCGACCGTGCAGTAAACAGGGGTCGGCGCTTCGCTGCGCCCGGGAGCGGTCAGCTCAAGCGGCCACCACGTTACGCCAGACCACGCCGAAGGGCTCGCCGCACCTGTGTGCTGTGGGCCGAGCGCCAGCGTTTCCCCCACTGACGCCCGGCTGGCGCGAAGTCTGCATCGCGCTCCATCGGCGCTCGGGCATACCCTCTGGTCCGTGAACGCCCGGCATGACGGACCCGTGACCGATCGGATCCTGCTGGGCGACAGCCTCGAGCTGCTTCCCGGCTTTGCGTCCGAGTCGTTCCAGCTGATCTACATCGACCCGCCGTTCAATACCGGCAGGACGCAGGTGCGCAGGACCCTTCGAGCGGTCCATGACGAGGATGGTCCACGTGTCGGCTTTCAAGGGCGGCGCTACCGGACGCAGCTACTCGCCGAGTCCTCCTATGGCGACAGCTTCGACGACTATCTCGCCTTCCTCTCACCGCGCCTGGAGCACGCCCACAGGCTGCTGAAGGACGAGGGAACGCTGTACTTCCACATCGACTACCGCGAGTCACACCACTGCAAGCTGCTGCTCGATGAGATCTTCGGGCGCGAGTGCTTCCTCAACGAGATCATCTGGGCCTATGACTACGGAGCTCGCACGAAGCGTCGCTGGCCCGCCAAGCACGACACGATCCTCGTCTACGTCAAGGATCCCGCGAACTACCTGTTCGATGGCGAGCGCGTCGACCGTGAGCCCTATATGGCACCGGGTCTCGTGACCGCCGAGAAGGCCGCCAGGGGCAAGCTACCGACAGACGTGTGGTGGCACACGATCGTGGCGACGCGCGGGCACGAGAAGACCGGCTATCCCACGCAGAAGCCGGAGGGCGTCGTGCGGCGCATGGTCCAGGCATCGACGCGTCCGGGCGACTGGTGCCTTGACTTCTTCGCCGGCAGCGGCACTCTCGGCGCGGTCGCCGCCAAGCTCGGCCGCCACTACGTGCTGATCGACTCCAACCCCGAGGCCGTGGAAGTCATGCGGGCTCGACTCGGCGTCGACCATGCGGTCGTCGAGGCGCTCGCGGCGCCAGGAGCTCAGGAGTAGAGCTCCTCCAGCTGCTCCCACGCATCCATGTCGTGTCCCGGCACGACGAGCGCGTCGGGATGCTGCAGGTCCCACGCCCGCAGGGCGGCAAGGCTCGTCTCGAACGCCCGGGCGTCCTCCGAGCGCCACGGCCTCTCACCTTCGCGCAGAGTGCCGAGCGTGTATGCCGCGTCGCCCGTCAGCAGCGCTTCACGCCCGCCGAGGCGCACGATGAGTGAGAGATGCCCGACGCTGTGACCTGGGGTTGAGACGAGCGTCAGCGAGCCGTCGCCGAACACGTCCACCGCACGCTCGAACGGCCCGTATGAGGCGCCCGCACCGTCGAAGTCGATCGTCATGTAGGTCGGGCGGGGATCGAGCTGCGCCGTGGAGTAGCCGTGCAGGACCGAGCCGCGGGCTCCCGCCGCGCTCCACTCTTCCCGGGACACCAGCACGCTGGAGCCGGGAAAGTCAGACAGCGCGCTCGCATGATCGAAGTGCAGGTGGGTCATCACCACAAGCCCCACGTCCGGGGGATCGACTCCAAGCGCCCGCAGCTGTTCGACCACCGTCTGCTCGGGGCGCATCTGCAGATCGCGGCTCATCACACGCCCCACCGGCCCGAGGTTGCGCGCGCGCTCGCGCGCCGGACCCTCGGCGATCGAGCGGTGAAAGCCCGTGTCCACGAGCACGAGGCCCGCGCTCGGATGCTCCAGCAGGAAAGCCACTATCGGCACCCTGATGCGCTGCTGGGCCGGCACCCCGATGCCCAGCGCCTTGAGCGTCGCCGTCGGTCCCTGGGCCCGCCGGAACCAACCAGCCGGGGCGCGCATCTCTGCGCAAAGCAACGGGCGAAGCGTGAGCGTCGCGTCGCCGACGCCGCCCTGGAGCGGCAGGTCCGCGGCGGTAGTCGGCATCTCGGCCACCACGTGCACGCCGGGAATATGACACGCGCCAGCGTCGGGGGCGGTGACATGAGAGCCTGTGGCCTGATGTACCACCTCGAGCTTCGGCAATTCCCGCACAACCTGTGCCGCTTCAACCTCAGCGATCGGGACCTCCAGATCCTGCTCGCCCCGTGGGTACTCGAAAAACCAATGGAGTTGGGAGAACGGAAGTGGAGCCCTCACCAGGCGACCCTCACTGTGCTGGAGGGACCCCGCCTTGAGCTTCAGCAGCTGTCGATGGGGCGCGGCTGGCGCGCCGCCCAGCGCGAAGGCGAGGATGTCACGGCCAGGGTGATCGCAGCCGCACGCGAGGCGTCGGGAAACGCCGCCGCCGGGCCTTCCCAACCGTCGCCGGCGAGCTCGTCGGCTGCGCTGCCGACCGACCCCCTCGCACTCGGCGTCCAGCTCGCGTCGCTGCTGGGCGATGACCCTGCGCTGCTGCTCGCCGCCTGGCGGCAGGCCGTCGCCGAGCGGCCCGGTTTGTCTCCCAGCGAGACCCTGGCCCTGGCGGAAGAGGCGCTCGGATCCTCCCGCCCCGGTCCGGGCTGACTTTCGGCCGCTAAACTGCGCCTGTCTCGCATCCGTGGTGGGCGTAGCTCAGTTGGTAGAGCTCCTGGTTGTGGTCCAGGCGGTCGGGGGTTCGAGTCCCCTCGCTCACCCCTAAGACGTGGCTGCAAGTCGGCAGGCGTCTATGGCACGGTTATCACCCGGCCGCAGCCGCTCAGCGTCAGTTCGAATGGACCGTCGCTGGTGACGTTGACCTGCGCGGTGCAGCTGATCCCGGCGCGCCGCGGTTCGATGGTCGCCTTCGCGAGGTTGCTCGCCGTGACATCGATGCGGTTTTCCTTCGGGCGACTCGGCGCAGGCCCCCAGGCCAGCGTCCGGCTCGAGTACGGCAACGACCCGTGCGAGCCCCCTTCCAGGACGCCGGCGCCGAGCGCGACGGGAAGGGATGGCGGGTCGCCGAGCCCCGACGCATACGAGACGGCGTCGATCCTGCCGGTTTTGCCCGCTCCGCGGACCGTAAGACCCGACACCCAGTAGGCGTGGTTCGCCGGGCTCGTGGCGACGGTGTCCCTGCTCGGGTCGAGGACGTAGGTGACATGAGAGGGGTTGCGATCCACTTCGTTCTCGCCAAGGAATTCGGCCGCCGGCGTGTACTCGTCGTTGTTCCCCTCGGTGACGTGCCCGGCGGGCGTGAACACCCACCGCTCGTAGCGCAGGCCATCTTTTTCTGCCGCCAGGAATGCGGGTTCGTAAGTCGCGGGCGGGACGAGTTCGTCGTTCTGTCCGTACCAGGCGAACACCGGGACGTTGCGCAGCGAAACGAACGATTCTTCGGATTCTGTTGGCGGGCCGACGATCGGGAACGCCCGCGCCCACAGATCCGGCCACCGCGTGGCCAGACGGTAGGTTCCCGCGCCGCCCATCGAATAGCCCGTGACGTGGGTCAGGTTCGGGTTCACGTGGTAGTTGCGCGCGATGTCGGCCCACATCTCGAACACGTCCGCTTCCGCGTAGCTCTTGTACGACCCATCCGGGCCACGGGACTCGGGCGAAGCGAAGATGTAGCCGCTCCCCTGTTCGCCCATCTCCGACGCCTCGTGGCTGCCGAGGAACTCGTTGTAGTTGGCGGACAGTCCGTGCATGCTCACGATCAGCCCGAAGCCCTTCGGCGGCTGCGGTTTGGCGGGCACGAACAGCGCATACGGCTGGAGCTGGCCGACGAACCGTCCCGTGCACTCCGCTTCGGTGCTGGTCAGGCAGGTGACTTTGTAGTTGACTCCCTGTCCGAATTCGTGGTGGCTGGCAAAGATTCGGTCGATATGCCCCGTCTTCGGCACCAGGGATTCGTCCGTCACCCCGCTCGCGAGCTTGCCGAAGTCGACCTCGGCGTTGAATTCGCTCACGTCGCCGGAGGCGAGGACTTCGGCCTGCCGACGCTCGCGCCACCACCTGCCGTCCAGCTTGACGGTCACGCTGCCCTCGGCGATCGTGTTCGCAGTGCCTGGTTCGTAGTTCCGCGGGACCGGCTCGTTGGTGCGGAAGGCCATGTTGAAGAGCGCCGCACACGTGCCTGCGCATCCGCCCGGCTGCGTTTCCGTCGCGGTC
>DATMQX010000014.1:0-33606 GCA_035567055.1 Solirubrobacteraceae bacterium
CGCGCGTGACGCGCGAGCGCGACGTGGCCGAGATGGGGCGGGTTGAATGTGCCCCCGAGGATCCCGATCGATCGAGGATCGGAGATCGCTCCGGGCGTGTCAGTTGCGAACGTGTCCGTCGCCCTCGACGAGATACTTGAAGGTGCACAGCTCGCGCAATCCGATCGGTCCGCGTGCGTGGAGCTTCTGGGTGGAGTTCCCGATCTCGGCGCCCATCCCGAACTCGCCGCCATCGGTGAAGCGCGTCGATGCGTTGACGTACACGCACGCCGCGTCGACTCCGAGCTGGAACGCACGGGCGGCTGCGGTGTCGCGGGTCACGATCGCCTCGGAGTGCCCGCTGCCGTAGCGGCCGATGTGCTCGATCGCCTCATCGATGCCGTCGACCACGCGAACGGCGATCGTGAGCGCGAGATACTCGGTTGCCCAGTCCTCCTCCTGCGCCTCCTCCAGCTCCGGGCCGCCGGCCGGCGCCCCCGGCTCGCCGTGCCCGTCGCGCCACATCGCACGCGTGGGCTCATCCGCCCTCACGAGCACCCCCGCCTCACGCAGCGAGCGCAGCATCGGCGCGAGGAAGCGCTCGGCGAGGTCCCGGTGCACGAGCAGCGTCTCGGCGGCGTTGCAGACACCGGGGCGCTGGGTCTTCGCGTTCATGACGATGGCGGCCGCCTGGTCGAGATCCGCGGAGGCGTCGACGTAGACGTGGCAGTTTCCGGAGGCCGCGTAGATGACCGGCACGGTCGCGACCGCCTCGAGCGCGGCCTTCAGGCTCTCGCCGCCACGGGGGATGATGAGGTCAACGGTCTCCTTCTGCGTGGCGAGCTCGGCAAGCTCCTCATGCCCGCCACCCGCGACCAGGCTGACGCAGCCGTCGGGCAGGCCGGCCGCGACCGCTGCCTCCGCGGCGATCTGGGCGAGCGTCGCGTTCGAGTGGGCGGCCGAGGAAGAGCCGCGCAGCACGATCGCGTTGCCCGACTTCAGGCACAGCGCCGCTGCGTCGATCGTCACGTTCGGCCGCGCCTCGTAGACGACGGCGACGACGCCGAGCGGAACGCGCACCTTACGCACGTCCAGCCCGTTCGGCAGGCGACGGCCGTCGATCACCTCGCCGACAGGGTCGGCGAGCGCAGCGATCTGGCGGACCGCTCGCGCGATCTCCGCAACGCGAGAGCGGTCCAGGCGCAGACGGTCGAGCAGCGCGTCGCCGATGGCGGCCTCGACGCCGGCCTGCATGTCGCGCTCGTTGGCCTCGAGGATCTCCTCGACGCGGTCCTCGAGCGCCGCGGCGATCGCCTCGAGCGCCGCGTCCTTGACGGCCGCGTCGACGCGTGCCAGCTCGCGCGAGGCGCGCTTGGCGGCGCGGCAGACGTCAGCGACGGGCGAGATGACTGTGGCCATAGGCCTAAAGGGTACGACGGTCAGTCGATCACGAGGTAGTCGCGGTGCACGGCCTCATCCGTCGCCCGCGGGAGGATCTCGCGAACGGCGGTGGACTTCATGCCGATCACCCGCTTGAGCTCCTCCGCCGAGTAGTTGCAGATCCCCTTGCCGAGGGTCCTACCCCGCTCGCCGTCGCCGGAGCCGCCTTCGGCGATCTCCACCGCGTCACCGGCGTCGAAGTCGCCGAGCACCGCGACGACACCAACCGGCAGTAGGCTGGCGCTACCCTCGCGCACCGCTCGAACCGCGCCCGCGTCGATCAGCAGCGTGCCGCGGGTGGGCTTCGCGTACTTCAGCCACAACTTGAAGCTGCTGTAGCGGGCCTCGCGCGCCGTGAAACGCGTGCCCTCGCGCTCGCCGGCCAGCACCGCCGCGAGCGCCCCCTCGCGCACGCCGTTGCAGACCACGGTGGTGATGCCCGCCGCGCTCGCCATGTCGGCCGCCACGACCTTCGAGCGCATCCCGCCCGACCCGAGCGGCGAGGTCGTGTGACCGATCTCCAGGTCCTCGAGCGCGCTGAAGTCGCTCACCTCGCCGACCAGCCGCGCGTCGCCGTGCAGCCGGGGATCAGCGGTGAACAGGCCATCGATGTCCGTCAGCAGGATCAGCTCATCGGCGCCGATGAGAATCGCCACCTGGGCTGCGAGGAAGTCGTTGTCGCCGAAGGAGATCTCATCGGTCGCCGTCGTGTCGTTCTCGTTGATCACGGGCAGAACCCGCCATTCAAGGAGCGTGCTGAGCGTCTGTCGTGCGTTCAGGTAGTGGGTGCGTGCGCTCATATCGAAGAAGGTGAGCAGGACCTGTGCGGTGGTCACGCCACGCGCACGCAGAAGCTCGTCGTAGATGCGGTAGAGCTTGCCCTGGCCGACGGCGCTGGCGGCCTGCAGCTCCCCGATCGAGCTGGGGCGCTGGCGAAGCTCCATCACGCGCATGCCCCTCGCGATCGCGCCGCTCGTGACCACGATCGCCTCGGCCCCGTCCCGGTGCAGGCCGGCGAGGGCGTCGCAGACACGCTCGAGCACCTCGGTGCGCGGCTCACCATCGCCGTCGGCGACGACGCTCGAGCCCAGCTTGACGACGATCCGTCTCATCGGTGGAGCTTATTTGGCGGGCGCTCGACGCAGACCCGCGTAGGCCGCGCACGTGTCGCGAACTCCGACGCGCCGGCGGCCCTAGAGCTAGCCGGCGGAGCTGGGGTCAAGCTCGAAGGTCACGCCGGCGATCTCGATCTCGTCCCCCGGCTGGAAGCCCTCCGCCTCCAGGGCCTTGAGCACGCCGATCCGCCGCAGGCGTCCCTCGACGTAGGTCATCGCATCCTCGTTCTCGACGTCATACCTCTCGAGCAACCGCTCGATGCCCCTGCCGCGTACGGCGAACGAGTGAGGCCCGAGGCGCTCGACGCGAAAGCCCCTGTCCCCGGCCGGCCGGAAGACCATGTGCTCGGCAAGCTGCTCCTCGCCCGGCCGATCCACTCCCGGCCCCACCCCGGCCGCTCCGTTGACGCCTGCGCCGGCGGGCGCCTGCGAAGCGTCGAGCGACCCGCGTTCGCCCTCGGCCGAGTCCTCGGCCGGGGCGACGCTGCGCAGCAGCTGGGCGGCAAGCTCCTCGAGGCCCGCGCCGGTCGCGCTCGAGGTCGAGATGACGGGCACCTCGGGACCGAGGCGCTCGCGCCAGTCGGCGCGAACCTCACGCGCACGCTCGGGCGTTACGAGATCGGACTTGGAGAGCGCGAGCACCCGCGGCAGCCGGGCGAGCTGCTCGTTGTGCGCGGCCAGCTCGCGCTCGATGGTCGCGTGGTTGGAGATCGGGTCCAGCGCCTCGCCGCCCGAGAGCTCGGGCGCGATGTCGAGCACGTGCACCAGCAATCGCGTGCGCTCTACGTGCGCGAGGAACTCGTGGCCCAGCCCGGCGCCTTCGCTCGCGCCCTCGATCAGGCCGGGAATATCGGCGAGGATCAGCTGGCGTTCCTGGCCCTCAAGCACGCCGAGAACCGGCGAGAGGGTCGTGAACGGATAGCTGGCGATCTTCGGAGCAGCCCGGGTGAGGCGCGCCAGCAGGGATGACTTGCCGGCGTTCGGCAGGCCGACCAGCCCGACGTCGGCAAGCAGTCTCAGCCTCAGCTCGAGCCACCCCTCCTCGCCCGCGAGGCCGCGCTCCGCGAAGCGCGGCGCCTGGCGAGTGGGCGTCGCGAAGCGCTTGTTCCCCTTGCCTCCTCGTCCGCCCCGTGCCACCGTCGCCCGCTGGCCGTCAGCGAGCAGCTCCCAGCGACGCCCGGCGAGCTCGCCGCCGTCCTCGTCGGAGCCGACGATCTGCGTGCCCGGCGGGACGCCGATCGTCAGCGTCTGCCCGTCCGCGCCATGGCGCAGGGAGCCCTCGCCGTGCCCGCCGCGCCCGGCGGCGTAGTGGGTCTTGCGACGGAAGCTCTGCAGGTCCCGCAACGAGTCGTCGCAAACGAACACCACGGCTCCGCCGTGTCCGCCGTCCCCGCCATCCGGCCCGCCACGCGGCACGTGCGCTTCGCGGCGAAAGCTCATGCAGCCGTCACCGCCGGCCCCTGCCTGGACGTGGATTCTCGCGCGGTCGTGAAGCATCGCGACCAATCGTGACAGCTGGCAGCGCCCGCAAGCGGCCGTCGGGGCGGCCTATGTGAGTAGATGCATCGACGTCCAAACCAGGAAAAGGAGCCGATCACCGATGAACGCCGAGACCCCCCAAGCCGCCGACCGCGTGTTCCTGATCACGGGCGCCTCGTCCGGCATCGGCGCCGCCACCGCACGGCGCGCAGGCGCCGAGGGCTGGCGGCTGGTGCTGGCCGCGCGCAGCGAGGAGCGCCTGCAGGCGCTGGCTGAGGAGCTGGGTGGCCCCGAGCGGGCGCTCGCCGTGCCCTGCGACGTCACCGACTGGGAGGACCAGCAGCGCTTGGCAGCCGATGCGCTCTCGGCCTTCGGGCGGATCGACGTCGCCTTCGCCAACGCCGGCTTCGGCGGACCGCGAGGCTTCCTCAACGACACGCCCGAGCACTGGCGCGAGATGGTCCTGACGAACGTCTATGGGGCGGCGCTGACCCTTCGCGCGACGCTTCCCGCCGTCACCGAGTCTCGCGGCCACCTGCTCCTGACCTCCAGCGTCGCAGGGCGGCGCGTGCTGCCGGGCTCGATGTACTCGTGCACGAAGCACGCGGTCACCGCGATGGGCGAGGCCGCCCGCCAGGATCTGCACGGCACCGGCGTGCGCGTGACGGTGATCGAGCCGGGCATGACCGACACGCCCTTCTTCGACCAGCGCCCCAAGGATGCTCTTGAGGACGACGACATCGCCCGGGCGGTGATGTACGCGGTCTCACAGCCCGAGCACGTCAACGTCAACGAGATCCTCGTCAGGCCGACCGCTCAGCAGGGATAGCGACGCGCCGCACCGCCGTCCAGGAGATGCACCCGGGGTCGTGCGCGGCTGCTGCGGGCGGCTGGCACCCCCATCCCAGGCCGCCGCGATGCTGAGTTCAGCTGTCGGCGCCGTCGGGCAGAACGCTGACCGTTCGCCCCCGTCGCCCGCTCGTGAACTGGACCGTGCCTGCCGCGCGGGCGTAAAGCGTGTCGTCCTTGCCGATGCCGACGCCGGCACCGGGCTTGAAGCGCGTGCCGCGCTGGCGCACGATGATCTCACCACCGCTCACCGCCTGTCCGGCGAACGTCTTCACCCCCAGGCGCTGGGCGTTCGAGTCGCGTCCGTTGCGGCTGGAGCCGAGTCCCTTCTTATGAGCCATCTGCGCCTTTCTCCTTGCTCGTTTTAGCTTTGGCCGCGGCGCCGGCTTTCGGTTTCGCTGCCGGGCGCGCTTTCGGTTTGGCAGGCGGACGCGTCTGTGGCGCCCCGGCGTCGGCCGGTTTGGCGCTCGCGGGCTTGGCGGTCGTGGTCGCCGCCGGTTTGCGGCCGTTGGCCGTGATCTCGGTCACCTCTATCTGGGTGAGCTCCTGGCGGTGGCCGGTGCGGCGCTTGTAGCCGCGCTTCGGCTTGAACTTGAAGACGCGCAGCTTTTCGCCGCGCACGTGCGCCAGGACCTTGGCCGTGACGCTGACGCTCTGCAGGCCGGCCTTGTCGAACACGGCCTCCTCCGAGCGGTAGAGGATCGGCTCGAGCGCGACGTTCGCGCCCTCCTCCGCCGCCAACCGCTCGACGAGCAGGCGCTGTCCGCGCTCGACGCGGTACTGCTTGCCTCCCGTCTTGACGATCGCGTACATGTCCGTTGGCTTCTCTCTCTTTGGCAGGGCTTCGGGGCGCTCGACGCCACCGCGAGCGGCTACTCGGGTGTCGCCTTCGCCTTGGCAGCCGAACGGCGCCGCCCGCCCCTGCGGCCACGACGCCGAGGCTTCGATTGTAGGCCATCGTCCTCGCCCGCGCCCTCGGGAGCCTCGTCGGGGAGCGCGGCGCTCGTCGCCGCCTCCTCCTCCGGCTCCGAGTCCAGCGTCGTCGGCGACTCGCTGAGTCCGGCTTCGCGACGCGCCTCCGCGTCCTCGCTTTCGGCCGGCCGCCGACGGCCGCGCGCACGCGCCTTGGATCCTTCCGTGACGGCGGCGCCCTCGTCGGGCTCCGACGCAGCAGGCCGGCGGCCGCGCGGGGCGCTCTTCGCGCCCGTCGGTCGCGCCGGCGGGCGGACCACCTCACCCGACTCGTCCAGCAGCAGCGCGCTCGCCGCCGTGCGGCCAACGGTGACGATGCGAACCATCCGCTTCTCGCCGACATGCGGCGCGGCGCCGGCGATCGAGATGATGTAGCCGTCGATTTTGGCGACCGCGTCTTCGACGTCGTACATGTGCGGCTCGACGATCTCGACCAGCACCTCATCGCCCTGGCGGAAGGGCAGGGCGCGCTCCTCGACCTCCGCGCGGGTGCCCATGAACGTGATCGCGAAGTGGTCGAGCGCGAGCCCTTCCGAGCCCTCGAACAGGAATGACTTGCCGGTCTGCGCCTCCAGCGCGTGGAGCACGCGTGAGTTGTGGCCGGTGAACTGGGTGCTCACGCGGGGGTTGATCTGCACAAGGAACGCGTCGTCCTTGGGATTTTCGGCCGCGATGTCGCGCAGCTTGCGCTCGAATTCGATCGCGATCGTCTCCTCGGAGCGGATCACGCCCTCGCCCTCGCACGTCGGACACGGGCGGCTCATGATCTCCCTCACGCCCTCGGTGACGTTCTGGCGGGTCATCTCGACCAGCCCGAGCTTGGAGATCTCGGCGGTGAAGGTCTTCGTGCGATCCTCGTCGAGCGTCTTGCGCAGCGTCTTCATGACGGCGTCGCGGTTGCGCGCGCGGGCCATGTCGATGAAGTCGATGACGATGATCCCGCCGATGTCCCTGAGTCGCAGCTGGTTGACGACCTCCTCGGCGGCCTCGAGATTGGTCTTGGTGATCGTGTCCTCGAGTCCCGCGCCCTTGCCGCGACCGATGAAGCTGCCGGAGTTGACGTCGATCACCGTCAGCGCCTCGGCGTAGTCGATCATCAGATAGCCGCCGCTCGGCAGGTCCACCCGCCGCGAGAGCACCCCCTCGATCGCCTTGTCGACCCCGTAGGCCTCGAACAGCGGCTCCTCCTGCTCCCACAGCTCGACGCGCTCGACGAGCTCCGGGGCGGTGCGGGTGAAGAACGACACGAGCCGGTGGTACTGCTGCGGGTCGTCGACGATCGCACGCTCGAAGTGCTCGGAGAAGATGTCCCGCACGACGCGCACCGAGAGATCCGCCTCCTGGAAGACGAGGTCGGGCGCGGCCGTGTCCTGCACGCGCTTGACGAGCACCTCGTGGAGCTTGTGCAGGTACTTCAGCTCGCGTTCGAAGTCCGCCCGCTTGGCGCCGTGGGCTGCCGTGCGGACGATCACGCCGCCGCCGCCCAGCTCGAGGTTGGCGGTCTGCCGGCGCAGGCGCTCGCGCTCGCGGTCCTCGAGCCGTCGGGAGACGCCGACGCCCTCGCCGGTCGGCGCGTAGACCATGTAGCGGCCTGCGATCGTCAGCTCCATCGACAGTCGCGCCCCCTTGGTCTTCAGCGGGTCCTTGACCACCTGCACGACGATCTCCTGGCCCGGCGAGAGCAGATCGGAGATCCGCCGGCCGCCGCCGTTTCCGCGCCCCCGCCGGGGCGCCTCGACTCCCGGCAGGACGATCTCATCGACGTGCAGGAAGCCGTTCTTCTCGAGGCCGATGTCGACGAACGCGGCCTCGAGGCCGGGCAGCACGTTGTCGACCTTGCCCTTGTAGATGTTGCCGACGATCGAGCGCCCGCCGCGGCGCTCGATGTAGAGCTCAGCTATGCGATATCCGGCCTCCGGATGTCCGCTGCCGCGTTTGCGGCCGTTGGTCGAGCCGGCCGAGCGGGCCGAGCGGCCGCGATCGGCGGCTGACCCTCGCGAGGCGGCGGGCGTTCCGCTCGCCTCCAGAAGCGCGACGCGCGTCTCCGCGCGATCGACGCTGACAAGCACTTGCTTTTTCAATTTGATCCAGTCTTTCGGTATGGAGGCTCGCCGAGCGGAGGTGGCGCCGGACCTGCGGGCGCCGGACTGACGGGCGCCGGGCGGGCTGCGCGCCCGCGTATGGCTGCTCCAGGCGGTCTGATGTGGGGTGCTCGGCGAACATTCGTTTTAGTAGCGCAGAACGCGGCCCTTCAGCGAAGCGGAGGCGCGCGCCTGAACGTAAATCGATTGCAACAGGCCTACCGCCAACAGTGTGGTGATGACCGACGAGCCGCCGTAGCTCATGAGTGGCAGCGTGACGCCGGTAATTGGCATGATTCCAATGGTCATTCCCACGTTGACGAAGACCTGGAACATGAGCATAGCCGCTATTCCGGCCGCGATCAGCGAGCCGAACAGATCCTTCGCCATCACCAGGACCCCGATGGTTCGCCAGATCAGCAGCGCGTAGAGCAGCAGCACGAGCGCCGCGCCGACGAAGCCGTAGCGCTCGCCCACCGCGGCGAAGATGAAGTCGGTGTGCCGCTCGGGCACGAACCCGTTGGGCACCTGGCTCGCGTTCGAGCCGCGGCCGAACTTCTGGCCCGCGCCGATCGCGATCTTGGACTCCTGCTGCTGGTAGCCTTCTTTCAGCGGGTTGGATGAGGGGTGAAGGAAGGCCGTCAGGCGCGCCACCTGGTAGGGCTTTAGCACGTGCACGCCTGCAGCAGGCGCCGCCACCAGCACGAACGTGAGCGACACGGCGACGAGCACCAGCAGGCTCGCGAGGTGCCGCCAGGCGGTGCCGGCCACGAACAGCATCGTGAAGGCCACCACCATGTAGACCATCCCGGAGCCGAGGTCCGGCTGGGCGATCACGAACATCGCGGGCACGAGCGCGGCGATCATCACGCGGGCGGTCGTCTCGCGCTCGCGCAGCCGCCGCGCGCGATCGACGACGAAGGCGGCGATCGCGAGGATCAGCAGCACCTTGCCGAGCTCGGACGCCTGGAAGGAGAAGAACGGCAGGTTGATCGCCCGTTGCGAGCCTCGTGCGGCGTGACCGAGGGCGAGCACCGCGAGGATGCTCAGTATCAGCAGCGCATAGATCCCGTTTTTGAACTGACGCAGGCGGGCGTAGTCCAGTCGCGAGAGGACGATCATCCCCACGAGGCCGACGATCAGGTAGATCAGCTGGCGGTTGACGTAGTAGTTCGGCTGGCCTGGCACGAGGTCTTGCGTGGCGACCCCGAGCGTGACGATCGAGCAGACGGCCAGCCCGACCACGGCGAATGTCACCACCGGGTCAAGCGGCAGGCGCAGCTGCCGCGGCGCCGCGACGGGCGCCTCCTCGGTCGCTTTGATCGGGCTCAGCGGCATCAGGCGATCACGCTCGAGGCGGTAAGGGGGCGGGACGAGCGAGCCTGGCGCCCTCCGCTCGTGTGGATGGACGCGGTCATCGCGTCTTGGAGGCCCCGGCGACGAACTTGGCGGGCTTGCCGAACCACTTGGAGGCGATCAGGCGGGCGATCGGCGCGGCCGTTTCTGCTCCGAAGCCGCCCTGCTCGACCGTCACCGCGATCACGATCGGCCTCTGGGGGTCGCCGACGTAGCACATGTACCAGGACTGGTCTTCCTTCGGTTCACGCTGTGCGGTACCGGTCTTCCCGTAGACGGGGTGCTGTCCCTGGTCCCACCCCTGCCAGACGTCGAAGGAGGTTCCTCCCGGCTGGCTGGCGGCTGCGTGGATCCCTTCCATCACGAGGCTCAGATCCGAGTAGTTGAGGCGCACGTGCCGCGCCGGCGCCGGGCTGAGCGCCTGCACGAGCCCGCCCGTGGCGTCGTCGACCTCCAGCCCCAGGTGGGGCGTGACGACGGTGCCGTCGCCAGCGTGGGTGAACGCGTTGGCAAGCGTCGAGTAGGCGACCGCCATCTGCAGCGGCGAGGTCACGAGGTCCCCCTGGCCGACGGCGAGGTGCATGTTGTCGCCGACGCTCCATGGGCGGATTTCGGCCACGATCCCGCAGCTCGCGCGATGGGTGCGCGCGCGACATTTGAGCTCGAGGTCGTTCTGTCGGGCGCGCCAGAGGCGGTTTGGGACCGTTCCGGTGAGCTCTTCGGGCAGATCGATGCCGGTCTTGCGGCCGATGCCGAGTTCGCGGGCCTTTCGCTGGATCACATCGCCGTGGCTGTTGGCGAGCTCGCCGACTTCGAAGAAGTACGTGTCCGAGGAGACGCGCAGCGCGTCGAGGAGGCTGACCGCCCCATAGTCGGCTTTACCAGCGTTGCAGAACTGCTGGGTCGACACCGAGATGCACTGACCCGCACCGAGGGCGGCATTCGGGTCGAGCACGCCCGATTCGAGCGCACCCATCGCGGTGATCGGCTTGAACGTCGAGCCGGTCGGATAGGTGCCGTTGACCGCGCGATCGGTCAGCGGGCCGCCTTCGACGCTGTTGCCCTGCAGCTGCTTGTACTGCGTTTCCGTGAGCGGTTTGGCGAACCGGTTGGGATCGAAGGTCGGGTAGGAGCCGATCGACAGGACCTGCCCGTTGCGCGGGTCCATCGCCACGAACGCCCCCGCGTTGGCCGGTTTTCCGCCAGCACGCGCGTGTTCGATCCCGTCCAGCAGCGCCTTTTCGGCCGCTTTCTGCAGGCCAAGGTCGAGCGTCACGCGCAGGCTGTGCCCGGCGCGCGGGAGCTTCGGCGAGAGCCGCGCGGCGACGGGATAGCCTTCTGCGTTGACCTCCACGCGCTGGATGCCGGCTTCGCCGCGCAGGTAGCGGTCGTAGTAGAACTCGAGCCCTTCCTGACCGACGACCGTGCCCTGCTGCACGCCGCCGAAGGCGCGCATCTTCAGCTCCCTCGGGGAGACCTGACCGACGTAGCCGAGTACCTGCGCGGCCATCTCGCCATAGGGGTAGGAACGGATCGAGACCGGCTGCTGCACGACGCCCGGGAATTCGTTCTGGCGCTCGGCGAGGACCGTCAGCACCCCGGGTCCCGCGTCGGTCTTGATCGTGACGGGGGCATAGCGCAGGTTGGTGCGGCCACGGATGACCAGCGCCTCGATCCCGCCGGGACTCAGCCCGAGCAGCGCTCCGAGGCGCCTGTAGAGCGCCAGCCGCGGTGCGCCTTCGGCCGGCAGCGCCGATGGCACGATCTGCACGGCGTTGGTCGTGCGGCTGGAGACGAGCGGCTGTCCGGCCCTGTCGAGGATTTCCCCGCGCGGCGCGGCGATCGGCAGGTCCCGCGCCCGGTTGGCGTCGGCCTGCTGGACGTACTGTTCTCCGGAGAGGACCTGCAGGAACCACAGGCGGAAGAAGATGATCGCGAACATCGCCATCGCGATTGCGCCGAGCACCGCAACTCGCATTGCGAGCTGTGGCGAGACCGGCAGGTGGGGCTCGCTCGGGCGGACGCGCTCGAGCGTGCTCATGGCCGTGAGAGCGGGCTGAGCCCACCTGTCGCGTATGCGCGCCTGCGCCGGCGCCGGCGGGGATCGTCGGGGAGGGCTCCCTCGAGCGTGCGCCGCACGAGCGCCCACATCGGCAGCGAGGCGATCGTGTTGACTACGACGCCGAGGACGATCTGGCGCAGCAGCTCCAGGCTGACCGGCGCGTCGACCCCGAGCAGGAACTCGATCAGCGAGTAGCCGACGAGCGAGACTGCGGAGGCTGCGGCGCCGACGAGCAGCGGCGTGAGCGCGGCCTGCGGGTCGCGCAGCTCGCGCAGTCGGCCCGACCAGTAGCCGATCAGCGTGAAGATCAGAGAGGTCACGCCGAGCGTCTGCAGGAGCGCGAGGTCGACGAGCAGGCCGACCGCGAAGCCGGTTGCCGCGCCGAGGGTCGACCCGCAGGTCAGGCCCACGAACGCCACCAGCAGCGGCGACAGATCGACGTTAACGCCGAACAGGGGGATCTCGGAGACGACGCCGATCTGGATTAGCACGAGCGCGACAGACAGCGCTCCGATGCGCGCGAGGAGCCCCGCGCTGGGCGGCGTCAACGGACGGCCCCCGTCGAGGCGAGCGCTTCGCCGGTGGGCCCGCCGCCCGGGCTCTGACCCGATGGCAGCGTGGAGGCCAGGTGCGCGAGATTCGACGGCAACGAGCCGCTCGCCGCCGTCAGCACCTGCACTACGTCCAGGTTGTGCAGGTTGGCCACCGGATGCACGTTCACCGACTTGTAGGCGCTTTCTTCGTTGACCGAGGTGACCTGTCCGATCGGGATCCCGGGCGGATAGAGCGAGTCGTTGTGCGAGGCGACGGTTCCGGACGTGACGACCCATTCGCCGCGGTTGGCCTGCATGTTGGCCGGCAGGTACTGCAGCAGCAGATCGTTGGGATCGCCGACCTTCGGCTGCACGATGCCGGTCGCATTGCTCGTGCCGATCCTCGCTGAGACCCCAACCGAGCTGTCCGTGATGAGGCTGACCTGGGCCCCGTCGGATGCCACCTGCGTCACCTTGCCGACGAGGCCTTCGCCGTTGATCACCGGATCGTTGACGTGGACGCCGGCGGCTTCGCCTTTGTCGATCGTGACCGTCGAATACCAGATGTTCGGCGTTTTGGCGACGACCGTGGCGGTTACGGGGTGGTAGTTGGCGACGCTCAGCTGGTTGTCGAGGTGGAACATCGTGAGCAGCTCGCGGTAGGAGCGTTTTTCGGCCTGGTCGTTGACGAGTTCGCGGTGCAGTTTGTCAACCTGCTTGCGCAGTTCGTTGCGCTGGCTTTTGGCGTGGAAGGTGTCGGTGATGCCGCCGAACAGGTCGCGCACGGGCTTGAGCGCCTTGTTGGCGCCATCCTGGATCGGCGAGACGACCGTCAGGAAGCCACGCTGCACGGAATGCAGGCGTCCGCTGGGAGCCTCACCAAAGTACGCGGTCAGCAGCAGGAGAGAGAGGACGACGAGCAGCACGAGCAGCGCGCGTCGACGCCGGACCGTCTTGTCATGCACGAATAAAGACCTTCCGAAACGTTCGGGTAAAGACTACCGAGCGGGGTGGCTCGACCGCCGCACTCCTCCGGCGGCCGATCCCTCAATTAACGCTCACCTGCGGCGGCGGTTACGCGAGGGTCGGTTGGAGCGATGGATCGCCTCGAACTCCTCGAGCGAGCGCCCCGACCCGACCGCCACGCACGTGAGCGGCGATTCGGCGAGGTGCGCGGGCATCTGCGTCTCCTCGCGCAGCCGCTCGTCCAGGCCCTGCAGCAGCGAGCCCCCGCCCGCCAGCATGATGCCGCGATCCATGATGTCCGAGGCAAGCTCGGGCGGCGTGCGGTCCAGCGTCTCCTTGACCGCTTCGATGATCTGGCTGAGCGGCTCCTCCAGCGCCTGGCGGATCTCCTCGCTCGTGAGGACGACCGTCTTCGGCAGCCCGGCGACCATGTCGCGCCCGCGAATCTCGGCCTGCAGCTCCTCGGCCATCGGGCAGGCCGAGCCGATCTCGAGCTTCAGCTCCTCGGCCGTCTGCTGGCCGATCAGCAGCTTGTACTCCTTCTTCGCATAGTTGATGATCGCCTCGTCCATCTCGTCGCCGCCCACACGGATCGACTGCGAGACGACGATCCCCCCGAGTGAGATCACGGCGACCTCGGAGGTCCCGCCGCCGATGTCCACCACCATCGACCCGGTGGGCTCCCCGACCGGCAGGCCAGCCCCGATCGCGGCGGCCATCGGCTCCTCGATCAGATAGGCGGTGCGGGCGCCGGCCGACAGGCACGCCTCCTCGACCGCCCGCTTCTCGACACCGGTGACGCCGGAGGGCACGCATACGACGACCCGCGGGTGCGCCCATCGGTTCTGGTGGACCTTCTGGATGAAGTGCCTGAGCATCTCCTCCGTCACGTCGAAGTCGGCGATGACGCCGTCCTTCAGGGGACGGATCGCCTGGATCGTCCCGGGCGTACGGCCGAGCATGCGCTTGGCCTCGATCCCCACCGCGTGCACTTCGCCGGTGCGCGAGTCGATCGCGACGACGCTCGGCTCCGAGAGCACGATCCCGCGCCCACGCACGTACACGAGCGTGTTGGCCGTGCCGAGATCGACCGCCATGTCGCGACCGCCGAAGCCGGTGAGATAGCTGAAGACGCTCACAGGCTCCCGCGGGGCGGGATGGCCGCCTCAGACCGCCAGATGTTGTGAGAAGGGCCCATAAACAGAGAAAGAGGGCCCGCTTTGCTCGGTCTCGCATCGCTGCCTCGCGACGCGTTGGCCGCGAGCGGTGACCGGGAGCGTACCCGCGAGCAGTGTAGCGGACGGCCGCCGGCGCTCGACAGCGCTGGCAGCGGATTTGCAGGCAAATCAGCGCATCGCGTCCACCTCCGAACGGGCGCGCCGGCCTGCCGCCGGGCGGCCGCCCCAGGCACGGCTCAGCTCAGCAGGAGCTCTGGATAGATGCCGAGCAGGCTCGCCAGCGGCAGGCCGACCACGTTCTCGATGTCCCCCTCCACGGCCCGCACGAGCGTCGCTCCTCCGCGCTGGATCGCGTATCCACCGGAGCGCTCGCGCCACTCGCCCGTGGCCACGTAGGAGTCGAGCTCGTGCGAGTCGAGCGCGCGGAAGCTCACGGCCGTCCGCGCCAGCGCCGTGCGCTCCTCGCCGGGCAGCAGCACGGCGAGCCCGCTGAGGACCTCGTGCGTCGCGCCGCTCAGCGCGCTCAGCGTCGCGCGCGCCTGCACCTCGTCTGCGGGCTTGCCATAGACGATGCCTCCCAGCACGACGATCGTGTCGCAGCCGACCACGGCCTCGTCACGGCCGGGCAGCCGTGCAGCGCGCGCCTTGCGCAAGGCATTCTCGAGCGCCAGTGCCTGCGGCTCGCCCTCCTCGAGCTCCTGGGCGTCGCTCGGCCGCACCTCGAAGGGCACTCCGAGCCGCTCCAGGATCGCGCGCCGCTGCGGCGAGCGCGAGGCGAGCACCAGGGGGAGGGCTGCCACTGCCGGCCTGGAACCCGAGCCTTCGGCGCCGCCGGAGAGCTACAGCTCCCCGAAGAACAGGGAGATCTCGCGGGCGGCCGACTCGGGTGAGTCCGAGCCATGAACCATGTTCGCACCCATCTCGATCGCGAAGTCCCCGCGGATCGAACCCGGCGCGGCCTCCAGCGGATCGGTCGCGCCAATCACCTGGCGCGCCGCCCTGACGGCGGTCGGGCCCTCGAGCGCCATCGCGACGATCGGGCCGGAGGTGATGAACTCGACGAGCTCGCCGAAGAACGGACGCTCGGCGTGCTCGGCGTAGTGTGTCTCGGCCAGCTCGCGGGTGACGGTCATGTGGCGCAGCGCGACTATCTTCAGCCCCTTGCGCTCGAAGCGGGCGACTATCTCGCCCGTCAGCCCACGGGAGAAGGCGTCTGGCTTCACGAGGATCAGCGTTCGGTCCATGGGTTCCTTTGCTCGGCTTGGAAGAGAGTCTTCAGGAGGTGGTGCGCGGGCGCTGCGAGCGTCCCCCGCGCGGCCTGGCCACCGGGTCGGTCGCCGCGACGGGCGCGACCGTCTCGTCCGGCTGAGCCTCGAGGTCGATCTGCGTCAGCTCGCTCTCGACGGGCGTCCCCGGACGGCTGCGTCGCGTGCGCCGCGGAGCTATGCCGGGCACGTCCGCCTCGCAGTAGGGACATATCGTCCAGGCCTGGTCGAGCGGTCGCGAGCAGCTCACGCAGCGCTCCTTGAGCTTGCGCAGGCAGCTGGGGCAGCGGACGAAGTCGCGCTCGATCCGGTAGTCGCAATGCGGGCATAGCCCGTGGTCGAGATCGTGCAGGCGAGCCTCGGCGGCCTGCATCTCGAGTTCCCTCTCGTGCACGTCCTCGAGGTACTCGGGCGGGCGCAGGATCATGTACACGATCGTGCCGACGAACGGGAAGAGCGACGCCGCCGTGGCGCAGCCGACGAGCATCGGGTCGACGATGCGACGGCGGGCGTCGGCGTAGGTCCAGTAGATCAGAGAGAGGTAGACGACGACGACGAACAGGATCAACAGGTCGATGACCAGGTTCAAGCCGCTGCTTTCAACTCCGAAGTAGGCCAGGGGTGGCATCGGCCGGACGAGTTTAGAGAAACAAACGGCCGAACCCGTAACCAGCGGCGAAGAACACGAGGATCACGAGCGCCACGATCAACGCCACGGCGCCGACCATCGTGAGTACGGATGGGCCTTCCTCGTTCATCTGGTTGACCTGTGCGAATCAGCCTGCGAACGCTGAATCGTACTCGAGGAGAGCCATCGGCCGAGCAGATCGCCGACCAGGTACACCGAGCCCGTCGCAAGCACCGCTGCTCCCCGCGAGCGAGCCCAGCTCCTGGCCTCGGCGAGCGCGCGCGAGGGGTCCGGCTCGCTGGAGGCCGCCTCGAAGCCGAGCTGGCGGGCGAGCGACTGGAGCGCCGCCGGCGAGAGGGCCCGAGCGCCGGGGGGCGCGGTGAACCACGCACGCTCGCTCACCTCTAGCAGTGGGGCGAGCATCCCGGCGGCATCCTTGTCCTCGAGCACCCCGAGCACGAGGGCCACGGGGGCGCCGGGCGGGAGGACCTCGGGCAGCGACTCGACCAGCGCCACCACCGCATCGGGGTTGTGCGCGCCGTCGAGCACGGTCAGGGGATCATCGTCGAGGATCTGCAAGCGACCGGCGACCTCAACCGACGCGGCGGCCTCGCGCAGCGCCTGCTCGCTCAGCGCAATGCCCGCGCCGGCGAGATAGGCCCCCGCGGCGGCGCGCGCGAGCGCGAAGTTGCGCCGCTGGAACGACCCCCTCGCCAGCAGCGGCGGCTCGCCGTCGCCGTAGCCGTCGCCGGCTGACACGATCTGCGCCGAGCGCTCGCGAGCCACCTCACGCGCCACCGCGAGCGCCGGCTCGGCGAGGCCGGCTCCCAGCACCAGCGTCGAGCCCGGCTGCACGACCGCGAGCTTCTCCTCGGCGATGTCCTTCAGGGTGGGCCCGAGCCAGCGCGTGTGCTCGAGGCCGACGTTCGTAAGGACGGTCACGCGCGAGTCGATCACGCTGGTCGCGTCGTAGCGTCCGCCGAGGCCCGCCTCGATGACCGCGACGTCGACGCCCCGCCGCGCCAGCTCCCAGAACGCCGCCGCCGTCAGCAGTTCGAACTGGGTCACGTGATCGTTCTCTTGCAGCGTGCGGTTGACCTGCTCGGCGGCCCTTGCAGCGCGCGCGACGGCGGACGCGAACTCGTGGGACTGGATGTCGCGCTCGCCCACCTGCACCCGCTCGGTGTAGGAGACGAGATGCGGCGAGAGATATGCACCCGTATGCAGCCCGTGGCGCTCGAGGATCGCGGCGATCATGCGGGTGGTCGAGGACTTCCCGTTGGTGCCGAGCACGTGGATCGTCTCGAAGCTTCGCTGCGGAGAGCCGAGCGCGGTCATCATGCGCCGCATCCGGTCCAGGCCGAAGCGCATGCCGAAGAGCTCGAGCGAGCGCAGGTGCTGCTCGGCCTGCGCCTGCGTCCAGGAAGCCTGGCTCCCTGCGCCGCCACCCTGTCCGCCGACGTGCGATGGCGGGTGCCCGACGGACTCCGTCTCGCGGCCCAGCCCGCCGGTGTCCGTCTCGCGGTCCAGGTCGCCGCCCGTCAGCTCCTCCGGGTCCTTCACGCTTGCTCCGGGCTCAGCGGCGCCTGCGTCGGCGGCGCCGGCCGCGCAACGCGAGCAGGTCCCTGCCGATGCCCTTCAGGTCGGCCTTGACGACCAGGCGCCGCAACTCCTGACGTTCCTTGCCGCTCAGGTTTGAGAGCCGCCCTCTGGAGTCGCGCATCAGGCGCATCAGACGGGCACGATCCTTCTGCGAGAGGCTCTTCCAGCGACTCCGCAGCACGATGCCGGCCTGAAGCGCCGCGGCCCACGGCAGGCTCCTGATTCGCTCGAACGCGGCCTTTGCTTTGCGGTTCGATCTGGGCATAGCCGCGATGGTACCGATACCCGCCCGCCTCGCTCAGGCCGACTCCTCGCGCAGTGAGCCGGCATCGGCCTCTTCGGGCGCGGCTTCGGTGACGAGCGTCGGGGTGAGCCCCTTCTCGACGGTCTCCTTCGTGACGACGCACTTCTTCACGTCACGACGGGAGGGCAGCTCGAACTGCACCTCCAGCAGGATCTCCTCGATGATCGAGCGCAGTCCGCGCGCGCCCGTTTCCCGGGCGAGTCCCTTCTCGGCGACGGCTGTGAGCGAGTCCTCCGAGAAGACCAGCTCGATCCCGTCGAAGGCGAAGAACCGCTGGAACTGCTTGACGAGCGCGTTGCGGGGCTCGACCAGGATCGACACGAGGTCCTCGCGGGTCAGCTGGTGGACCGCCGACATGACGGGTAGCCGCCCGATGAACTCGGGGATCAGCCCGTACTCGATCAGGTCCTCGGGCAGGCAGTGCTCGAACACTTCTCCCGTGTCGCGCTCGGCCTTCGCCTCGATCGCCGCCGCGAAGCCGACGCCTTTGTGGCCGATCCGCCGCTCGATCACCTTGTCGAGGTTCGCGAACGCGCCGCCGCAGATGAACAGCACGTTCGTCGTGTCGATCGTGAGGAACTCCTGGTGGGGATGCTTGCGGCCTCCCTGCGGGGGCACGGACGCCTGGGTCCCCTCGAGGATCTTCAGGAGCGCCTGCTGGACGCCCTCGCCGGAGACGTCGCGGGTGATCGACGGGTTGTCGGCCTTGCGCGCGATCTTGTCGACCTCGTCGATGTAGATGATGCCGGTCTCGGCCTTCTTGACGTCGTAGTCGGCGGCCTGGATCAGCTTGAGCAGGATGTTCTCGACGTCCTCGCCGACGTAGCCGGCCTCGGTCAGCGCGGTGGCGTCGGCGATCGCGAACGGCACGTTGAGGATCCGCGCGAGCGTCTGGGCGAGCAGCGTCTTGCCGCATCCGGTTGGGCCGAGCAGCAGGATGTTCGACTTCTGCAGCTCGATGTCCGAGTCTCCGGACATCATCATCTGAACCCGCTTGTAGTGGTTGTAGACCGCCACCGATAGGGTCCGCTTCGACGGGTCCTGGCCGACGACGTACTCGTCCAGCACCTTGTAGATTTCACGCGGCTTGGGCAGGTTCTCCAGATCGAACGCCGGCGGGGCCGCGAGCTCCTCGTCGATGATCTCGTTGCAGAGGTCGATGCACTCGTCGCAGATGTACACGCCGGGTCCGGCGATCAGCTTCTTCACCTGACGCTGGGACTTGCCGCAGAAGCTGCAAAGCAGCTGCTCGTTGGAATCTGTCGGTCTGGCCATTGTCTAAAGCTCTCTACTCGTTCGCTGACTAGGACGGTGCTGGGCAAGCGAGGCACGGACGCAGGGAGCGTGGCGTGCTGTGCACGCGAGCGACCGAGGACACAGCCTCGCGCCGCTCAGCGGCCGTCCTCAGTGCTCTGAGATCACGCGGTCGATGATGCCGTAGTCCTTCGCCTCCTCCGAGCTCATGAAGTAGTCCCGCTCGGTGTCGTTGCGCACCTGCTCGAGGTCTTTGTGCGTGTGCTTGGCGATGATCTCATCGAGGCGACGGCGCACGTCGATGATCTCCTTCGCGTGGATCTCGATGTCCGTCGCCTGCCCCTGGAAGCTCGACGAGACCTGGTGAATCAGGATCTTGGCGTTGGGCAGCGCCATCCGCTTGCCCTCGGCGCCGCCCGCGAGCAGCAGCGCTCCCATCGACATCGCGATGCCCACGCAGATCGTCTGCACATCAGGTTTGATGAACTGCATCGTGTCGTAGATCGCGAGGCCCGCGTAGACGGATCCTCCGGGCGAGTTTATGTAGATCGAGATGTCCTTCTCGGGGTCCTCCGACTCGAGGTGCAGCAGCTGGGCGACGATCAGGTTCGCGATCTGGTCGTCGACGGGGGTGCCGAGGAAGATGATGCGCTCGTTGAGCAAGCGGCTGTAGATGTCGAAGGCTCGCTCTCCTCGCGAGGTCTGCTCAACGACCATTGGGACAAGTGGGCTCATAGTCCTCGCCTTTGTTTCACTTCGCTGACCGGATTCCTCTAGAGGCTAGCTTGCCGACCGCTGATCGCCGGGTGTCCACAGCCGGCCGGCCGCCGCGCCGCCGGACTGCGTGGCGGTCCCGGCCTCCGCATCGTCGCCGGGCGTCCACAGCTGCTCGCGCGCTCGCGCCTGCGCGGCCGGGATCGGAACCGCTCGGGCGGCGATCAGCTCGATCGCGTCGCGCGCCGCAAGATCCTCGCGCACCTCCTCCAGCCGCCCTGCCTGCCGCAGGTCGTCGAGCAGCTTCTGCGGCTCGACGCCTTCGCGCTCGGCGATCGGCGTGAGCGCCTCCAGCAGCTCCTGCTCGGACGGCTCGATCCCCTCCGCCTCGACCACCGCCGTCAGCACGGCCTCGCGGCGCAGCGCCTGCTCGGCGTCGGACTCCATGTCGGCGAGGATCTCCTCCTCGGGCCGGCCGAGGACGCGCAGGTATGACTCGCGCGAGATGCCTCGGTGCGAGAGCGAGTGGACCGTGCGCTCCCACATCTCCCGCGCCCGCGCCCTGACGAGCTCGGGGGTGATCCCGACATGCGCGTGCGAGACGGCCGCATCGAGTGCGTCCTGGCGGAACTCGCCCTCGATCCGCTCGTCCTCGACCTCCAGCAGACGGCGGCGGATGTCCTCGCGCAGCTCCTGAACGTCGTCGAAGCCGGCGTCGATCGCGAAGTCCTCGTCGATCTCGGGCAGCTGCTTCAGCTTGACCTCCTTGACGGTCACCTCGAAGGACGCGTTGCGCCCGGCGAGCTCCTCGTTGCCGTAGTCGGCGGGAAATGGCACCTCGATCGTGCGCGTCTCCCCGGCGCTGGCCCCGAGCATGCCCTGCTCGAAGCCCGGGATCAGGTTGCCGGCGCCGAGCTCGACGAGCTGGTCGCGTCCCTCTCCCCCGGCAAACGGCTTCAACTGCGACTCTCCATCGGGCGCATCCTCCTCAGCGAGCGAGCCGACGTAGTCGACGACGACGAAGTCGCCCTCGCCGGCCGGACGCTCGGCGGTCTCCAGCCGCGCCAGGCGTTGGCGCATCGCCTCGACCTCCTCGTCTATCTGCTCATCGCGCACCTCCGGATCGCGCCGGCCGACCTCGAGCCCGAGGTAGTCGCCGAGCTCGGCCCTTGGGAGCACGCCTATCTCGATCGCGAACGAGAGCGCGTGGCCCTGCGGGGGTAGGTCGCCGAGATCGACCTGCGGGTCGCCGACGGGAACGATGCCGGAGGACTCGATCGCGTCGGCGTACCAGCTGGACAGCGTGTCGCGCACGGCTTCCTCGAGCACGACCTCACGGCCTATGCGCTGGATGACGAGCGGCGCCGGCACCTTCCCGCGCCTGAAGCCGGGCAGCTTCAGATCCCGTCCGAGCTGGTTGGCCTTGCGCTCGAGCCTCCCCTCGAGCTCCTCCGGCGGCACCTCGACCTGAAGGCGCACGCGCGAATCGGCGAGCTCGGTGACCGTGGTCTTCACTGCGACTGGCACCCCCGCCACGATACCGTGCCGCTTCATGCCAGCACGGCGGCACCGCGCGGCGCTGCGCCGGCTCGAGGGGCGGCTTTGGAGCGGGCGTGCCGCCCATCTCGTGGGCGGCACCCTTGACTTCCTGCAGGCGCTCGCCCGCTACCTGCTCGCGCGCCGGCACAAAGGCTCGGCTCGCTGACGCCGCCGCGCCCGAGGCGCGGCGGCGAGCACGCACCCCTGCAATCCCTAGACGCCGGTCGCCGCTGGCGCTCGGTCGAACTGAAGGGCGACGCCGCGGGGCACGACGAGCACGGGGCTGGTCGCGATCTCGATCAGATGCGCCGCGGAGGAGCTGATCGAGATCCGTCCCGGCTCGGCCTCCGGACGTGAGTCGATGACGAGCAGGTCGGCGTGATCGTCGGCGACCGGCTCGACGGTCCCGTGCAGGACGCTCGCGAGCGACTCGGCGGTGGCCTGTGCCCCGCCGCTGCTGTCGCCCACGGCGACGATCCGCTGAATGGCGGCCGCGCGCGCGCTGTCGGCGAAGCCCGCGGGCGCGATGGCGATCGCGGTGCTCGAGCCCTCGAGCAGGCGCTCGGCGGAGTTGCCCACCGAGACGTGGCCCTTGGCGGTGTGCGAGTCCGAGCAGAACACGATCGCGCTGGCGCCCTCGCGCTCGGCGAGCGCGCGCAGCCCCTCGGGCGTCGAGCGGTCGGTGACGACGTGGCGGGCCACGTTCGGGTCGCCGAGCAGGCCGGCGCCGCGGTCGAGCAGCTCCTGCGCCTGACCCTGCACGAGCGTCTCGCGGTCGCGGTCGGGCTCGTGCGTGTGGCGTACGTAGGCAAGCGCGAGCTCGGCTCCAGCACGCGCGAAGAGTCCCCCGAGGGCGATCGCGTCATTCTCGTTCGCGGTCCCGTCGTAGGAGACGATGATCTTGGTGGACATGGCTTCTCTCCTGTGGTCTGGCTCTAGTGGAAAAGGTCGTTCATTCGAGGTTTCGTCGTAATGGTGACACGCTCCTGCCATCAGCCCCAGTGATGTTCGTGATGTGCGCTATAAGTTGACCTTATGCTCAACGTGGCTCGACTCAAGGTCCTCAAGGAGGTCGCCTACCGCGGGTCCTTCTCCGGCGCGGCGGACGCGCTCTCCTACTCGCAGTCGGCCGTCTCCCAGCAGATCGCGGCGCTCGAGAGCGAAACGGGCCTGACGCTGCTCGAGCGCCATCCGCGTGGGGTGAGCCTGACCGCTGCCGGTCAGGCGCTGGTGGGCCATGCGGAGGGCATTCTCGCGCGCCTGGAGGCGGCAGAGACGGCGCTCTCGGCGATCGCCGGCCTGCGCGGCGGACGCCTGCGCATGGCCTCCTTCCCCACCGCCGGCGCGACGCTGATGCCGCTCGCGATCGCGACCTTCCGGGACCTCTACGCCGACGTCGAGCTGACGCTGGCCGAGGGCGAGCCCGAGGACATCGTGCCGCGCCTGCGCGCTGGCGAGCTCGACCTCGCGCTGCTGTTCGAGTTCGCCGGTCAGAGCCTGCTGCCCAAGGGCATGGAGCGCGTGGAGCTGCTCTCGGACCCGATGTACCTGGCGCTGCCCCGCGACCACGCCTTCGTCGCGCGGGAGCGTATCCGCCTTCAGGACCTCCGGTACGAAGCGTGGGTGCAGACCTCGAACTCGAGTCCCTGCGCCAGGCACGTCGTGCGCAGCTGCCACGCGGCGGGATTCGAGCCGAACGTGTCGTTCGAGAGCGACGACTATCAGACGGTCCAGGGACTCGTGGCCGCCGGCGTCGGCGTCGCCCTGATCCCCGAGCTGGCCCTGTCGGTCGTGCGCGATGACATCTTGATCCGGGAGCTCTCGCCGGCTCCCCCCACCCGGCAGGTGATCGCCGCCGTCCCCGAGCGGGCCCGTCTCGTGCCGGCAGCGCCGGCGATGCTGGCCGTGCTCGAAGAGGCCGCCGAGCGGTATGCCACGAAAAGGGGGCGCCCGGCCTAGGCCGGGCGCCCCCTCAGCTTGCTTCTAGCTTGCCTCTAGGAGGCGACGGTGTGGGTTATTCGACAACACCACACTGTTTGATGTTGAGAACGCCACCGATCTCGTGGTATCCAAGCGGGGTCGGGTGAATGTCCGGCCCATTTTTTTTGCCGTTTGATTCGGTGGTGTTGGCCATGTTCGTCCACGCCTGCAGGTGGATCGGTTCTTTCGCGGTGCCGGGGTTGAACGTCGCCAGCGCCTCGGCGAAGCACGCTTTGAAGGCTTCGTGTCCTTCTTCCGCTGCTTCAGTGCCTTCGTCGGTCATCAGTTTTTTCTCGTGGAAGTCGAGAATCGATGCCAGCGTGCGCGAGCCAACCAGCAGTTCGCCCGTGCCGAACACGTTCCCGTACGGGTCATAGGCACCCTCGAACACGAGCTTGCCCGTGTACTTGAGTCCCGCCAGTGCGGGGTTGCCGGTGGCCGCAGCGGCAAACACACCGTAGTTGCGGATCGCGTACGTGATCGAGCCGATGTTGTGCAGGATGTGTCCAAATAGTGCGTTCACGTGAGCTTCGATGCAGCCTTTGACGGCGGCTTCAGGCGTGGCGCCATATTTGCTTTTACCTTCGGCTTCGTATTCTGCTTTGACTTCGGCTTCACATTTAGCGATGCCGTGAAGCTCGTCGTTCGCGCCGATGTTCAGCGTGACCGTCGTGACCGGTTTGCTCGTGAGCGTGCCCACCGTCAGCACTTCGATCGCATTTTCGAGCTGGGATTTCGTCCCACCGTATTCGTGGTGGAGCGGGAACCCGAGTTTGTGGTAACCGCACGGGCTTTCGCCTTCGGTCGGGTCGAGCGCGCCACCCAGCGGGCCGTTACCGATCATCGAATCGGTCGTCTCACCGGGGCAGCCGTTGTTGATCAGCTGAGATCCGGCGGCTTTCGCTTTGGAGCCATTGAAGTAGTAGTTGGCGTACCCATGTTCGAATGCCGTGGGCGACTCAGTGGGGAAGTTTTCGTTGAACAGTTGCTGGGAATAGCCAAATGCCAACGAATCCCCAAGTGCCAGATCGGAGTGCGTAGCGGTGACTGCGCCGGCGCTCGACGCGAACAGCGCCGAGATCACCAGCGCGAGCGCAAAGACGCACCCGCTCAGGCGACGGAACGGAACAGCAAAGCCATTCGTGGCTTGCATCTCACATCCTCCTCGTACTTGCGGGACATGCCCGCAGGCACAGCCCCCTCTTATGGATTTATCCCTCTACAGCAGCGTCCTAACCCCAATTCAGGGCCGGAAGCATCGTCGCAAGATACTCATGGCTACCCCAAATGTCAAGCCGCAGCCCGTCGTGGCGCCATCCGTCGCGCTGGCTGCGTGAGGTCTCAAATAGCTGAAAACAGATCCCCACCGCGCGGGTGCGGGCACGGCGGCGCGCCGCCCGACGCGAGATGTCCGGAGCGGCTGCCACGCTTTGGCGTCCACACCGTCGAGAAGGGTTCTACTGAAATGACCGTCGCCAGCGTGTTGCTGCTGATTCTCGGAGTCCTGCTGGGCGCAGCCTGCGCCGCTGTGCTCGTGAGCCGCCGTGGCGGCGCGCGCGAGGCCGAGCGCTCGCTCGAACGGGACCGGCTGCGCGACGAGCTGCGCTCGATCTCCGTGGACGTGCTGCGCGAGACAGGCGACTCGCTGGCGCAGCGCCTGGAGCAGTCCCGCCGGGCGGAAGAGGAGCGTGCCACGGGCGAGATGTCAAGGCGCGCCGAGGAGATCAAGGGCATCGTGGGCCCGGTCGAGCAGAAGCTCGGGAGGATGGAGAGCGAGATCGGCCGGCTGGAGCGCGAGCGCAGGCAGGCTCAGGGCGAGCTGGCGCAGATGGTCCGCCAGCTCGGCGAGGGCGTGGGCACGCTGCGTCAGGAGACCGGCAACCTCGTGACCGCGCTGAAGCGCCCCTCCACGCGTGGCTCGTGGGGGGAGATCCAGCTTCGCAACGTCGTCGAGATGGCCGGGATGGTCTCGCACTGCGACTTCGTCGAGCAGAGCACGATTCACACCCCGAACGGATCGCTGCGACCGGACATGCTCGTACGCCTTCCCGGCGAAAAGCTGGTCGTGGTCGACTCGAAGGTGCCGCTCGACGCCTACCTGTCGGCGCTGGAGTCCTCGACCGAGTCAGACCGCGAGCTGCACATCGCCCGCCATGCCTCCCAGACGCGCGAGCACATCGCAAAGCTCGCGTCCAAGGGCTACCAGAACCAGTTCGACTCGACGCCCGAGTTCGTCGTCATGTTCGTGCCCTCGGACGGCATCTATCAGGCCGCGCTCGCGCAGGACCCGGCGCTGATCGAGTACGGGGTCCAGCAGCAGGTGCTGATGGCCACCCCGACGACGTTGATCGGCCTGCTGTGGGCGGTTCACTACGGTTGGCGCCAGGAGCTGATAGCCGAGTCGGCGCGCGAGATCGCCGACTCCGCGCGCGAGCTGCACCGGCGTCTGGGGCGTTTCATCGAGCCGCTGTCGAAGGTGGGTCGCCAGCTCGACTCGGCGATCGGCGCCTACAACGAGGCCGTCGGCTCCTTCGACCATCGCGTCATCCCCCAGGTGCGTCGCATCGAGCGCGCGGGCGCAGCGTCGGACCGGGAGGTGCCGAGCCCGGCGGCCGTCGAGTCGAACGCCCGCACGATCACCGCGCAGCTGGCGTACCAGCTCGGCGAGCCGGCACCCGAGCTCGCGGACGCAGCGGAGTTTCCAACCGCCAGGCGGATCGTCGCCGGCGCATGATCAGCAGGACGAGCGCGAGCGCGACGGGAACCGTCGCAGGGAGCTCGCTCACGAAGAAGAACAGAAGGTCGAAGCCCAGCGCCAGCAGCGCGGTCAGCGCCGCGCCGCGCAGCTGCAATGACGAGCGCCCGACGATCACCAGCAGGGCGCCGAGCAGCGCCGCGACGAACAGGTCGCCGTAGCCGATCACCGCCGAGCCGAGCACGGCGCTCTGCAGTCTCGGAAGTCCCGCGACGGGATGAGCGGCGTTGAGGGCGTCGTTCGGCCGCCGCAGCAGGTCCGAGACGACAAGCGCGGTGTCGGCGACGGCCATCGCCACGATGCCCGCAGCCAGCCAGCGCGGCGGCGTCACGGCCGCGAGCAGCACGGCGAGCGTCACGCAGCTGAGCGCCGACAGACCCAGCGCGGCCGCCTCGCCTGCGAGGCCGCCGCGATCCGCCCAGGCGAGCGCGAACAGCGGCACGACGAGCAGCGCCCTCGCCGGACGCGCCCCTCGCGAGAGCCAGCCCAGGGCGAGCGCCGCGAGCGGCGGGACGGCACAGAGGGCGAGGTAGGTCAGCCCCTCCGCGCTCGACCGTTCGGCCGCGCGGGCGATCAGTACGAAGCCGATCACCGAGAGCGGCGGGATGAGCGCCCAGCGGCGGCCGCGCAGGTATGACAGCCGCGGCGCGAGGACGGCGCGGGGAAGCGCCACCAGCGCCCCCTGGACGGCGGACAGCAGCGCGATCGAGATCCAGAACGGCAGCACCGCGATTCAACATAGAGGCCCGGCCCCGAGCGCCCGCCGCCGCGAGCGTCCCGACCGCGATGCCTCAGTGCCCGAGCTGGATCGTCTTGATGACCAGCAGTACGACGGCCACCAGCAGGTACGCTCGCAGGAGCAGCATCGCGGCCTTGCGGCCCGGCGACCAGATCGGGCGCTCGAGCAGGGCGAGGGGGGGCATCGTCCACGTGCTGCGCTGCTCCCTGGTGAGCTTTGGAACGTCGACCGCGCCCCTGGGCCGGTTGCGGATGGCGTAGATCGCCATGCCGGCAAGGACGAGGAGCACGGCGAGAGAGAGGTACACGAACAGGTGCACGACATTCACCTTCGGGAACACCGTCGTCGCCATCAGGATCAGCGAGAGCTCGACGAGCACGCCGACGATCACGCTCGCGATCGCGTTGAGCCAGGGCGGGTTGCTCCACGGGCCGAGGACCTCGCGGTCGTTGGTGAGCAGCAGCAGGAAGACGGTGGCGCTCGGCAGCAGCACGCCGGCCAGCGCCTGCACGGAGGTCGTGATCAGCCCCAGCGGGGCGTTCGGGATCAGCACGATGCCCGCGGCCGCGAGGACCATCAGCGCGAAGCTCGCGTAGAAGGCCTTCGCGTCGAGCGGGCCGCGGTTGAGCGAGTGCTTGGATCCGAACACGTCGCCGAACGCGTAGGAGGTCGAGAGCGTCACCGCAGCCGCGCCGATCAGCGACGCGTTGAGCAGGATGATCGCGAAGAACGTGCCCGCCGTCGATCCCAGGTGGCGTGCCAGGCCCGACGCGACGGCGCCGGCATCGACGAAATGGCCGAATTCGCTGGTGCCCACGAACGCGAAGGCGGTGACCGCGACCAGCGCGCCGGCTCCGATGACGACGACGAACGCGCCGACCACGGTGTCGAGGCGCTCGTAGTTGATCCATCGCGGCGTGATGCGCTTGTCGATGATGTTCGACTGCTGGAAGAAGAGCTGCCAGGGGGCGACGGTCGTGCCGACGATCGCGATTATCAGCAGCACGGCGGTCGAGCTCGCGCCGCCAAGGATGCCCGGCGAGAAGCTGTGATGGGCGATCTGGCCGACGTTCGGACGCGCGAGCACCAGCAGCGGGATGACGAGGAAGTTGGCCACGATGAACACGTACATGAAGCGCTCCCAGCTGCGGAAGCTGCCGGTCGAGGTGATCGCGATCAGCGTGATGGCGGCGACCGGCACCGCCACGTACTTGCTGACCCCCAGGTAGCCCAGTGCGAGGCTCACGCCGATGAACTCGGTGACGATCGTGAGAAAGTTGAGGATGAAGAGGTCGCCGACCGAGAACCAGCCCCAGAAGCGACCAAAGCGCTCGTTGATGAGCCGCGCGTGGCCGACGCCCGTGACGGCTCCCAGGCGGATGACCATCTCCTGGTTGACGATCAGCACGGGGATCAGCAGCGCCAGCACCCACAACAGGCTCGTGCCGTAGTTCTGGCCGGCCTGCGCGTAGGTGGAGACCCCGCCGGCGTCGTTGTCGCCGACCATCACGATCAGCCCGGGGCCCATGATCGCCAGCAGTGCCATCAGCCGCGAGCGCAGGCCGTGGCGCTCGCCGCTGTCGTGCATGCTGATCGTTCCGAGCGCGCCCCGGATGTCGCCGATGTGCGCCTCGTCGAGAACTGGAGGCACGCCGTCGGGCCGCGGCTGCGCAGGCGCCAGCGTCGTCTGGTCCTCGGCCATCTCGGTGTTCCTCCTTTCCTTGCTCGCGGGCGGTCACGTCACGTCTCGGCGCACGCCGACGCGGACGGGGTCCCGGTGCAATGGCTAGGCCAGGAGGGACGGGCCCGACAGGCGTGCGACCGGCTGGGTACTTCGTGGCTGTTCTCGGTCCATGCCGGCCTCCTTTCTACGCGCACCGTGCGGACTCATCGACCGCTCAGCCTACCAACGGAAAGGCGCCCCCATGGGCGCCACGTGTCAGTCGCTGGCCACGCCAAAGCGACGCCGCCAACCCGCGGGCAGCGTCAACTCCAGGACGTCGTCCACGGTGATCACGCCCACCATCCGCTCGTCCTCGTCGAGGACGGGCAGCATCACCAGGTTGTAGTCGGTCATCGTGCGCGCCACCTCGGGCAGGTCCGCTCCGGTTGCGACCGACACCGGCTCGTGCTCGGCGAGCTCCTCGAGGGCGGCGTCCGGGTCCGCCCGCAGAAGCGTCACGACCAGCACGGAGCCCACCAGGCGCCCCTCGGGGTCGACCAGATAGACGGTCGTGAGGGTGCCCGGGGCGAGGTCGCTCGAGCGCACCCGCTCGATTGCGCGCCCTGCCCGGTCAGCGGGCGCCAGGCCGATGAAGTCGGGGCTCATGAGACCGCCGGCGGTGGAGGGGTTGTAGCCCAGCAGCGCTTCGATCCGGCGTCGCTTGGCGGGCGGCAGCAGCGCCAGCACCCGTCCGCGCCTATCCTGGTCGATCTCGACGATCAGGTCGGCGGCATCGTCGGGAGCCATGCGCGCGATGACCGCCGCCACCTGCGGGTCCGGACGCTCCCGGATGAACTCGAGCTGATGGTGCTCGTCGAGCTCCTCGAAGACGTCCGCCTCGAGCTCCCGGTCCTGGCCGACGGCCTCGATGATCTCCTCGCCCTCGTCGTGGGAGGCGGCCTCGACCAGATCGGCGATCTCCGCAGGATGCAGGTTGGCGAGCTTGCGATGGGAGAAGCGCAGGCGTGCGCTCGGAACGTGCCCGACGAACGGCTCGAGGTCGGTCCAGTCGAGGAACGGCGCGTCGGAGATCAGGCTGCGCAGACGGCGCGGCAGCAGCCGCCGAAGCCGAGCGCGAGGATTGTGATCGACGCCGACCACCCGCCACCAGCCATCGATGCAGGCGAGCTCTATCTCGCTGGCCGTGACGAGCATCGGCGGGTCCGCCTCGACGTACACGAGCTTGCGCCCGAGCACGTCGGCGCCGAGCAGCACCTCGCCGGCGCGCCGCTCGAAGCGGCCGAGGCTCAGCCGCTCGCCGGACAGCCGCACCGAGCCGGGCTCGAGCGAGGCGATCCGGTCGACCGGCACGAACAGCTCGCGTCCCCCGATCCTCGCCTTCAGGCCGGTCACGGGCGGATAGCCCCCGTCGGCCAGTCGTACGATCAGGTCCTCGACCCGCCCGAGCCGCTCGCCGGCGCGATCGAGCAGGGGACTGCGGAGGACCGACGAGAGGTGCAGCACCGGCTGTGTCAAGAGCACTCCATACGTTACGCCTCACCCCGGACCAGCAGCGCGGCGCCGATCGCACCGCCGAGGTCGCCGAGCGCGGCGACGTGAACGTGCGGAGGGTGCGAGTCGACGAACAGGTGGGGCTGCATCGCCTCGGCGATCCGCTTGGCATACGGGTGGCCAAGTCGAACGCCGAGGCCGCCGCCGATGATCACGCCCTCGACGTCGAGCAGGTTCTGGGCGGAGGCGATGCCAGCGCCGAGCGCCTCAACGGCGCGATCGAGCATCTGCTCCGCCAGCTTGTCGCCGTGCTCGAGCGCGCGCGCCCACACGCCGCTGGTCAGGCGCGTCCGTCCCCGCTCTCGCATGAGGTCGAACAGCTTCGTCTTGCGTCCCTTCTCGACGAGCCTCTGAACGTGCTTTTCCATCGCCGAGCGCCCGGCATATGCCTCCAGGCAGCCCTTGCGTCCGCACGTGCAGCGCGCGCCGTCGATCACGACGACCATGTGCCCGATCTCGCCGGCGCCGCCGCGCCCCCTCCACGCCCGGCGCTCGAGTATCAGCCCGCCCCCGACTCCCGTCCCCCAGAACACCCCGAGGAGCGAGTCGTACAGCCGACCCGCCCCAAGCCTGAACTCGGCGGCGGTGGCGACCATGACGTCGTTGCCAAGCTTCACATCGACGCCCACCGCCGCGGCGAGCGTGCGGCCCAGGGGAAAGCTTCCCTCCCACCCGGGGAGATTGAGCGCCTCGGTCACGCTGCCGTCCTCGCCGACACGCCCGGGAGATCCGACGCCGACCCCGGCCAGATCCGAAGGCTCGACCTCGGCCGCGGCGGCCGCATCCCGCAGCGCGGCCTCGACCTCGCGGGCCACGTCGGGCGGGCCACCTGTCGTCGGCGTTGCACGGCGAGCCGAGCCGAGCACGCTGTTCTCGTCGTCGACGACAACCGCCTGGATCTTGGTCCCGCCGAGATCAATCCCACCATAGGTGGACATCCGGCGCTGCATCATGGCAGACGGCGCTCCGGCCTCCGGCGGGCGGGAGCGCGGTTCAGGGATGTTTCGGGTCGCGGATCGCCGAGGCGCTCGGCTTGACCGCGACCGTCGGCGTCGGGAGCGCCGCGATGCGTGTGATCAGCTGATCCCACTGGGAGGGAGTCAGCTGGCCGCCCACGACCAGGGGCGTCACGGCGACGCGGGCGGCCGCGGCCGTGCGCGCGGCGGTTCCGGCGGTCGCCGGATTGAGCGCGGCGGCCTGGCTCGCAGGCCGGTACTGCACATGGATGTGGTTCCAGGATTGCGGCGTCGCGTGGGTGTTCGCCGCGCCGGGGTAGCGCATGAGGCTGACGATCCGCTCCGGCTGGTATTCGCGCGGAAGGCTCAGCAGCGTGCGGATCGTGAGGTCGGTGACCGTCGCCGGACCCTGGTGACCGGAGATCGGCGTGCCGTTGACGGCCGAGATGTCGAGCGCCACCATGCGGTCCGCCTTGGGCGTCGTGCCCGCCGGGGCGCCCGCCGCGCACCGCAGTCCGCTCACCGTCGGCTGTAGCCCGCTGCGCGAGAGAAAGGCGAGCATCGCGAGCACGCGCCTGTCGACGGCACCGGAGGCGATGTCGCCTCGTCCGCACGCGTCGATCGTGATGCCGGGATCCGAGAGGACATCGCTCGCGAGCTGGTCCTTCGAGAGCAGGAAGACGTCGCTCGCGGTCGCGCCCAGCAGCGGGTGCGCGGCCTTCGCCCCCTGCGGGTGCAGCGCCGATGCGAGCTGCGCCCAGCTTGCGAGGATCGGGCGGGGGTCGACCGTCGCGCCGTCGCCCGCGGGGCGAATCGCGAAGCGGAGATGGCCGTCGGCGGCGCCGCTCGGCGTGCGCACGCGCCCGATCACGGTTCCGGTCGCCACGATCGCGCCGCGGCGAAGCCGCAGCGGGCGATGCCCGGCGTTCGAGCTCGCGTTGCGCGCGGCGCTGGCCGCCGCGGCGACCGCATCGGGGTTCCCGGGGTGGGCGAACAGCCGCACCTTCCCCATCCCGGCCGGCGCAGCTTCGACGGGATCCGCCGGGACGACGGCATCGTGCTTGGCGGTGGAGCGGTGAGCGCTGGTCGGGACCTTGACCTGCAGCGTCAGCGGCGGCTGGCGGCCAGCCGTGGCCGGCAGCGAGGGCGCGTGGTCGTGCGTGCTGCTCGCGATCGTGGCGGCCGGCGTCTGCGCGGCGGCTGTGGCTGACGGCGCGTGCGGCAGCGTGTAGGTCGGCGCGATGCTACCGAGGCCGGCGTAGGTGAAGACGTCGCCGTAGACGTCGCGCAGGACGACGTACCTGCCCAGCTCGCGCGTCTCCCCGATCTGCACGATGCGGCCGTCCTGCACGGCGACGACATTCGCGTTCGGAGCGCTCATCAGATCGACGAGCTGGAGAGGGGCTTCCGGCTGCGGGCGGACCTTGCCTCCGCGCGCCGCCGCGGTGGGCGAGGGCGCAGGGGCCGCCCCGGGCGCCTGTGACGCCTTGGCCGCTTCGGCGGCGGCGCTCGCCGCTACGCCGCTGGTCGTCCTCGACGGTTGACCCGCGGCGCTGGCGTTGGCGGTGGCGCTTGACCGCGACGGGAGCACCGCGCCCCACCCGACCTGTTTGCCGCTGACGGGCAGGCGCGCGTCGATGAGGCCCGTGAGCGTCGCGACGACCGAGCGCGGGTAGGTCGAGATCAGCTTGGCTCGCAGCAGCACCGAGCTCGCGTATTCCTCGGAGTGGTTGTAGGCGAGGATCGCTGCGTGCAGATCGGTCTGCGCACCGGCCGCGCGCAGATAGCGGGCGGCGGCGAAGATCGCGTCAACGGGGTTGTAGGGGTCCGCATAGCCGGCGTTGAGTGCGTCCACCCCATACTGCAGCCATGTCGCTGGCATGAACTGCATCCAGCCCACGGCGCCGGCGGTGGACACCGACTGGTCGCTTCCGTAGTTCGTCTCGATTTCGTTGATCGCAGCGAGGATCTGCCACGGGACGCCGTACTGGGCGGCGGCGGCCTTGTAGATCGGAAGCAGGAACGGCGGGATGCGGTAGAAGCCGAGAGCCTGGACGGAGGCCGCCGAGGACGCGAGCGCGGCCGCGAGGGCTCCAGCCTGGCTGGCGATCACCTGCGGTGAGAGCGCCACGTTGCTGGGGCCGGATGCAGGCCCGCTCCTCGCGCCCGTCTTGAGCTTGACGGTCGTCGGGGTGATACTGGGGTTCGGCTTGCTGGTACCGGTGCTTTTCTGTTTCTGCCTCAGGACGACTTTGGGCGATTCGACGGGCGGCGGCGGAGTGCCGGGCTGGCGGCCGGTCGTCGTGGTCGTCGGTCGCTTGCTGCTCGGCAACGGCGGAGGCGCGATCGTGGTGGTCGGGGTCGTCGAGGGCGGAGCCGTGGCAGCTTCCTGGTTGCCCGTGACGGTCGTGGTGTTGACAGGCGGCGGCGTCGCGCCTTCGCCGGTGGACGTGGTCCCCGCAGCGGTTGCGCCTAGCGCGGTGCTCGAGAGCTGCCCGCCGAGGCTCGCGGCCGTCAGCCCGCCTCCGGCGAGCGCCGACAGCAACGCCCGCCATGCCCGCCGACGAGGGCGGTTTAGCGGGTGCATGCGCCGATTTCGATCATCTTGCGGTCGTCCCATGGTCG
>DATMQX010000015.1:0-5223 GCA_035567055.1 Solirubrobacteraceae bacterium
GACGCCGTGAAGGGGAACAGGTCGGGCCGATACCCGTAGTGGGCGATCACCAGGTACCACGCGCCGTCCCATCGAGCAGCTGGTGCCGCGAGCAGATCGCCCAGCCAGCCGAAGCCTTTGGTCACGCCGGGCGGGATGAACGCGTGCCTCACCGGTCCGAAGCCGAACGCGAGGATCGTTCCGACGCACGACACCCACACGAGCAACCGCGATGTCCAGAGCGCGCGCCAGCTCTCTGCCACGGCCGCGACGTGGGCCGGGTCCTCCCTCATCCGCGACCACCGGGCCGCGAGCCGCGGGCGGCGGCGAGCGACGGCGGCGTCGGATCCGACCACCAGCTCGCTCGCGGGGTCCACGACGGACAGCTCGGCGGTGTCGGGGGTCATAGGGTGTCCTACCGAGCGTAAGGGCCGCGGCAGCGCAAATAGCAGGAAATCACACTTCGAGCGGTAATCTCGCCTTGCTCACAGATGTCTCGACAAGCACGAAAGCGACGGCGCAGGCACAACCACTCGGGAGCCACCCGGGTGCTGCTCATCGGGGGCGGAACGCTCGTCAGCGCGCTCGTGATCGGCGCGATCGTGGCCGTCGCGTACGTGATCAACGTCGTTCAGTCGGCCCCCGCCCTTGACCGGCTGCAGCCGCGCCTGGTCGGAGGCACCTCTGCGGTCTTCGCCTCCGATGGCACGCGCCTCGGCTTCATCCAGGCCGATCAGCTGCGCACGCCTGTCGGCTGGAGCGAAATTCCCACCGACCTGAAGAACGCCACGGTGGCGATCGAGGACCAGCGCTTCTACAAACACAACGGCGTCGATCTGACGGGCATCTTCAGAGCCGCGATCAAGGACGTCACCAACGGCGCAGCGCTTCAGGGCGGCTCGACGATCACGATGCAGCTGGTGCGCAATCTCTATCTCGGCGGCTATCAGCGCACGCTGCGGCAGAAGATCATCGAGGCCAAGCTGGCGATCGACTACGAGAAGCATCACGGCAAGCGCTCGATCCTCACGAGCTACCTCAACAGCGTGCCCTACGGCACCGTGGGCGGGCAGACCGCCGTGGGCGTGCAGGCCGCCGCTCGGATCTTCTTCGACAAGCCCGCATCCCAGCTGAGCCTTCCCCAGTCGGCGCTGCTCGCGGGTCTGCCGCAGGCGCCGTCCCAGTACAACCCCTTCCGTGATGCCGCCGCAGCGCGGCAGCGGCGCCACGAGGTGCTGTCCAAGATGGCCGAACTGCACTACATCGACGCCGCCCAGGCGAGCGCCGCGGAGCAGGCTCCGCTGGGAATCAAACTGGGCACCTTCTACTCGAAGCGCCGCGAGGACTTCTTCTTCGAATACGTGCGCGAGCAGCTGGTGCACCGCTATGGCTCAAGCGCCGTCTCGCAGGGCGGCCTGAAGGTCTACACGACCATCAACCTGAAGATGCAGCGGCTGGCGCGCAAGGCGATCGGCGAAGTCCTCAATCAACCCGAAGACCCGGCCGCGGCGATCGTCACGCTCAACCCCGCCAACGGCGACATCGAGGCGATGGCCGAGTCCGCGAGCTTCGGCCAGTCGCAGTACAACCTCGCCGCCGACGGCCACCGCCAGCCGGGATCGACGTTCAAGGCGATCGACCTCGCGGATGCGCTCTCGAGGGGCATCGACCCGAACTCCACGAGCTACGACTCGCACGAACTGCAAGCAGGGTGGCTGACCGGCTACCCCGAATACTCGGTCAAAACCTTCGACGGCAGCTCGGCGGGCAACGTCAACCTCGTCCAGGCGACGCTGAAATCCGACAACACCGTCTACGCCCAGCTGGCCGCCGACCTCGGCTGGGAAACGATCACGCACATGGCGTACAAGATGGGCGTCACGACGCACCTCTCGAGCTATCCGGCGGAGGCGCTGGGAGGGCTGACGCTCGGGGTGACGCCGCTCGAAATGTCCGTGGTCTTCGCAACGCTGGCCGACGGGGGCTGGCGCAACAGCCCGATCGCGATCACGAAGGTCGTCTTCCCCGACGGGCGGGTGGACAACAACTGGGGCCAGCCGCATCGGGTCAAGGTGCTCAGCGAAGCGATCACGGGCGAGGAGACGAGCATCCTGCACCAGAACGTGCTGGGCGGCACCGCCGTGAAATCCGCGATCGGCTGCCCGACCGCCGCCAAGACCGGCACGACGAATGACTTCATCGACGCCTGGCTCGACGGCTACAACTCCGAATACTCGACCGTCGTGTGGATGGGCTACCCGACGCGACGGGTGTCGATGACGAGCGTGCACGGCGAAACCCAGCAGGGCGGCAGACTCCCGGCGGATATCTGGCACGCGTACATGTCCGGGGTCACCGAAGGCAAGCCCTGCGCGCCGCTCAACGAATCGAGCGCCGGCATCTCCTACCAGCCGTTCTTCGGGAAATACGCGACGACCGGTCAGGCCCTGAGCAGAGAAGGCAGCGAAACGAAGGCGAAGAAGAAGCCACAGCATCCCGGCGCCGGCGGAACCAAAGCCCAGGGCGGCGAACATGCGGTCCTCGAAGTGCACGAAACGCCGCCGCCGAAATCCCCGGCGCCACCCGCGCAGAGCCCGCCCCCGGTCGAACCCAAGACGGGCGGCGCCGCTCCGCATTGAGTCCGCACGAACGCGCGCCGAGCCCCCTTGGTGCTCGCACGCTGGTAGTTTGAGTGCAATATTCGAGGCGGAGGGTAGCTTGCGGCGAAGTCGCGGCGACCCGGATGGGATGTGGCGTGGCGAAGGAGGACAAGGTTGAATTCGAGGGTGAGGTGATCGAGGCCCTGCCGAACGCGATGTTCCGCGTGAAGCTCGACAACGATCACGTCGTGCTCGGGCATGTGGCGGGCAAGATGCGGCGGTTTCGCATTCGCATCCTTCCCGGCGATCGCGTTCGGTGCGAGCTCTCGCCCTACGATCTGGATCGCGCGCGCATCGTCTACCGGCACCGCTGAGATCGGGTCATCGCTGAGCGTTCCCTGATCGAATCGATCGCAGCCGAGCTGGCGGGGACGCCGGATGCGAGCAGGGTTCTGCGTGGCGTCGGAGACGACGCGTCGGTTGTACGGGCGCGCGCCATATGCGTGACGTCCGTGGACGCGATGATCGAGGGGGTGCACTTCCGGCTGGAGGATGGCTGGTCGACGCCAGGCGAGGTCGGCCATCGGGCCATGACGGGGGCGCTCTCCGATCTCGCCGCCATGGGTGCCGACGCGGGCGAGGCCTACCTCGTGCTCGGCCTGCCGGGCGGCTTCGGCGAGGAGCGGGCGCTCGAGCTCGCAAGGGCGGCGGCGGCGCTCTGCCTTCAGAGCGGCACGGTGATCGCCGGTGGTGACGTCGTGCGGGCGCCGGTCCTCACCGTCTCGGTGACGGCCGTCGGCTGGGCTGATCGCGCCGAGCAGCTCGTCGGGCGCGACGGCGCCCGCCCGGGAGACCTCGTCGGGGTCACGGGGACCCTTGGCGGGGCCGGCGGCGGGCTGGCCGTGATGGAAGGGCGTGCCACACGCACGGCCTCGAGCCGGGCCCTGCTCGAGCGCGCGCGATGGCCTCGCCCGCGTCTCCCCGAGGGGCGCGCGCTGGCGGCGGCGGGCGCTCACGCGATGATCGACCTGTCCGACGGGATCGCCACCGACGCCGCGCACATCGCCCGTGCCAGCGGCGTCGAGCTGCGCGTGGAGCTGTCCTCGCTTCCGCTCGCCGAGGGGCTGACCGAGCTCTGTGCCGAGCTCGGCGAGTCGCCCCGGCGGCTGGCTGCGGGCTCCGGCGAAGACTACGAGCTGTGCTTCTGTGCGCCGCCCGACGCCCGCGCGCGGGTAGAGGAGGCCGTGGCGGCGCTGGGGGAGGTGGATGTCACCTGGGTCGGCGAGGTCGCCGAGGGCGCAGGAACGCTGCTACTGGTTGAGCGGGGCCAGCAGGTGGGGCTGGAGGGGTTCGAGCACCGCTGGTAGCGACTGTCGCGGCGAGGCCGCCGCGGGAGCCAGCGGCGAACCTATTGCCCGCGCGAGCGCCCCGCCCGGCAGCTGGCGGGCAGCGCCGACCGGCACGATTCGCGTCAGCCGTCCGTAGACGAGGATCCGTTTTTCGGCGCTGAACAGCGGCGTGCAGGCCGACAGCACTACGCGCGAGTAGCCGACGTTCGCGACCGCCGCCTGGACGTTGGTGGGCGCGACGATGCGCCGGCCGAGCACGGTGTAGGTGAGGTGCGCGTAGGGCATGTTCAGGAGGATCCGGTTGCCGTGGCGCAACGCGTCGATGTGGCGGAAGGGCGCGAGGTAGGTCGTGCGGTGTCCGGCGATCGCGGTCGTGCCCGGGACGCCGGGGAAGCCGGTTTCGGGGAAGATTCCCGGTCCGCCCTCGAGGTCCCCGGTCTTCGTCCCCTTGACGACCACGAAGCTCGCGCCGATGCTGGGGATCAGGATGCGCCCCACGGCGCTTCCCTCGCGTGCGCGGCGTTCCAGCTCGCGCGCGAGAAACGTGATCCGGGCCTGCTCGTCGGGAATGCTCGCGAGAGTCCTCGTCTCGAGCGGCGTGGGAGGGGCTCGTTCGACGGTTCGCAGTGCGCCACTGAGGTGATCCTGCCTGATGGCCGCATACAGCGCGGAGACCGGCTCCTGCCATGCGAGCGTGACGACGCCGTCGACGAGCGCCAGCGCCCCGGCGACGATCAGCGCGAACGCGAGCGCGCGCAGCGTCCGCCGCGACCACGGCCCGCCCCGCCCGCCTGCGGGTCCTCCCCTTCGCGACATGTACAGAAGCTCCGGCACAGACTCACCTATCGTCGCAGAGCCGACTCGGTGCCCCCGAGCGATCCCGGGCCGGCGTAGGACATGGGGCCGCGGATTGTGATCTCGAAGTCATCGGTGCTCAGCCCGCGCGGTGCATCAGGTTGCGTCACGGACAGCATGACGGCTACCGCGGCGCAACCGAGGGCGATGCTCCACAGCAGTGCCGCGAGCGCGCCCACGTGGCCACCGGCGAGAAGCAGCAGGGCGGTCCAGGCCACGTGGGCGGGACCGAGCGCGAGCTGATGGGCGTAGAAGAAGACGAGCAGCACGAGCGGCAGCAGCCCGGCGGCCACCAGCGCGAGCGCTCCGAGCGGGCGCGGGCGAAGCTCGGGCGCGGCGAGCAGCAGCCACAGGTGCAGGGCCGGAATCACGAGCAGGGCCGTGAACGGATCGAACGCCCACACGAGAATCGACAGCGGGAGCAGCACGAGCAGCATCGA
>DATMQX010000016.1:0-6652 GCA_035567055.1 Solirubrobacteraceae bacterium
AGAACGCTCGGAGAAGGCTCGCCAGCGGACGATCGCCGCGGAGCTCGAATGGGTGCGCACCAACCCCAAGGGCCGGCGCACGAAGTCCAAGGCGCGCCTGGCCCGCTACGACGAGCTGGTGGCAGAGGAGCGCAACGTCAAGCTCGATGACGTGCAGATCCACATCCCCCCGGGGCCGCGGCTGGGCGAGAAGGTGCTCACGGCGACAGACCTGTCGAAGGGCTTCGGCGAGCGGCTGCTGATCGAGTCGCTGTCGTTCGATCTGCCGCGAGCGGGGATCGTCGGGGTGATCGGCGCGAACGGGGCCGGCAAGACGACGCTCTTTCGCATGATCACCGGCGAGGAGTCACCCGACAGCGGCAAGCTCGAGCTCGGGGATACGGTGGCGCTCGCATACGTCGACCAGTCGCGCGATGCGCTGGATCCGCAGAAGACCGTCTGGGAGGAGATCTCCGAAGGGCTCGATCAGCTCAAGGTCGGCGATCGTGTCGTCAACTCCCGCCAGTACACGGCCGGCTTCAACTTCAAGGGGACCGATCAGCAGGCGCGCATCGGCAAGCTCTCCGGGGGAGAGCGCAACCGCGTGCACCTGGCCAAGCTGCTGCGAAGCGGCGGCAACCTGCTGCTGCTCGACGAGCCGACGAACGATCTCGACGTGGACACGCTGCGCGCGCTCGAGGACGCGCTGCTCGGCTTCCCCGGATGCGCCGTCGTGATCTCCCACGACCGCTGGTTCCTGGACCGGATCGCCACGCATGTGCTCGCCTTCGAGGGCGATTCGCAGGTCACGTGGTTCGAGGGCAACTTCGAGGCCTACGAGGACCACCGACGGTCCCTGCTCGGGGCGGCCGCCGACCGGCCGCACCGCATCACCTACAAGCGGCTGGTGCGTGGCTGAGGCCAACGCGCCGGCGAACGGCGCGTTCGATCGTGACACCGCCGTGCTGCTCGAGCACGGCTCCGAAGGGGAGAGCACGTTCGCCGCCGACGTCTCCCCTGACTGGCGCGCCGGTCGCGGCCCGCACGGCGGCTATCTCGCGGCGATGCTGTTGCGTGCGCTGGTGGAGACGGTCGACGACCCCCGCCGGACGCCACGTTCGCTGACGATCCACTATCCGCGAGCGCCGGAGCCGGGACCCGTGAGCATCCAGACGCGCGTCGAGCGCGAGGGACGCTCGCTCAGCACTCTGTCCGCGCGCATGGAACAGGACGGCCGGCTGATCGCGCTCGTGCTCTCGGCGTTCTCGGTCGCTTGGGACGCGCCCGAGCTCTCGGAGCTCAAAATGCCCAACGTCCCGGGCCCAGAAGCAACCCGCGAGGCTGGAACGCTCGAGCAGCTGGGAGCGCCGCCGTTCACCCGGCACCTGGTCATGCAGCCGCGAATCGGCGGCACGCCGTTTGCGGCGAGCGAGCAGCCGATGGAGATCGGCGGCTGGCTCGGGCTCGCCGAGCCGCGCCCGATCGACCCGCTCTCGCTCGCGTTCTTCAGCGACGCGCTGTTCCCGCCCCCGTTCGTGCGCCTGAGCGAGGATCAGCGGGTCGTCGCGCCGACGATCGACCTGACGATCCACTTCCGCACGACGACGCCGCGCACCGCCGACCCCGACCCGGATGAGCTCTGCCTCGCGCGCTTCCGAACGCGCCTGGTGCACGAAGGCTTCTTCGACGAGAGCGGCGTGATCTGGGCGCAGGACGGAACCGTGCTGGCGCAGTCGCGCCAACTCGCAATCCTTCTACCCGTGCGTTAGGGTTCCGCCCGATGGCCGACTACACGGCAAGGCGCATCGATGAGATGGAGGCCGGCTTCGGAGGCGGATTCGTCAAGGCGCGGGCCGAGCTGGGCGTGACCGCGTTCGGCATGCAGGTCATCCAGCTCCCACCGGAGTACGCCGACTACCCCGAGCACGACCACGCCGAGAGCGGGCAGGAGGAGGTCTTCCTCGCGATCGGCGGATCGGGTTGGATGGAGATCGAAGGCGAGCGTGTGGACCTCGACAGCAAGACGTTCGTGCGCGTCGGCCCGGACGCCAAGCGCAAGGTGTTCGCGGGCCCCGACGGTCTTCGCCTGCTCGCGATCGGCGGCGCGCCCGGCGAGGTGTACAAGATCGTCCCGGTCACCGAGCTCGGCGCCCCGAGCTGAGCCTCAGCGCACGAACTTGGTGTCGCCGTCGAGCCGCTGGGCCACGGCTGCGATCAGACGCGCGCACGCGTGCACGTCGTCGAGCTGGACGAGCTCGACGGGCGAGTGCATGTAGCGGATCGGGATCGAGACGAGCCCGGTCGGGACCCCGCCGCGGCTGAGGTGCACGGCGTCCGCGTCGGTTCCCGTCGCTCTTGCGGATGCCTCCAGCGTGAAAGGGATCTTCTCGGTCTCGGCCGTCTCGCGCAGCAGGTCGAAGAGCGGCTCGTTCAGCGTCGAGCCGCGGGCGATCACGGCGCCGGAGCCGAGCTCGTGCTTGCCGCCCTCCTTCACGTCGATCCCCGGGGCGTCGGTCGCATGCGTGACGTCGACGACGATCGCCGCGTCGGGCTCGAGCGCGAAGGCACTCGTTCGCGAGCCGCCGAAGGTGATCTCCTCCTGCGCGACGGCCACCGCGGCGAGCTCCCACTGAGCGCCGCCCGCCTCGGCGACGAGGCGCGCCGCCTCGAGCGCCACGAACGAGCCGAGACGGTTATCGAGGGCCCGGGAGGTGAGGCGGCCGTTCGGCAGCTCCAGCGGCTGGGCGTCGATCACGGCGACGTCGCCGATCCTCACCCGCTCGCGCGCCTGCACACCGTCTCGTGCGCCGATGTCGATGTGCAGGTCGCGGATCTCCGGGACCTTCTTGCGGTCCTCATCGCGCAGCAGGTGGATCGGCTTCTTGCCGACGACGCCGGTGATCGGCCCGTCGAGCGTGTCCAGCACGAGGCGCTGGCCGACCAGGATCTGGGTGTCCCAGCCGCCCACCGCGCGGAACCACAGGTACCCCTCGTCGTCGATATGCGTGACGATCAATCCGATCTCGTCGATGTGGCCCATGACCAGCAGTCGCCGCGCCGATGCGTCGTAGCCGTGCCTCGGGGCGACCAGAGCAAGCGGGGTCCCGATCACGTCGCTGCTCACCTGCGCGAAGGCGCTCGCGGCCTGAAGCCAGACCTGCGCGGGCGCGCTCTCGTAGCCGGAGGGTCCACGAGCGGCGAGCAGGCCAGCGAGGACGGGGGGCACGCCGCTCGCGTCAGGCCCCCCCGCGGGCGGTGTCGCCTGCGCCCCGCTCACGTGGAGAGGAGCTGTCGCAGGACGTACTGCAGTATGCCTCCGTGCCTGAAGTACTCGGCCTCGCGGGGCGTGTCGATGCGAACCCGGGCGTCGAACTCGACCGGCTCGGCTCCGGCACGCTCGGCCTTCACGCGGACGTCGCGTGGCGGGCCGCCGCCCTCGGCCATCGCGTCGGCGAGGCCCGTGATCGTGAACAGCTCCTCGCCGCTCAGCCCCAGCGAGCCGGCGCTCTGCCCGTCGGGGAACTGGAGCGGAAGCACCCCCATCCCGACGAGGTTCGAACGGTGGATGCGCTCGAAGCTCTCGACGATCACCGCCCGCACGCCCAGCAGCTTCGTCCCCTTGGCGGCCCAGTCGCGGGAGGAGCCCGAGCCGTACTCCTTGCCGGCGAGCACGACGAGGTCCGTGCCTTCCTGCATGTAGCGCATCGCGGCATCGTAGATGGACATCTCCTCGGCGATCGGCGGGGCACCGGCCGCTGCGTCCGGCGGCACGCTCAGGTGGCGCGTGACCCCGCCCTCGGGCAGCCGTGGGCCGCCGCCGAGGAGGTTGCGCAGGCGGATGTTGGCGAAGGTGCCGCGCATCATCACCTCGTGGTTACCCCGGCGGGAGCCATATGAGTTGAAGTCCTTGGGCGCCACGCCCAGGCTCTGCAGGTAGGCGCCGGCGGGGCCGTCACGCTTGATCGAGCCGGCCGGGGAGATGTGGTCGGTCGTCACGCTGTCTCCAAGCAGCGCGAGCACGCGCGCGCGGCGCACGTCGCGGACCGGCTCGGGCTCGCGCGGCATGTCCTTGAAGTACGGCGGCAGCCGCACGTAGGTGGAGCTCTCGTCCCACGCGAAGCGCTCGCCCTCGGGCACGTCCATGCCGTTCCAGCGATCGTCGCCGGCGAACACCTCGCCGTAGCTCTTGCGGAACATGTCCGCGCGAACCGCCTCTCCGATCGTCTGCGCGATCTCGTGCTCGGAGGGCCAGATGTCCCTCAGATAGACGTCGCTGCCCTCCTGATCCTGACCCAGGGGCTCGCCGACGATGTCGATGTCCATCGTGCCCGCGAGCGCGTAGGCGACGCACAGCGGCGGCGAGGCCAGGTAGTTCATCTTCACGTCGGGGTTGATGCGACCCTCGAAGTTGCGGTTGCCCGAGAGGACCGACACGACCGCCAGATCACCCTCGCCGACGGCCTCGGAGATCTCCTGCGAGAGGGGGCCGGAGTTGCCGATGCAGGTCGTGCAGCCGTAGCCCACGAGGTTGAAGCCGAGCCGCTCTAGCGGCTCGGTCAGGCCCGCGCGGTCCAGGTACTCCGTCACCACCTTCGAGCCCGGCGCAAGCGAGGTCTTGACCCACGGCTTGGAGCTCAGGCCACGGGCGACGGCGTTGCGCGCGAGGATGCCCGCACCGATCATCACCGAGGGGTTGGACGTGTTGGTGCAGCTCGTGATGGCAGCGATCACGACGTGGCCATGGTCGAGCTCGAAGCTCGCGCCGTCGCCCCTCACCGCAACGGGGGAGCTGCGGCGCTCGCGCGCCGTCGCCGTGGGCTCGTGAGCCGCGGCCGGCGATTCCACGCGCGGGGGAGCCTCGTGGCCGGGCGCGCCGTTGGCGGGCGGATCAGACGCCGGATAGGACTCGGCCACGGCCTCATCGTGCTCGTCGAGCTGCTCGCCGTCGGTCGGCATGTAGTCCTCCAGCGCCTGCCTGAACGCGCTCTGGGCATCGCTGAGCGCGACACGATCCTGCGGGCGCTTTGGACCGGCGAGGCTCGGCTCGACTGTGGACAGATCGAGCTCGATCTCCTCAGAGAACGTCGGCTCTTCGGAGTGCTCGTCGTGCCACAGCCCCTGTGCCCTCGCGTACGCGTCCACGCGGGCGATCTGCTCGGCGGAGCGACCGGAGAGCTCCAGGTAGCGGAGCGTCTCCTCGTCAATCGGAAAGATCGCGCAGGTCGAGCCGAACTCAGGCGACATGTTGCCGATCGTCGCCCGGTCGGCGATCGGCAGGCCGGCCAGGCCGGCGCCGTAGAACTCGACGAACATGCCGACGACTCCACGCTCGCGCAGCCGCTGGGTGACCGTCAGCACGAGATCGGTGGCGGTCGCGCCCTCGGGCAGCGCGCCGTGCAGGCGGACGCCCAGCACCTGCGGAATGAGCATCGACATCGGCTGACCCAGCATCGCGGCCTCGGCCTCGATCCCGCCGACGCCCCATCCGAGCACGCCGAGGCCGTTGACCATCGTGGTGTGGGAGTCGGTGCCGACGAGCGTGTCGGGGTAGAGCTGCGGTGGGTGCGATGCGGATCGCTCGTCGTGGAAGACCACGCGGGCCAGATACTCGAGGTTGACCTGATGCACGATGCCCGTATCGGGTGGGACGACCGCAAAGTCGTCGAAGGCCCGCTGGCCCCAGCGCAGAAACGCGTAGCGCTCGCGGTTGCGCTCGAACTCGCGCTCGGCGTTGACGCGGAAGGCGTCGCGAGTGCCGAACGCGTCGACCTGAACCGAGTGGTCGATGACCAGCTCGGCGGGTGCGAGCGGGTTGATCCGCGCCGGATCCCCGCCCATGTCGGCGATCGCGTCGCGCATGGCGGCCAGATCCACGACGGCGGGCACGCCGGTGAAGTCCTGCATGAGCACGCGCGCCGGAGAGAAGGCGATCTCCTTGCTCGGCTGTGCCTTCGCGTCCCAGCTCGCGAGCGCCTCGATGTCCTCGGCGGATACGGAGCCGTTGCCCTCCGTGCGCAGCAGATTCTCCAGCAGCACCTTCAGCGAGAAGGGCAGCCGCGCCACGTCGAAGCGCTGCTGGAGCGCCTCCAGGCGGAAGATCTCATATTGCTCCCCGGCGACATCAAGCGTGTCCTTTGCGCCAAAGCTGTTCTCTGACATGGCAACTCCCGAGAGGGTCTACGGCTGAGGATGACTGGGGCCAGTCTCGCAGAGGACCGTCCCCGGCGGCCGTTCACGCCTTCGCGGGCTTGCCCGGAGGCGTCAGCGGCTCTGCTCGGAGGCTCTCGTGACGCGTCCCTTGCCCTGGCGCTTGGAGCGCAGCAGGGCCGCGTCGCAAGCCTCCAGCAGCTGGTCGGTCGTCATCCGCGGCTGCCACTGGGCGACCCCGATCGACGCGGACACGCCGGGATTCGCCTCCTCGAAGACAGGGAGCCCCTGCAGCCGCTCGAGCGCGCGGGCGGCTGCGGCGGCCGCGCTCTCGAGGTCGGCGTTGGGCAGGATCACGACGAACTCATCGCCGCCGTAACGGGCGACCCGGTCGAACGCGCGGAACTCGCCGACCAGCGCCTGGACGACGTCTCGCAGCAACGCATCGCCGGCCGGATGACCGCGACGGTCGTTGACGAGCTTGAAGTTGTCGAGGTCGATCAGCAGGCACGAGAGCGGGCTCCCG
>DATMQX010000017.1:0-5912 GCA_035567055.1 Solirubrobacteraceae bacterium
TGAGCTTCGTGCTCACCTGGACGGTCAGCTCGCAATTCTGCAGCGCCTCGTAGGTGTATGGAAGGTCCGGGGTCGCCAGCGCGAAGTTGCCGCCGAGCGCGACAAACGCCTTCACCTCGCCGCGGTGCATCGCTTCGATCGTCGCCACGGTGCCCAGCCCGTGCTCCCGCGGGGGCTCGATCTCGCAGACCTCGGCGAGGCGGTCGAGAAACGCCGCATCCGGACGGTGGTTGATTCCACAGGTGCGGTTACCCTGCACGTTGCTGTGCCCGCGCACCGGGCACGGCCCCGCGCCCTCGCGGCCGATATTGCCGCGCAACAGGAGCAGGTTGACGATCTCACGCACCGTGTCGACGCCGTGCTCGTGCTGCGTGAGGCCGAGGCACCAGGCGATGATCACCCGCTCACACGTCATGTATGAGTCGGCGAGCTCGCGGATTGCGGGCTCGTCGATGCCGGAATCGCGGACGAGATCGGGCCAGGGAGTCGCCTCGACCAGCGCGCGGTACTCGTCGATGCCCTGCGTGTAGTGCCGGAGGAACTCTCGGTCGAGAACGTCCGGCTCCTTCTCCGCCCGCTCGAAGACCGCCTTGGCGACGCCGCGCAGCAATGCCAGATCGCCGCCGATCCGCACCTGCACGTTCATCGTGCCGATCTCGGTCGTGTGGAAGGTCGCCATGTCGACGAACTCGTGCGGGACGATCGTCCGCCGCGAGGCGGCCTCGATCAGCGGGTTGATGTGGATGAGCTTTGCGCCGCGCCGATCGGCGTCGGCCAGCCACGTGAGCATCCGCGGCGCGTTCGTCGCCGCGTTCTCGGCCATCACCCAGATCGCATCCGCAGCCTCCCAGTCAGTGAGGTCGACCGTGCCCTTGCCGCTGCCGATCGCCGCCGTCAGCGCCCGCCCGCTCGCCTCGTGGCACATGTTCGAGCAGTCCGGCAGGTTGTTCGTCCCGAACTCGCGTACCCACAGCTGGTAGAGGAACGTGGCCTCGTTGCTGAGCCGCCCCGAGGTGTAGAACGCCGCTTCGTGCGGACTCGCCAACTCGCGTAGCGCGTCGCCCACGAGCGCGAAGGCGTCCTGCCAGGAGATCGGCTCGTACCTGTCGCTCGTCGCGTTGTAGCTCATCGGCTCGGCGAGCCGGCCGGCCGCCTCGAGGTCGTGGTCGTTCCACTCGGCCAGTTCGCGCACGGTGCGCGCGGCGAAGAACTCGCGGTCGACCTGCTTGCGTGCCAGCTCCCACGTCACGTGCTTGACGCCGTTCTCGCAGATGTCGAGGTGGAGCCCGGTCGGGTCGTCCGGCCACGCGCAGCCCGGGCAGTCGAAGCCACCGTCCTCGTGGTTCATGACGAAGAGCGCGCGAAACCCCTCGAGCGGCTCCCCGGCGCGCTCCAGCACCCTCCCAACGCTCCGCGCCGCACCCCATCCGGCGGCGGGGTGGTCGTACTCGTGACGAGAGTGCTCGCCCCGCGTGGCAGGGCCGCGGCCCAACGCGGGCGTTCCCGGTACACCGCCAAGCCTCAGCTGCTCCGCGTCCTGCCTATCGTTGGGTGGCGCTCCCAGCGTTCCTCCTTCCGAGCGGCCCGACGTTGCGGGAGCCGTGCTGCGGGGAGTCCTTACGATCCTACGCCGTCGTCCCGTTCTGCTCAAGTGGGCGCAGATCGATTGGTGAGCTCGTCGCCCGACGTCTCTCGGGGCCGAATTCGACCGAGCCCCGTGTACACGTTCACGCGTTGGCGCCGCGCAAATCCGCACAGCGTCATGCCGCGGTCCGCCGCGAGCTCGATCGCGAGCGAGGTCGGGGCCCCTACTCCGACGAGGATCGGGGCGCCGGCGACGGCGGCCTTCTGCACGAGCTCGAACGACAGCCGTCCGCTGACGCAGAGGATCCGCCCGTGGAGGGGAAGCCGGTCGACCATCAGACTCCAGCCGATCACCTTGTCCATCGCGTTGTGGCGACCGACGTCCTCGCGCACGCAGATCAGGGCGCCGTCGGCGTCGAACAGGCCGGTGGCGTGCAATCCACCCGACCGAGCGAAGCCCGGCTGCACGAGCCGATCGGGCAGCCCGGCGAGCAGGCCTGTGGCGACGCGCGGCCCGGCGGGCAGTTGCACGCAGTGCACGGCGACCTCCTCCAGCGCGCCCTTGCCGCAAACGCCGCAGGAGGACGTAGTGTAGAAGCGCCGGACCGGCAGCGCCCGCGCCAGCGGACCGCGGAGCTCGATCGTGTTCGCCGCGAGATCCTCGGTCAGCCCGAGTCGGGGCGGGCCGTCGATCAACCCCTCTCCGTAGAGGAAGCCTGCCGCCAGCTCCTCGTCGTGGCCCGGAGTGCGCATGGTCACCGCGATCGGCTCCCCGTCCACTCGGATCTCGAACGGCTGCTCTACCGCCACCAGGTCGCTCTCGCCGTCCAGCGGGACACGCTTCAGGGCGCCGGCCGCCGGCTCGGCTGCGGTCGCCGCCTGGATGTGCTCATCCGGCGCCATCAGCCGCCGATGTAGGACATACCGGGACCTTAGCTCTACGTAGCCATTTTCGCGGGGTGCGCGACAGTCTGCGCGACAGTCGTAGCGTCGGCCTGCTCGAAGAAGGCGTCCAGACGGGTCGCCGCCTCGTCCTCGGAGCCCGGCAGCAGGTGGCCGTAGAGGTCGTAGGTGGTCGCAATGTCCGCGTGGCCCATGATCGTGCAGACCGTCTTCGCGTTCATGCCGCTGGCGATCGCAAAGGACGCGAAGGTGTGGCGGCACTCGTGAAGCGTGACCACGGGCAGGCCAACCGCCTCCCATGCCTCACGGGCGCGCATGGCCGCGTACGCAATCCACGACTGCGACTCGAAGACGCGCTCGCGGTCATGCGTGAGGAGGTGCTGGTCGAGGTGGTCGCGGAGCACCGCGACCACCGGAATCTTCCGGCGGCCCTTGCGGCTCTTCGGGGCAATCTCGCCCTCCTGTGCGTCCCAGCCGTGCCGCACATGGATCAGGCCTGTAGCGAGGTCGACGTTCTCGCGCCGCAGGGCGGTCAACTCTCCGCGCCGCATCCCGGTGTAGAACGCGCACGCCCACAGAACCCGATCCGCGCCGCTGAGCACCGCGATCATCGCCGCCGCCTGCTCGGGTGAGACAACGCTTCGAGGCGCGCTCCGCACGCCCGGTTTTTCGATTCCCACCGTCGGGTTCGCGCGAACATCGCCGCGCGCGACGGCACGCCGGTACAGCGCCTTCAGGGGCGTGGTCACCGTGTCCACCGTCGCGGGCGCCGCGCCTTTGCTCACGAGGTCATCCACGAGCGCCTGCACGTCCCTCGTGGTGACCTCCGTTAGCCGCATGTGGCCGAGCGCGGGCAGGATGCGCACGCGCAAGATCCGGTCATAGTCACGGCGCGCCTGCGGCTTGTACGGGTCGCCCGACCGATTCGTGATCGTGCCGTCCCGTATCCCGGCAAGCCAACTGTCGGAGGCTTCTTTCAGTGTCGGACCGCGTTCGCCCGACAGATCGCCCGCGCGCACAGCCGTGATCGCATCATGCCGCCACTGCTTGGCGCCGGTCTTCGTCGGGAACGTCCTGCGGATGCGCTTCTGAGCCTTGGCGTCCCACACCTGCGCCTGGTAGGTCGGCGTGCAGTCGCAACGGCCTTCCCGCCCGTTGCGCCGGTTCTGTGGACAGCCCCGCGCGTGGCGTGCTTCGATACCTGTGCTCATCGAGGTCCTTTCTCGTTGGGCCACGCCCCCGGCCGTTGTCGCGGCGCGGGGGCACCTATGTCCCCACGCAACCTACCCCCTCCACCGACCTTACGGAAGGGTGGTCCCGGCTTCCTCGCTCGTCCAGCGCGCCAACTCGGACACGGGCACGACTCGCAGTCGTCCCCGGCGGATCATGCGAATGGACGGCTGGACGTGGCGCTCGAATGAGTCGAGCGAAATGCCGATCGAGGCCGCCGCCTCCTCGCGGGTGAGCGCGAGGCGCGGCACCGCGGCTACTGCCGGCTTGCGCTCCTGTGTCGCAGACACGTCGATTAGACCCCGCCCCCGGGCTGGGGTCGGGGCGTTGGTTCGCGCATAGTTGTCCTCTCGTTCGCGCGGTATAGGACAGGCACCCGATGGGCGTCTACGGCTTGGCTCCGAGGAGTGAAGGCCGACGTGCGGCTCGTGCCGGTTGGCGACGTTCACGGAACGGGCATGGCGCATCTCGGCTGTGCCGCGCTAGCGGCAACCCCTTACCGCCTGCCGTGGACGTTCGGGTTGGCTGTCGATCGGAACCACGACACCCTGCGGCGCAGCCTCGCCGCCCGACAGGGCAGCGGCGAGGCCCTGTCCGTCCTGGCCCTGCCCCCAAATGGACCTACGTGCACATAGGGACTGCCCCTTTACGGGGCAGTCCTCTGTTCTCGTCTAGTCTCGTGACATGTCACAGGCCGCGCGACGCGCGGGACGACCTCTGTCGCGCGGCGGCGCCCGGGTCCTTGCCGTGCCATTCGGCGAACCTGAGCATCCGTAGCTCGAAGCGCCCGTCCCTGGCCTCGTCCAGCATTTCAAGGAGGCCAATGGTCTGCGCCTCGTGGACGATTGCCTTGGCCTTGGCCTTGGTCGTAAAGATCCGTCGCGCCAGGTCGCTGTAGCGCCAGCTCACAACGTCGTGATCTTTCCTCTTGCCACTTCCGACGGCGATCTGAGCTTCCGTCGCCAGGGCAACGATCGCTAGCGGTCCCGCTGGCCCGTGGCGCTCGCCCAACCTTTCGATCGTAAGGCGCGTAAGGAACATCACGTCGAGCCGTATCCAGCCCCGCGGTGTCATGCCGGCACCCCGGCCCCTTGCACGACCAGCGCGGCAGCGGCGAGCGCGAGTGCGCGCCGGCCATGAGGTTCGGCGCGATCACATAGTACGAGTCCCCGTAGTAGATCGATGGCCGCACGAAGATCGTGGTTGCGGAGCGCGTTCATCGCTCGGACGAGTCGGTCGGCCTTGCGAGCCGGGTAGCTCACTCGGTTCCCGGCCGTTCGTGCTGCTAGCGCGAGCCGCAGCTCGGCTCGCGCTGTCTCGATCAGCGTGTTCGCGCTCGTGGGCGCGGCCGTCGCTACTGCCATCGTCAACTCTCCTCTGTCGTGGTCGATTGAAGTCGCCGCTGCCATCGGTCGATCAGGTCCGCAGCCTGCGCCACGGTCAGGGCGCGTGGCACCGTGGTCTCCAGCTCGCCGGCAAGGTTGGCGAGCCTGTGTTCCTGCGGCTCGGTCAGCGGGGACCAGGCGGGGCAGTCCGAGTGGTGCCACTCGGCGCCCTCTAGGAACTCGGCACGCGCGGCAGCGCGGCCGGCGTCGGCCTGGCTCTGGCCGGCGTGGTTCATGCGCGGCATTGGCGTCCTCCTACGTGGCGTCAGAGGCCCCATGCGGCCCGTCTGCGGGCCTGCGCGGGCGAACAGGTCGGATCGCCCGTACACGCGGTCGAAAAGGGTCAGCGGACGCCTGTATGTGATCGCATACAGGTCGAATGAGGGGCACCTGCGCTTGGTTTTGCCCGGGCGTGACCGGACACGGATGCCCGTGTCTACTACGACGTGCTGTCGTAGATGGTCCAAATCGGGCCGAAAAATCAGAGATTCTTCGCGCGGCGTTGCCGGGTGAAGCGGGGTGGTGTTTCGCCTTGAACCCACCCCCCCTTGCCGTATCGGAACACATGGGCGCGCGCGAGCGCATGTCTGCTACGCAAGGGTCTATTACATCGACGGCGAACCAGGCAACATGAGCGAGCCGCCTCCCAGCCCGCCACCGGCTCCGGACCCTGAGGACGAGGACGCGACGCCCGGAACGTTGACTGGACGGCTCGTTCGGTTGCTCGCCCAAGAGCTGTCACTGGACGCAGATGCCGCCAAGTACGCGCTTGAGAAGGGTCCGCTTACGGCATACGCTCGGGTCGCCAAA
>DATMQX010000018.1:0-7225 GCA_035567055.1 Solirubrobacteraceae bacterium
ATCGCCGGGCTGACGATCTTCTTCGGCCTCCCGCTGGGGCGGATGAGGGGCGTCGACGACCGCATGCGGGTCTGTCTGGCGATGTTCTCGGTCGGGATCCTCGCCTTCATCTTCATGGATGTCACCAAGCACGGCGAGGCGATCCTCGAAACGGCCGTGGCGCACTACAAGGCGAATACGGCCAGCTTCGGGCACGTGCTGGGGCTGTTCGCGCTGCTGGCGGTGGGCTTCACCCTGGGCACCGCCGGCATCTCCGCCGCCGAGCGCAGGCTGAGATCGCGGCGGACCGCCCCTCGGATCGCGGGCGGTGACTTCGCGACGGTGCTTGGCCAGGAGGAGCTCGCCCAACCCCAGGATGTCGCCGAGGAGCGCCGCACGCGGGCACTGCAGACGGGCATGGTGATCGCGATGGCGATCGGGCTGCACAACTTCGCGGAGGGCCTCGCGATCGGCGTCTCGGCGAAGGCTGGCGCCGTCGGCCTTGCCACGGTGCTGATCATCGGCTTCGGACTGCACAATGCGACGGAGGGCTTTGGCATCGTCGGCCCGCTCGGCGGCGAGCGCCCGTCATGGAAATGGCTGGGCCTCGCCGGGGTGATCGGCGGCGCACCGACCTTCCTGGGAACGATCGTCGGCTATCAGGTCAACTCGAGCCCGCTCGAGCTGCTCTTCTACGCGCTCGCGGGCGGTGCCGTCCTATACGTGATCGGCGAGATCTGGACGGGCATGCGCCGCTACGGGCACCACACGCTCGGCCTTTACCTGATCGCCGCCGGCTTTCTCGTGGGCGTGGCGACCGATCTGATCGTCTCCTACGGCGGCGGTTAGGTCCTGGCGCGGGCTGCGATGCGCAGGTGTCGGCGAGATCGCGCATGCCGGCGGGCTAGCATCCGGCGATGACGCGACGCTGGAAATGGGACTTCGAGGACGAGCAGGCTGCTGCCCGTCCGCCCACTCCTCCCGCTCTGCGCCCGCCCTCGACTCCGACGCTCCCACCGCCGTCTCAGCCCGGCGCGATTGCCGCCCGGCACAGGCGGCGCAGGGGCGCCGCTGCGCTGGTCGTGCTGGGATTGATCGTGGCGCTCGTCGTGGCCCTCAGCGGCTCCACCCACCGCGCCCGTAAGCCGACCACGGGCGCGGTGGCCGGATCGGCGCGCGCGAGCGGCGCCGGTCCGGCCCCCCCGGGCAACCAGGAGGCCGAAGGCAACGCGGCCGTGAGCCGGGTGCTTGCCTACACCCCCTTCGTTCGGCTTGGCGGCGGCCGCTCGAAAGACATAGCGCTGACTTTCGATGACGGTCCCGGGCCGTACACGCCCGAAGTCCTTGACGTCCTCGAGCGCTTCCACGTCCGCGCCACCTTCTTCGCGATCGGCAAGATGGAGCGCTACTTCAGCGCGTCGACCGTCCGGCAGATCCACGATGGCGACGTGATCGGCGATCACACGGAGTCGCACCCTCAGCTTGCGTTGCTGTCCGCTCACGAACAGCACGAACAGATCTTCGAACAGATCCTGCGCATCGAACTCCTCGGCGGCGACCGACCGACGCTGTTCCGCCCTCCCTACGGCTCGTTCAACGCCACGACGATGAGCGAGCTGCACCGCCTGCACCTGCTGATGGTTCTGTGGTCGGCCGACACGGAGGACTACCGCCAGCCGGGCGTGCCCACGATCGTGGAACGGGCGTTGGCCGGAGCTCAGCCCGGCGCGATCCTGCTCATGCACGACGGTGGCGGCAACCGCTCGCAGACGGTCGCCGCGCTCCCCACGATCATCACCAGGCTGCGTGCGCGCGGCTATCGCCTGGTCACGGTGCCCGAACTACTCATGCAGGACCCGCCGCCCTCCGGTCAACAGCTTCCGCCGAATCTGAGCGGCGACTGAGCCGCGCGGCGTCACTGCGCGCCGCTCGCGGCGAGGGGCACGCTGGCGTGGCTATGCGTGGCCGGCCGCTCAGGCGGCGGCACACGTCTCGCATGCGCCGTGGATCACGATCTCGTGCTCGGAGACGCGCAGCGGGACGCGGTCGCTGAGCCGGCGGATGGCGCGCTCCAGTCCGTCGTCGGTGAACGGCTCGAGGCGCCCGCACTGATCGCACACCAGATGGTGATGGTGGCCCGGCCCGCTGCGCGCCGGCTCATAGCGGACCACGCCGTGACCGATCTCGACGCGCTGCAGCAGGCCGATCTCCTCGAGCTCCTCCATGACCCGGTAGACGCTCGAGCGCGACACGTCGCGATTGCGCCTCGCGAGCGCCTGCTGGATCTCGACCGCCGAGAGCGCGCATGACTGCTCGCCGAGCAGCTCCAGGATCGCCCGCCGTGCGCCGCCACGCCGGTAGCCGGCGTCGGCGAGGGCCAGTGCGGCCCGCTCGGCCCAGATCGGCCGCTGCTCGCTATCGCTCACCATCCGGATTCTACGAGCGCCGTCGCATGGGCTATCTGCCCGTCGCGCCGTGGAGGGCTCGCATCAGACCTTCCAGCTCGGACACCTGCCACTGCTGGAAGCTGTCCGATGCCGGCGAGAGCGTCTCGGTGACGGTTGCGATCGGGATGTGCCGCGCGCCCGCGATCTGATTGACCCGCTTGACGTCCGGTGTGACGTTCTGGCTGTTGAAGATCCAGACCTTGATCCTGCCTTCCTGCGCCTGGGCGTCCACGGTCTGCTTGTCCTGGGCGGTCACGTCGGTGCCCTCGGCGATCGCCTTCACGAAGCTGTAGGGGGTGAGCAGCCTGAGACCGAGGGCTTCGCCCAGTCCCTGGAAGATGCTCTCGCTGTAGCCGACCGGCACACCTGCGTATCTGGCCCGGATCTCCCGGATCAGGGAGGTGTATCGCGCTAGCGCCTGCGTCTCGAAGCTCTGCTTCTGCGACGCGAAGAAGGCGGCGTCGGGCGGATCGAGCTTCTGGTAGTCGGCGGTGATGCGGTCGATGACGGCTTGAACGTTTGACGGGTAGTACCAGCGATGCTGGTTTGCGCCGCTCGACAGGCCGAGCGCGTCGCCGACGTTCAGCACCGCCCTCCCGGTCTGCGGACTGGATTGAAGCAGCTGCGAGGCCCAGTTGTCATAGCCCAGGCCGTTCACGATCGCCATGTTCGCGCCGACCATCGCACGAGCATCCTGGGCGCTCGGCTCGTAGGTGTGGGGATCGGCGTTCGGGTTGACGATGATGCTCTGCACGGAGGCTCTGCCCCCGGCCAGCTGCGTAGCGATGCTCCCCCAGAAGTTCTCGGCCGCGACGACGTGGATCCTCCCCCCTGGACCCGAGGAGGCTGGCGGACCCGAGCGGCCGCAGCCGATCGGGCCGACTGCGAGCGCGAGAACTGCCCCGAGCACGAGGAACCTGACAGACGGTGTGGACAAGACGCGGCGCCTTTCATCGTGGGTGCAATCGCGCAACGCCGCATCCCAAGGACGTAGCGCAGTGCCGGCACACTAGCAAAAGACGGGATCGAGTCTTATAAAGGACGTGGTCTCATCCTTCAGAGCGGCTATCCTCTGCGCCCATATGGAGGGATTGCGCGAGGGCCGGTTCGGCCGCGATCCAGATGGACCCCGAGGCGCTTCGCGGCCGTCGTGAGGCTCGCCGGCGGGCGACTCGCCGCCGCCGCCTTCAGGCCATCATCGGGCTGATCGCGGTCTGTGCGGCGGCCGTCGCCGTGATCGCCGCGGCCTCCGGCGGAACGACGGGAAAGAGCCCGTCTGCGGTCGCGCCCGCTCGTCCGCACGCGACCGATTCGCAGGCGGCTCCCTCGAGGCGCACGCCAGGAGCGGCCTCGAGCGGACACCCGGGGACGTCTTCCGTCCCGATCCTCATGTACCACGTGATCGCGGCACCACCTCCCGGCGCGCCCTTCCCCGGCCTATACGTCTCGCCAGCGCAGTTCGCAGAACAGATGCAGGCCCTGAAGGACGGCGGCTGGCGCGCTGTGACGCTCGATCAGCTCGCGGCGAACTGGCGGACCGGGGCGTCGCTGGGAGCCGGCAAGCCGATCGTGCTGACCTTCGACAACGGTTATCAGTCGCAGTTCACGCAGGCGCTACCCGTCCTTCAGCGCCTCGGGTGGGTCGGCGACGAGAACATCCAGCTGTCGGGCCTGCCGCCGTCGCAGGGTGGGCTCGGGCAGTCGCAGATCCGCGGCCTGGTCGCGGCGGGCTGGGAGCTCGACACCCAGGGATTCAGCCATGCCGACCTGATCACGCTCGGAGCCGAACGCCTCAACTACGAGGTCGCCGTCACGCGCAGGACCCTGCAGCAGCGCTACCACGTCCCGGTCAACTGGTTCTGCTACCCGTCCGGCCACTACGACGCGACCGTGGTCTCGGTCGTCAAGGCGGCCGGCTACGCCGGCTCGACGACGGTCGTCCCGGGATGGGCGCATCCGCGGGATGATCCCTATCGCCTGCACCGCCTGCGGGTGCTCGGCGGAACGACGGGCCAGGCGCTGCTCGCGCAGGTGTCGAGCGCGCGCGAAGATCCTCCCGCTCCCACCTCCTACAAAGGCGGATGAGCGGCGTGATCGTCAGCGAGTCGTTCGTGCTCGCCGACTGGACGGATCCCGGCACTCACCCCGGGCGGCCGATCGCCGCTCTGCACCTGCACCGCAGCGACGACGAGGCGTGGTTCGTGCTCGAGGGCAGGCTCGGGTTTCGCGTGGGCGAGGCGCAACTCGAGCTCGACGCCGGGGAGTCGCTCCTCGTTCCGCGCGGGACGCCCCACTCCTACTGGAATCCCGCGACTGAGCCCGCCCGCTATCTGCTCGTCATGACCCCACGCATCCACCGGCTGATCGAGTCCCTGCACAGCGGCGAGCGCAACGACTGGGAGCGGATCTTCGAGGAGCACGACTCCGAGCTGCTGGGCTGAGAGCGGCGAACGGGTCTCGAACCCGCGACCTCAAGCTTGGGAAGCTTGCGCTCTACCAACTGAGCTATCGCCGCGCAGGCCCATCTTACGTGCTCGCTGGTGGCCCAGACGCGGCACGGGACGCCCCCCCGCGCTCGCGACACACCAGCGCCGAGGCGTCTCTCATCGAAGCTTTACGCGACCGTCCGTGAGGAGTATGGTGTGATCGTTGTTTGGGGGGGTTACTGGCTGGGCCGTCCAACGGCCCAGCCAACCACTACACCGCGACGACGGGAACGCTGCCGCCGTGCATGTTCGGAATAGCTCGGAGGGCCGGGCGGGCGCCCTGGTTCGAAGCCGTCAACTTCGGCCATGGAGGGCTGGGGCGCGGGCGCTCCCAACCCCCCCGCGTCCGCGGGCGGCCCCGGCAAACTTGCGATGTGTCGGGGCCGCCGCCATTCTTCTCCTGTGCTTCCCTGCCCACGCTTGAAGGCTTCGCTCGACCAAACTGGAGCGCCCCGCCGCGAGTGGACCTGGTGGGAGTCGAACCCACTCCGTTGGGGCTAAAAACCCACTTGGCGCCAAACCCGGCCAGGTCCGCGACTGGCTTGAAACCTACTCTCTAGTCTTGATTGCGTGAGACTCCGGGCCGTTCCGATCCTCGCAGCGCTGGCAGGCGCATGCCTCGTGGGGCTCTTGATCTACGGCGTCTCGGCGAAGTCGGCCAGTCGCACGCTCGACGAACTCGTCGCGCATCACGGGCACCCGAAGGCGCCGGCTGCCACACATACGCTCCCCGTCCTCGGTGGCGCGAGCGCCACCTCGCTTTCCTCGCTCAGGGGAAAGGTCGTCGTGCTGAACTTCTGGGCATCCTGGTGCGAACCCTGCCAGGTCGAGGCGCCCCTGCTCGAGCGCGCCCAGAGCACGCTGGCCCGCCACGATGGCACGGTCCTCGGGGTCACCTATCTCGATGCATCGCCCGACTCGCTTCGCTTCGTGCGCCGCTATCACCTCACCTACCCCAACCTGCGCGACGCAGACGGCTCCTTCGCGCACGCGTACGGAACAGACCAGCTTCCCGAGAGCTTCCTCCTCGATCGCCAGGGCAACGTCCGCGCGCTCTCACGCGGGGAGATCGACCAGGCCTTCCTCGACCGCGCGTTGGCTCTCGCGCAGACCTCGTGAGGCGCGAGCAGATGCACGTCGCGACCGCTGAACGCTCTCACGGGCGCCGTCGAGCAGCGGCGCTGCTGTTCCTGCTGATCGGACTCGCCGGCTGCCAGCTTGCCGGCGCCGGCGCAGTCGACGCTGCGTCGAGGCCTACGCTGCCGGCCATCGAGCGGCAGGTGATGTGCGTCAGCTGCAAGATCCCGCTGAACGTCGCCCAATCCCAGCAGGCCGACCGCGAGCGCGCCTTCATACAGGGCCTGATCGACGAAGGCAGAAGCGAATCGCAGATCAAGCGCGCCCTCGTCGGCCAGTACGGCCCGGCCGTGCTCGGACTGCCCGCCACGCACGGCTTCGACCTCGCCGCCTATCTCGTACCTCTCGCCGTTGTGCTCGCGTTGCTGGCGATGCTGGCGATGCTCCTTCCCCGCTGGCGTCGCCACTCGCCACCCGACGGTGGACGCTCGGACGCCTCGCCGGCGCTCGACCCGAGCGATGCTGCGCGGCTGGACGCGGATCTCGCCCGCTTCAAATAGCCCCGCTACATCACGTCGGGGGCACTCACGCCGAGCAGGTCCAGAGAGCGTGCGATCAGCCGCCTGCTCGCCACGCAGAGGGCGATGCGGAACGACTCGACGCTCTCGGGCTCGGCGCCGAGCACGCGGCAGTCTCGATAGAAGGCGGTGAATCCCTGGGCGAGCTCCAGCGCGTAGGCGGAGATCCGGTGGGGGGCGCGGCGCTCGGCGGCCTCGGCGACCTCGAAGGGAAAGGCGAGCAGAAGCTCGATCAGCGCCCGCTCTGCTGTATGCAGCGGACCAGGCCTGAGATCGGCGACGGAATCGAGCGCCGTCGCCACGCGCTCGGCCCCCGCCTTGGCGACTATCGACGCGATGCGGGCGTGCGCGTACTGAACGTAATAGACGGGGTTCTCGTTCGACTGCTCGCGAGCAAGGTCGAGATCCAGGTCGACCGTCGTATCGTGGCTTCGCGCGAGCAGGTACCAGCGCGCTGCATCCACGCCGATCTCTGCGAGCAGTTCGTCCAGTGTCACGAACTCGCCCGCGCGCTTTGACATCAGCGCCCGCTCGCCTGCCCGCACGAGATGGACGAGCTGCATGATCAGCAGCTCGAGCTGCTCGGGGTCGCCGCCAAGCGCCTGGAAGGCCGCCTGCATCCGTCGCAGGTAGCCGTGGTGGTCGGCGCCCCACACGT
>DATMQX010000019.1:0-17304 GCA_035567055.1 Solirubrobacteraceae bacterium
GGTCCCCGAGGCTGTGCAGCGAGATGCGGTGTTCGCGGTACAGGCGTAAGCCCACGTAGCCGATGCCAACGCCGAACGCCACCCACAGGGCGGCTTCGAAGGTTTTCGCCGCGTTACCGCCGCCCGTGCCGAAGGCGAGATACGCGACGGCCGCGATCGCGACGACGATCGCCACGTTGCGGGCCGTCTTCATCCGCTCCATGACCGCAGTGTAGGTCAGTCGGTGACCGCCTCGAGCCCCGCGTAGGCCTGCTCCACCGCGCGCGTGGCAGCCGTGTGACGTGCCTCGGACTTGGCCGACTCATACCGCGTCGCCCAGGCGGCCGGATCCGACAGCTCCTGCTCGACCGATCGCAGCGCGGCCTCCGCCTCTTCGACCGCCCGCTCGGCCTTCTGCTGTGCGCTCAGGCGGTTCTTGGAGGGTCCTGAGGCTTTCTTCGGCGTGCCCTTCCTCGCCGCGCCCGCACGCGCCCTCGCGCCGTCGTTCTCGGCGGCAGGCGCCGAGACAGCCGGGGAGCCGTTCGCCACCGCCCCGTTCGCCTCCGACGGCGCGCGCAGCGCGGCTGGTGGGACCCCTGACCGCGCCGGCCTGCCGGCGGCGGCGGCGCGACGCTCTTCGCGAACGCGCACGTACTCGGGCCAGCCGCCGACGTAGCTGTGCAGCGAGCCCTCCTCGACCGCGATCGTGCGCGTCCCCACGGCGTCGAGCAGCGCGCGGTCATGCGACACGAGCAGGATCGCCCCCTTGAACGCGCTCAGCGCATCCTCGAGCGCCTCGCGGCTCTCGATGTCGAGATGGTTGGTCGGCTCGTCGAGGATCAGCACGTTGGGCGGATGCGAGTGACCGACCAGCACGGCCAGCGACAGGCGGCGGCGCTCGCCGCCCGAGAGCCCCGCGAGCGGCTTCTCGGCCTCCTCCCCGCTGAAGAGGAAGCTCCCGAGCAGCGCGCGCGCCCTGTTCGGCGTCAGCCCGGTGGCCCGCTGCGCCGCGTCGAGCACGCTCTGGCCCGGGTCGCCGCCGGCACCTAGCTCGTCGGCGTGCTGCGAGAGGTAGCCGAGCTTGACATTGTGGCCCGTGCTCAGTTTGCCCGCCCCGAGCGCGCGACGGCCGGCGAGCGTCTCGATCAGCGTCGTCTTGCCGGTCCCGTTCGGGCCGACCAGCGAGACGTGCTCGCCGCGTTCGAGCCACAGCTCGGCGTCGTCGAGCAGAACGATGGGATCCCCGTTCCCCCGATCCCCGGTCTCCCCGCCGACCTCGACGCGGCCGCCTAGCAGCTCGAAGATCACCCGCCCGGACCGCTCGGGCTTGGCGAACTGGAACTCCAGCGAGCGGCCGTCCATCGGGTCTCGCTCGATCCGCTCGACCTTCGCGAGCTTCTTCACGCGCGACTGCGCCTGGCGCGCCTTCGTCGCCTTGTAGCGGAAGCGCTCGATGAAGCGTTCCATCCGTGCGATCTCCGCCTGCTGCCTGTCGATCGCCTTGCCGAGCGCCATCTCCCGCGAGGCCTGCTCCTTGCGCCACTGCGCCCACGTGCCGGCGAGGAAACGCGAGCGGGTCGGTGCGCCTCCGTACAGCTCGAGCACGGCGGTGCCAACCGCCTCCAGGAACCAGCGGTCGTGAGCGACGAGCACTACCGCCGCGTCGAGCTCCACCAGGGTCTGCTCGAGCCACTCCAGCGACTCGATGTCGAGGTGGTTCGTCGGCTCGTCGAGCAGCAGCACGTCGGCGCCGGTCGCGAGCGCGCGCGCGAGCGATGCGCGCGTCAGCTGACCACCGGAGAACGTGTCGAGCTCGCGCTCGAGGTCGGCCTCGCCGAAGCCGAGCCCCCGCGCCATCACCGTCGCGCGGTCGCGCCACAGGTAGCCGCCGCGCGCCTCCAGCCGCGCCTGCGCCCGCGCGTAGCGGGCGAGCAGCGCCTCGTCGCTCTCGCCAGCCGCCATGCGCGCCTCGAGCTCGGCCAGCTCCCTCTCGATCGTCAGCTCCTCGACGGAGCCGGACAGGATGTAGTCGCGCAACGCAACGTCGCGCTCCAGCGGCGGTCGCTGATCGTGCAGCGCGATCCGCACGCCCTTGGCGACGCTCAGCTCGCCGCGGTCGATCGAGGTCTCCCCCGCGAGCATCCGCAGCAGGGTCGTCTTGCCCGCGCCGTTGCGTCCCGCGATCGTCAGCCGTTCGCGGCGCTCGAGCTTGAACGACACGCCGTGCAGCAACGGCTTGCCGGCGATGTCCTTTTGCAGGTCGGATGCGATCAATAGCGCCATCGACTCGTGATGGTAGGCCCCCGCGAGCGACGCGCCGGCCTCCGAAGGAGCCTGCGAAGCCTCCTGCTCGCGCCGTCGCTAGGATCCTCCACAGATGCGCCACCGACTGCTGAGATGGCTGCTTCCGCTCGCGCTGCTCCTGCCGCTGGTGCTCGCGCCGGCTGCGAGCGCCTCCAACGACGGGCGTGGCTTCTACGGCGCAACGAACGACCAGGTCGTGACCAACGCGGGCTTCATCGTGATCGCGTTCTTCCCGATCTTCGTGTTCGTGATGAGCATGCTGCAGCGGCATCTGGAGAAGCGTAAGGAAGCGCGCAAAGCCGCTGAAAAAGCGCTCGGCAGCGCTCAGTGGCGCGGCGGCTGGTAGGGCGCGGCCCCGCCGGCGATGACCTTGCGCCGATGAGCGACTCCGAGGGCGGCCGGGAGGTGGCCGCCGTCCGCTACGAGCGTCACGGGCCGGCTGCCGTCATCACGATCGATCGGCAGCAGCGGCGGAACGCGGTCGATGGCCCGACGGCCGCCGCTCTGCACGACGCCTACCTGCGCTTCGAGGCTGACGAGGACGCGCGCGTGCTCGTGGTCACAGGCGCCGGCGAGCTCGCCTTCTGCGCGGGCGCCGATCTCAAGGCGACCGACACGTTCGTCGAGCGCCTCGAGAGCGAGGAGGGACCGATGGGCTTCACCCGCCTGACGGCTTCGAAGCCCACGATCGCAGCGATCTCGGGGTTCTGTCTCGCCGGCGGGCTCGAGATCGCGCTTTGGTGCGACCTGCGCATCGCGACGGAGGGATCGACGCTGGGATACCCCGAGCGCCGCTGGGGGGTTCCCCTGATCGATGGCGGCACGCAGCGCCTACCGCGGATCGTCGGTCTCGGCCGCGCGCTCGACCTGATCCTCACCGGGCGCATGATCGGAACCGACGAGGCGCTCGCGATGGGTCTGCTCACGGAGGTCGTCCCGCCGGGTGCCCACCTCGAGCGCGCGCTGGCGCTCGCCGAGGGGCTCGCGTCGTTCCCGCAGCGCACGATGCTCGCCGACCGGCTGGCGGCGATCGAGGGGCTTGGGATGACGCTCGCCGAGGGCCTCGCACGCGAGGCCCGCTCAGGCCCGGAGGTGTTCGAGGACGGCGCGCGCGGCGCGGCCCGCTTCGCGGCCGGCGAGGGCCGTGGAGGAGCCGGCGCTGGAGCATAGGAGATAGGCTCTGACCCGCGTGGCCTACTTCGTCACAGGAGCAACCGGCTTCATCGGACGGCGCTTGGTCGAGCGCTTGCTTGAAAAGCGCCAGGGCAAGGTGTACGTGCTCGTGCGCGAGAGCTCGACGGGCCGTCTCGACGAGCTGATCGCGCGCTGGATCCTCGCCGCCGGCGCCTCGGCGGCGGATCGCATCGAGCCTGTGCTGGGAGACCTGCGCCGGCCGCTCCTGGGCGTGGAGCAGGAACGCGTCACCGAGCTGCGCGGGAAGATCAGCCACTTCTTCCATCTCGCCGCCGTCTATGACATGACCGCGCCGTCCGAGATGAACACGGCCGTCAACGTCGGCGGCACGACCCACGCCGTCGAACTGGCGCGGGCGCTCGAGGCCAAGCACCTGCACCATGTCTCCTCGATCGCCGTCGCGGGCGAGTACAGCGGCGTGTTCATGGAGGACATGTTCGACGAGGGGCAGAAGCTGCCGTCGGCTTACCACCGCACCAAGTTCGAGTCCGAGCGGATCGTGCGCGAACAGCCGTACGTGCCCTGGCGCGTATACCGGCCGGGAATCGTCGTCGGTGACTCGAAGACCGGCGAGATGGACAAGATCGACGGGCCGTACTACTTCTTCAAGGCGATCCAGCGGATGCGCCAGCTGCTGCCGGAGTGGGTGCCGCTCGTGGGCCTGGACCTGGGGCTGACGAACATCGTCCCGGTCGACTGGGTCGCGGGGGCGCTCGAGCACATCGCGCACGAGCAGGGGCTCGACGGCAGGGCGTTCCATCTCACGGACCCGCGCCCGCAGCGCGTGGACGATCTGATCAACGAGCTCGCGGTCGCAGCTCATGCCCCGCGCTTCGCCGTGAGCATCGACAAACGCCTGCTCGCGCAGCTGCCGAAATGGCCCCTGTCGCTGACGGCGCAGCTGCCGCCCTGGCGTCAGCTGCGCAACCTCGCGCTTCGCAACCTCGGGATCCCGCTGGAGGTCGTCAGCCACATGGAGCTCAAGCCGAGGTTCGACACCACCGAAGCGGCGCGTGCGCTGGCCGGATCTCCGCTCGAGCAGCCGCCGCCGCTGAACGACTACCTCAAGCTCCTGTGGGACTACTGGGAACGGGAGATGGACACCGACACCCGTCGCGGCCGCTCGTTGAAAGACGCCCTCCAGGGAAAGCTCGTGATGATCACGGGCGCGTCGTCGGGAATCGGGCGTGCCACGGCGGTCAAGGTGGCGGCGGCGGGCGGCATCCCGCTGCTGGTCGCGCGCAACGTGGAGAAGCTCGAGGAGGTGCGCGCGGAGATCGTCGCAGGTGGCGGCACGGCGTACGTGTACGCGGCCGACATCTCAGACATCGACTCGATCGAGCGGCTGCTGGAGCGGGTGCTCGCCGACCACCACAACGTCGACATGCTCGTCAACAACGCCGGGCGTTCGATCCGCCGGTCGATCGCGCTCAGCTACGAGCGCTTCCACGACTTCGAACGGACGATGCAGCTCAACTACTTCGGAGCGGTGAAGCTGATCATCGGCCTGCTGCCGCGCATGCGCGAGCGGGGCTTCGGACACGTCGTGAACATCTCCTCGATCGGCGTGCAGACCAATCCGCCGCGGTTCTCGGCCTACGTGGCCTCGAAGGCCGCGCTCGACGCCTTTACGAGGGTCGTCGCCTCGGAGGTGATCGGAGACGGAGTGACCTTCACGACCATTCACATGCCGCTCGTGCGCACGCCCATGATCGCGCCGACCAAGATGTACGACGCGTTCCCGGCGATCAGCCCCGATGAGGCAGCCGACATGATCTGCGAGGCGATGCGCAGCCGGCCGAAGCACATGGGCACGCGTCTCGGCACCTTCGGCGAGATCGCCTACACGCTCTCGCCCAGCGCCGTCGACAGGCTTCTGCATCTCGCCTACCGGGTGTTCCCCGACTCGGCGGCCTCCAAGGGACAGCAAGACACGATCGAGGAGCCCGTCTCGTTCGAGCAGCTGGCGATGGCCACGCTCACGAGGGGCGTGCACTGGTAGCAACGCTGGCTGGCCGATCTTCGATCGGTGGGCCGTCGCCGACCGGCAGGCCCATGGCGCAGCGGCCTTGCGATGATCCGAGGGTGAGCGAGACGGCTCCGGCCATCGAGGTGCATGCCCTGCGCAAGCGCTACGGCGAGTACGAGGCGGTGCGGGGCATCGACATCACGGTGCGCCGGGGAGAGGTGTTCGGGCTGCTCGGCCCCAACGGCGCGGGCAAGACGACGACCGTCGAGATCCTCGAGGGCTACCGTGCGCGAACGGGCGGCGAGGTGTCGGTGCTCGGCCACGACCCCGCTGACCGGGCGATCGAGCTCAGGCGGCGCATCGGGATCGTGCTGCAGTCGGGCGGGATCTACGGCCACATCACGCCGCGCGAGGCGCTGCGTCACTGGGCGAGCTTCTACCAGCGCCCGCGGTCGGTCAAGGAGGTGCTGGCGCTCTCCGGCCTGCAGGCGCAGGCGGATGTGCGCAGCAGGCGACTGTCGGGGGGGCAGCTGCGGCGGCTCGACCTGGCGCTGGCGCTCGTCGGCGACCCGGAGCTGATCTTCCTCGACGAGCCCACCACCGGCTTTGACCCCGAGGCGCGGCGCGCCGCCTGGTCTGCGATCTCATCGCTGCGCGACCTCGGCAAGACGATCCTCCTGACGACCCATTACCTCGATGAGGCGCAGGCGCTCGCCGACAGGGTCGCGATCATCAAGGAGGGACGGATCCTCGCGATCGGCCCGCCGCGCGAGCTCGGCGTGGGCGCGGCTCACTACCGCGTCGTCTACCGCGACGCAAGCGGCGAGCTCGTCGAGCATCACACGGACGATGCGACGACGCTGCTGCACGAGCTGACGAGTGAGGCGCTCGCGCGCGGAGAACGCCTGGAGGAGCTCTCGGTGGCACGACCGACGCTCGAGGACGTGTACCTGGAGCTGACCGCCGATGCCTGATGCCCCCGGCGCCGCCAGCGCGGTCGCGCTCAGCTGGCGCCAGTACCGCCTGGAGCGTCGCATGTTCTGGCGCAACCCGAGCGCGGCATTCTTCAACTTCGTCCTGCCGCTGCTGTTCCTGGCGGCCGGCGGGGCGATCCTCAGCGGCAATCAGCGTCAGCTGAACAAGCTCATCCCGGCAATCGCGGCGATGAGCGTGATGGCGACCACGTTCACGGCGCTGGCCTACAACATCGTGTTCCTGCGCGAGCGCGGCGTGCTCAAGCGCATCCGCGGGACGCCGCTGCCAACGCTCTCCTACTTCGGCGGGGTGGCGGCGAACGCCGTCACCAACGCCGCTCTGCAGATCGTGATCGTCGTGCTGGCCGGACGCGTCCTGTTCGGCATCGGCTGGCCGCAGCATGTCTTCGAGCTGATCGTCTTCGTCGTCGCCGGGGTGATCTGCTTCGCCGCCCTCGGCGTCGCGTTCGCGCACGCGATCCCGAACTTCGAGTCGACCCCGGCCTACGTGAACGCGGTGTTCCTCCCGGTCGTCTTCATCTCCTTCTACGTGTTCGACTCGAGCAGCGCCCCCGGCTTCCTGCGCACGATCGCGGATGCGCTTCCGTTGAAGCCGCTGATCGAAGGACTCTCCGGTGCGATCGTCGGAGGATCCGACCTGGGCGGCAATCTCGATGCGCTCGCGGTGATCGCGATCTGGGGCGTGTTCGGCCTGTACTTCGCCGTGCGCGGCTTCTCGTGGGAGTCGCGGGCGTGACTTCGACGGAGGGAGCGGCGACGTGAGGGAACTTGCAAGCGGCGTATGGATGTTGCGCGGATGGCCGCCGAACGCGATCAACGTGTACGTCGTCGGCGACGTGCTCATCGACGCGGCGACGCGACAGGGCGAGAGGCGGATCCTGCGCCAGATATCCGGGCGCACGCTCGGCGCGCATGCGCTGACGCACGCGCACCCCGACCATCAGGGCGCGAGTCACGCGATCTGCGAACGTCTCGGCATCCCCCTGTGGTGCGGGCAGGGCGACGTGCCGGCGATGGAGACACCCGGTGGCATCTCAAACTCGCAGGCTCCAGGCTGGCTCAACCGCCTACAGCAGCGCTTCTGGACCGGGCCCCCCCACCCCGTCGCCCGGGCGCTCGTCGAGGGCGACGAGGTCGCCGGCTTCACGGTGCTCGAGAGCCCCGGACACTCGCCCGGCCATGTCGCCTACTGGCGCGAATCGGACCGCGTGCTGATCCTGGGCGACGTGCTCAACAACATGAACCTCATCACCGCCATCCCCGGTCTGCACGAGCCGCCCGCTATCTTCACCCCGGACCCCGCGCGCAACCGCCGCTCGGCGCGACGGCTCGCGGCGCTCAGGCCGCAACTCACGTGCTTCGGGCACGGCCCGCCGCTGCGCGACCCGGGCAAGCTCGCCGAGTTCATCGCTCGGCTTCCCGAGTGAGCGACGAGTGAGCGACAGCATCTTCCTCGCCGAAGGCGAGAGCTTCGTGCCCACCGATCATGCCCGCGGTCCCTGGGACCCGAAGGCGCTTCACGGTGGCGCGCCCGCCGCGCTGATGACGACGGCGTTCGAGCGCCTGGAGCCTGGGGGCGATCTGCTGATCGCGCGCCTGGGCTTCGAGTTTCTGCGGCCAATCCCCTTCGCCCCCTTGTCGATATCGGTGCGCATCGTCCGGCCCGGCCGCCGCGTACAGGAGCTTGCAGGCGAGCTACGCAACGGCGAGGAGCTGATCGCTCGCGCGAGCGCGCTGCGCGTGCAGCGCATCCCCGACGGCCTCCCGGGGGTGGCGCCTCGGCTTCAAGCACGCGCGGGCTCGCCCAGCCTTCCGGAGCCGGCGAGCGAAGACTCCTCGGAGGCCTCACCGGACGGGCCGATGCCCGGGCCCGACGCGGGCGAGAGGGTGCGCTTCGCGCTGGACGACGCCGGCAGGACGAGCTTCGCGGCGAGTGCCATGGAGATGCGCTGGCTCGACGACCCCGCACAGCTCGGCCCGGCACGCGTGTGGATGCGCCTGCGCCATCCCCTACTGGCGGACGAGCCCCTCACGCCGCTCGCGCGGCTCGCGGCCACGGCGGACTTCGGCAATGGGGTGAGCGCCGTTCTTCCGTTCGAGCGCTTCCTGTTCATCAACGCCGATCTCACGATCCACCTGCAGCGCGCTCCGCTGGGCGAGTGGATCGGCCTAGACGCACGCACGCTGCTTCGCGACGGCGGCATGGGGCTCGCCGAGAGCGTGCTCCACGACGTGCATGGACCGGTCGGCCGTGCGTTTCAGACGCTGGTCGTGCAGCCGCGCTGAGCTCTTCAGCGCACGAGGACGTCGGCGAGCGCCTCGTCGATCGCCTCAAGCGTCTCGCCGCTGAGCGCCATGCCCGAGGCCGACGCGTTGGCGTGGACCTGCTCCGGCCTCGAGGCGCCCACGATCGCCGAGGCGAGGTTCTCCTGGCGCAGGACCCAGGCCAACGCCATCTGCACCATCGTCAGGCCCGCCGCGTCGGCGATCGGCGTCAGCCGCTGGACCGCCTCGAGGACCTGCGGCTCGATCAGGCGGTCGATGAACCCTCCCATGCTCTCGCTCGCGGCCCGCGAGTCCGCGGGCGGCGGCTCACCGGGCTGATACTTGCCGGTGAGGACCCCTTGTGCGAGCGGCGACCAGACGATCTGTGAGATTTCATGGCGTTCGCACAGGGGGATCAGGTCGACCTCGGGCCCCCGCCAGAGCATCGAGTACTGCGGCTGGCTCGAGACCCACCGCTCGACGTCCGGCAGACGCAGCGACTCTTCGACCCTCTCGACCGGCCACTCGCTGAAGCCGATGTGGCGCGCCTTGCCGGCGCGGACCACTTCGGTGAGCGCCGTCATGGTCTCCTCCAGCGGTGTCCGATCGTCATAGCGGTGGCACTGATAGAGGTCGACGTAGTCGGTCTGCAGCCGCTGCAGCGATGCGTCTATCTGCTTGTGGATCTGAGCCGCCGACAGGCCTCTGTCGGTGCTCGACATCGGGAAGAAGACCTTCGTGGCGAGCACGTAGGAGGAGCGCTCGTGGTCGGCGAGCACTTCCCCGAGCAGGCTCTCGGCGGCGCCGCGCCCGTAAACGTTGGCCGTGTCGAAGAAGTTGATGCCGACGTCGAAGGCGGCCCCGACGCAGGCCCGCGCCTGCTCGCGCTCGACGCCGCCGGAATACGTGAGCCACGAGCCGAGGCTGATCTCCGAGACCTCGATCTCGCTCCAGCCGAGTTTGCGGAAGTTCACGCGCGGAGACTACCCTTAATGGGTGGCTGCAATCGATCCCGGTCTGCGCCTCGCCTCTGTTCGACTCGCCGTGAGTGACCTGCCTCGCAGCGTCGAGTTCTACGAGCACGTGCTCGGGCTGCCGCTCGTCAGCTCCGACGCGGACGCTGCGCGCCTCGGCGCCGATCCGGAGCGCCCGGCGCTCGTCCTCGAGGGCATCGAGCATCCGACGCCGCTGTCGCCCGCGAGCACCGGCCTCTTCCACGTCGCGTGGCTTCACCCGTCACGCGCGGCTCTCGCCGTCAGCGTGCGACGGGTCGTGGGACAGCGCTGGCCGCTTGACGGCGCGTCCGACCACGGCGTGTCCGAGGCCCTGTATCTGACCGACCCGGACGGTCTCGGGATCGAGCTCTACGCCGACCGCCCGCGTGCCCAGTGGCAACGGGCCACGAACGGGCACGGGGTGAGGATGGTCACGCTGCCGCTGGACCTGGACGACCTGCTCGCGCAGGACCCCGGCGGGCCGGCGCCGACGATCGACGCCGGCACGACCGTGGGCCACGTCCATCTCAAGGTCTCGGAGGTACCGCGGGCCACCGTCTTCTATCGCGACGCGCTCGGCTTCGAGGAACAGGCGACGATGCCCTCGGCGGCCTTCCTCTCGGCCGGCGGCTACCACCACCACGTGGGCCTGAACTCCTGGCAGAGCGAGGGCGCACCCGCGCCGCCCGATACCGCCCCGGGCCTGCGCCAGGTGGAATTCGAGCTCGGCGACTCGCGCGCCGTCGACGAGCTGGAGCGCCGGCTGGCCGGCACGCCAGGGGAGGGCTTACCCTCCCGCGGCGGCGATGGAGCGCTTTCCGTTCGCGACCCCGACGGCCAGCTGCTCACGTTCCGCTCGCGCTGAGCACCATCGTCTCGCGAGCGCCGGGCGCGCAGCGAGCGCTCAGGCGCTGGCCGAGGCGAGCAGCTCGAGCTCGTGCTGTGAGAGCTTTAGATCCGTCGAGGGCAGCAGCTCGGCGAGCTGCTGAGGCGATGTGGCGCTCGCGATCGGCCCGACGACGGTCGGCTGCGCGAGCAGCCACGCGAGCGCAACGGCTGCAACCGTCGTCCCGTGCGATGCCGCGACCTCGTCGAGCGCGGCCAGCACGGCGAAGCCGCGGTCGTTGAGGTAGCGCGCCCGTACGCTGGCCGCACGGGGACTGGAGACGTCCTCGCCGTCGCCGCGGTACTTACCCGTCAGGAAGCCGCGCGCAAGGCCGAAATACGGGAGGCAGGCGAGACCGTGCCGTTCGCAGACCGCACGAAGCTCGCCCTCGTAGCGCTCGCGCTCCATCAGGTTGTAGTGCGGCTGAAGGGCCACATAGGAGGCCATGCCCTCGCGCTCACCGATTCGCAGCGCCTCGCTGAGGCGCTCCGCGCTGTAGTTGGAGGCGGCGGCGTAGCGGATCTTGCCCTCGTCGATGAGCCGCTGGAAGGCACCGAGCGTCTCCTGCAGCGGCGTGTCCGGATCGTCCCGGTGTGAGTAGTAGAGATCGATCTGCTCGATCCCCAGGCGCTGCAGGGAGCCCTCGACCGCCTCGTGGATGGTCGCCTCGGACAGGCCGGGCAACTCGGCCGAGGAGCCGACCTTCGTGGCGATCACGAGCCGGTCCCGGTTGGCGCGCGCGGCGATCCAGCGGCCGATGATCCGCTCTGATCCCCCCGGCCCGTCGGGGCCGCTGCTCCCGTATATGTCGGCGGTATCGATGAAGTTCCCTGCACCCTGCACGTAGGCGTCGAGGACCGCGAAGGAGCGCTCTTCGTCGATGGTCCAGCCGAACACGTTGCCGCCGAGGCAGAGCGGGAAGACGTCGAGGTCGGTGTTGCCCAGGCGAGCGATGGTGGTCAGGTTATCCCCCTACCTGCGCCTCCCTCCCCCGAAGCTCTGCATCGGCGGGACCGCCGCGCGCATGCTCGAGCCGACCTCGGAGCCCTGCACCTGCTCCTCGCCGTCGGCCGGCGCAACGTCGTGGGAGCCCGGCAGGTGGTGCACGCGCGCGGAGTCCGCGACCGGACCGTCGCCGGCCGCGCCCTCGACGCCGCCTGAGAGGTAGCGCTCGAGCGCGGCCAGCTCGCGCACGATCACGTTCACCACGGGCCGGATCTGCTCGCCTTCCGGCTGCCCGTGCGCCGTGCGAGCCTCGCTCATGCTCCACACGTTCCCCTGCGGGCCCTCCTGCCAGCGCTCCAGACGTCCTCGGGCGAGCAGCAGCGGCTCGGCCCGAGCGAGGTGGCGGTGGCGGTCGTAGACGGCCTTCGGAACGATCAGGTTGACCGTGCCGAACTCGTCCTCGAACAGCAGGAACATCGTTCCGTGCGCCGTTCCCGGCCGCTGGCGGGCAATCACGAGCCCGGCGACCGCCACCTCGTAGCCCGTGGGCAGCCGCGGCAGCTGGGCGCTGGTGGCAAGCAATGGGACCGTCAGCCGCGGGCGCAGGATCTCGAGCGCGTGCTCGCCGACTGTCAGGCCGCTGGTGGAGTAGTCGGCGATCAGCCGTTGCCAGCGTCCGAGCGGTCGCAGGCCCGGAGCCCCGGGCAGCTCGAACGGCAGGGCGAGCTGCGTCGCCTCGCCGCCCGAGGTGGTCTCGCCGGGCGTGGCCAACCCGAGCTGCCAGAGAGCCGCCCGCCTGCCTGTGCCCATCTGGGTGCCTGTGCCCATTTGGGTGCCTGTGCCCATCTGGGTGCCCTCGTCGGTCGTGATGCCGTCGCATGCGCCCGACCAGGCCAGCTGCTCGAGCGTCCTGCGCCTTACCCCTGAGCGCGCCGCGAGCTCGCCGAGGCTGCGGAAGGGTCCGCCCCGCAGGCGCTCGGCGACGAGCGCCTGCACGTCGGCGGTGGCCACGTCCTTGATGTAGCCCAGGCCGATGCGGACACCTCCATCCTCCACCGTGCACTGCACCGAGGAGGCGTTCACGTCGAGCCCCAGCACGGCGATGCGGTTGGATGGGCTTCGATTTTTGGCCTCGCGCACGAGGCTGTCGGGAGCGTAGAAGCCCATCGGCTGCTCGTTCAAGAGCGCGCAGAGGAACTCGGGGCCGTAGTGGACACGCAGCCAGGTCGACTGGTAGGCGAGCAGGCCGAAGGCGGCGCTGTGGGCCTTGGGGAAGCCGAAGCCGGCGAAGCCCTCCACCATCGTCCATACGCGCTCCGCCGTGCCCTGGTCGGCGCCGGCGTGTTGCATCGCCCCTTCGATGAAGCGCTCGCGCTGGCGCTGGAGCATCTCATGCGAGCGCTTGCGGCTCATCGCGCGGCGCAGCCCATCCGCTTCTCCGGGGGTGAAGCCCGCGAAGGCTTCGGCCACCTGCATCACCTGATCCTGGAAGATGATCGTGCCGAGCGTCTCCCTCAGGACCGGCTCGAGCGCGGGATGCTCATACGGGATCTCATACGCCGGGTCTTCGCGCAGGCGCCGGCGACGCTCTATGTAGGGGTTGATCGCCCCGCCCTGGATCGGTCCGGGCCGCACGATCGCGACCTGGATGGTCAGGTCCTCGAAGTTCTTCGGCCGCGTGCGCAGCAGCGACTGCATCTGCGCTCGGCTCTCGATCTGAAAGACGCCGACCGTGTCGGCCGCACGGATCGCCCTGAAGGTGTCCTGGTCGTCGAAGGGGATTCGCGAGAGGTCGATGCGCTCCCCGTGCACGCGCGCGATCTCATCGACGCAGCGCTCCACAGCCGAGAGCATCCCCAGTCCCAGCAGGTCTATCTTCAGGAAGCCCGCATCTCCGCAGGAGTCCTTGTCCCACTGCACCATCTGCCTGCCCTCCATCGCCGCGGGCACGACCGGACAGCAGTCGATCAGGGGCCGGGTGGCGACGATCATTCCCCCCGGGTGCTGGGAGAGGTGGCGGGGCAGCCCGTACGCCTGCTCGGTCAGCCGCGCCAGCCAGCGCCAGCGCTCGGACGGTGCTCCCCCCTCGGCGGGGCCATGCGGCCCGGGGTCCTCGACCGGCTCGCGCCCGGCGGCGATGTCGTGCTCGGATGACATCCCCGCCCCCCCATAGCGGTCGGCGCCGCGCGCGAGGCGCTCGATCTCGCCGGCCGGCAGGCCGAGGACCTTGCCGAGCTCGCGGATCGCCCCGCGCGCGCGGAAGGTGGGGAAGGCCGCGACCAGCGCCGCGCGATCGTGGCCGTAGCGCTCGTGCACGCGTGGGATCAGCTTCTCGCGGATGTCGCGGGGAAAGTCGAGGTCGATGTCGGGGAGCCCACGCAGATCCTCGTGCAGGAAGCGTCCCAGCGCCAGCCTGCTTGCGATCGGATCGATATGGGAGAGCCCGGTCAGGTAGCAGACGAGCGAGGAGACCGACGATCCTCGCCCGCGCCCGGGGGCCAAGAGCGCCCTGACCGAGTCCGGCCCGCGCACCTCGAGCGCAACCTCGCGCGAGAGCTCGAGCATGTCGTGGTGGAGCAGGAAGAAGCCCGCCAGCCCGAGCCGATCGATCACGCGCAGCTCCTGCTCCAGCCGCGCCTGCGCCTCTGCGTGAGCGGCGCCGGCCGCCTTTCGGCCGATCGCCTGGCCGCCCCGCACTCCCGGGGCGGGAAGCGCTCCGGGACCGTAGCGCTCCTCCAGGCGCATCCGGCACAGTTCCGCCAGGCGCCGCGAGGCGCTCTCGTCCTCGGCCCCCGGATAGCGGTAGCCGAGGTCCTTCGTCAGGTCGAAGGACAGCTGCTCGGCGAGCCGCAGCGTCTCGCGAACCGCCTCGGGATGCTCCGGGAAGCGGCTTGCCATCGCCCGTGGCGCGCTCATCACGTGGCTGTGATTTCCTCGGCGCAACGGCTCGGAGGCATCGAGCGTCGTGTGGTGGCGGATCGCCACGAACGCATCCTGCAGCTCTGCTCTGGCGGGCGTATGCGCGTGGACGTCGCCGGTGGCCACGCACCCGACTCCAAGCCGCCTGGCGAGCGCCTCCAGCGCGCGGTTGCGGGCACGATCGTGACGGGCGTAGGGGCGCTGCAGCTCCACGTACAGGCTCTCGGGCCCGAACGCGTCGAGCAGCCGCCGGGCCGTCCGCTCCTCGAGCGCGCCTGGGCCGCCCCCGGAGCGACCGATCAAGGACCGACCGATCAGAGATCGGCCAGCACATCCCGTCAGGCAGACGAGCCCCTCGGCATGGTCGAGCACGGCTGCGAGGTCCACGGACGGATCGCCGAGCTCGCGCCGCTGGGACGGGCTGGGATCAGATCCTCCGCGGGTGTGCGCGTGGGCGAGCGTGATGATCCGGCAGAGGTTTCTCCAGCCGCGCTCGTCGCGCACGAGCAGCGTGATGTGGCGGGTCGCGGGACCGCCCCGCCCCGGGCCGCTCGGGCCAGCATCCACTGCCACGTCGATCTCGGCGCCGTGGATCGCCCGCACACCATGCTCCTTTGCCACGACCGCGAGCTCCATCGAGCCGGAGACGGAGTTGTGGTCGGTCAGCGCGATCGCCTCATAGCCAAGCTCGCCGGCGCGCTGTGCGAGCTCCACCGGCAGCGAGACGCCGTCCAGGAAGGAGTAGGCCGAATGGCAGTGCAGCTCTACATAGGGTGCCGTGGACGCCAACTCGCGACCCTCACGGGCTCTGGACGAACCAGCCGCCAGGGGCATCGCCGCCACCGGTCAGGTCGTGGAAGACCACCAGGTTGCGCCCCCTCTCCCCCACCAGCTCCCAGTAGCGGCGGCGCAGCGGCGCAGCGGTCCACCAGCGGTCCTCCACCAGCCACGACTCGCGCAGCGACTCGACGGCTTCGCCGTTTACCTCGACCGGGTGGCCGGCGGAGCGTCGCACGCGGGCGGGCCGGGGGTGGTTCAGGGCGCGAGCAGCCATCACTCGGGGATGGGCGCGAGCATCACCCGTCGCTCGGGCACGCGCGAATCGGGATCCACGCATACGGCTCGCAACGCCGCGTCCTGCCCGGCCACGGCGCGCACCTGGGCGATGGCCTCACGCAGGCGGGCGGCGCGCGCGGCGCGAGCCTGGTCCAGCAGCGCGCTCTGCTCGTTCGCCGGCGGCCCGAAGCGCTCGACGGTCAACCGCAGCGCCGAGGCCGGAGCCGGGAGCAGCTGCAGGCGCAGCGACAGCGCCAGCCCGATGCGTTCGGGATCGCAGAGCGCCTGGCGGAAGACCACCCGCTCGCGCCATCCGCCGCCCGTCAGAAGGCGCGCGGAGAGCGTGACGGCGCGCAGCGTGCGTCCACGTCGCTCCGGCCGGGCCAGCAGCCTCCCGACCAGCACGTCGAGCACGCGCCTCAACGCCGAGCCCGAGCTCGCGTCGCCCACGCTCAACGTCTCCTGGAGCTGCTCCTCGATACGCCGTACGCGCAGTCGGCTGTCCTCGCCGCAGGCCAGCCGATGGGCGATGACGCCAGCCGCCCCGAAGCGATCGGCGAGCACCGTCCGCCCCAGCCCTGCCAGCTCGCCGAGCGTGCGCACGCCGAGACGGCCGAGCGTCTCCAGCAGCGCCTCGGTCTCTGCCCGGTAACCGAGCAGGCCGACGGGACGGGCGGCGAGCCACTGCCGCGCCTCCTGGGAGGGCGGGCCATCCAATATGAGCGGACGGCGTGAACGGACCGCCTGCGCTCCCGCCAGCGCGCAGAAGCGCGTCGGCCCGCCCCCTATGCGCGCCGGGCGCCCCAGCGCCTGCCGGGCAGCCGCGATAGCGCCGTCGTCGGAGCCGTGGATTCCCCGCAGACCGTCCGTCTCGAAGTAGGCGAGCCCGGGACGCTCCGCCTCGACGGCCGCGCCGACCGATTCCAGAGAGCGCACCACCGCCTCCCAGCTCTCGGCCACCCTTACCGGGTCGGGGCTGACGAGGACGAGATCGGGACAGCGGGCGAGCGCCTCTCCGAGCGCCATTCCTGCAGCCACCCCGCAGGCTTCAGCTGCGCCGGAGACCTCTCCCACACGTTGCTCTGAGGAGATGAGCGGCGCCAGCGCCAGCGCCCTGCCCGCCAGCGCCTGAGGGCCTCCGGCCGCGACGACCAACTCGAAACGGGGCAGATACACGCAGACGACCATACGAACATATGTTCGCATATGGTCGTCCCGGCGTCAATCCATGGTCAGCGGGCCCTCCGCCGATCCGCTGAGGAACTGACGCACGAAGGGGTTCTCCGAGGAGAACATCCGATCGGCGTCGCCCGCCTCCACGATCCTGCCCCTCCACAGCAGCGCGATGTACTCGCCGATCTGCCGCGCCGAGGCGATGTTGTGGGTGACGACGATGTAGGTGCCGCCGTAGATCCCGTGCATCTCCTGGATCAGGTCGCAGAGCAGCGCTGTGCGCACGGGGTCCAGGCCCGAGTCGGGCTCGTCGAAGATCACGATGTCGGGCTCCATCACGAGCGCGCGCGCGAAGCCCGCGCGCTTACGCATGCCGCCGGAGAGCTGGGACGGCGGCAGGTCCACGGCATCCGCCAGGCCGACGTCGGTGAGCCGCTGCGTGACGCGCTCGGCGATCTGCGCCTCCGAGAAGTCGGTGTGCTGACGCAGCGGGAAGGCGACGTTGTCGAACACCGACATCGATCCGAACAGCGCGCCATCCTGAAACAGCACGCCAACTTTGCGGCGGAGCGCGAGCAGCTGGGGCATCGTCAGCGTCGGCACCGATTTTCCCTGCACGACGAC
>DATMQX010000020.1:0-13165 GCA_035567055.1 Solirubrobacteraceae bacterium
GCCGAGAACGTCACGAAGCCGAGCCAATCGACGCCCCTGGCCTCGGGATCGCGCGTCTCGACCACTTGCATGAGCGTCAGGAAAACCGCCCCGATCCCGATCGGGACGTTGACGAAGAAGATCCATTCCCAGCCGATACCGGACGTGATGACGCCGCCGACGACCGGACCGACCGCCACGGCCGCACCGATCACCCCGCCGAACACGCCGAAGGCGATGCCGCGCTCCTTCCCGTGGAAGGCGCTCGCGATCAGCGCGAGCGAGGTCGCGAACATCATCGCCCCGCCGATCCCCTGCACCGCGCGCGCCAGGTTCAGCGCCAGCGGCGAGCCTGCCAGCCCGCAGACGGCCGAGGCGACGGTGAACACGATCAGCCCCGTGACGAACACGCGCCGTCGCCCGAGGAGGTCGGAAACCGCCCCGGCGGTCAGGAGGAACGCCGCGAGCGTGAGCGAGTAGGCGTTCACCACCCACTGCAGGTCCCTGAAGCTCGAGTGCAGCGAGCGCTGGATGTCCGGCAGCGCGACGTTCACCACGGTGATGTCGAGCAGCAGCATGAAGATCGCCACTGAGACTGCGATCAGGGTCCACCACTTGCGCTCCATTGCTCGCTCCTCGCCGTCGCCAGCACGCCGCGTACTCGCCCGCCACTATATGAACGAGCGCGCGAGGACTCCGATTTGCCGGCCGCCGGCCTTTGTGGCTAGCCCGCCTGGAGGTGACGGGCGAGGAAGGGCAACGCCTCCTCCCACAGCTTGGCGGCCGGCGCCGGTCGATAGGTCGGACGGTAGTCGGCGAAGAAGGCGTGTCCCGCGCCCTCGTAGACGTCCACTTTGACCTCCTGACCGCTCGTGCGGGCCCGCTCGAGCAGTTGCATGCCGACGTCCGGAGAGGGGTTCAGGTCCTCCGCCCCGATCGCGGCGAGCAGCGGGCAGCGCAGCCTGTCGGCGAGCTCGAGCGGTGGCACCGGTCGCTCGGGCGTCGCCTGCTGATCCGGCGTCGCCCCGTCGATGAAGCCTCCCCAGCAGTCCACGGCGGCGTTCAGCCGGTCGCTGGAGCATGCGAACAGCAGCGTGTAACGGCCGCCCATGCAGAAGCCGATGCAGCCGACTCGCCCGGTGGCGTCGTCACGGGCTCGGAGGTAGTCGGCGGCGCCCTCGAGATCGTCGAGCACCCGCGCGTCGGGGATCGAGAAGAGGCGTTCCATCAGCGCCGCGGGGTCGCCCATCGGAGGCGGTCCCCCTTCGCGTGTGTACAGATCCACGGCGAGCGCCACGTAGCCGATGTTTGCCAGCCGGTTGCTCACGTCGCGGATGTAGTCGATCAGCCCCGACGCCTCATGGATGACGATCACGGCCGGATAGCTGCCGGTATCGGCCGGGCGGGCCAGGTAGCCGTTCACCTGGACACCATCGGCGCTGGCGAACGTGAGCTCCTCCGCGGCGATTCTCGTGGAATCCACCACCGCTCCGGGGACGCCCTCCGGGCTCGGCCTGACCTCAACGCTTGCCATCTCTCCTCCTAGCTATTGGTCGGGTCCCCGCATGATGCTCCGTCCGACGCCGACCCGCGTGCCGCGCGAGCCTACAGGGGGCTCATCTCCTCCGACGGCGGGAACGTACCGTCTCTCGCGGCGTCCAGCCCGCGAATCTTGCGGCGCGCGCGCTTGCGTGTCTCGCTCAGCTCGTGCTCGAGCTTGGCCAGCTCGGAGGCACGGTGGCGGACCAGCTCGAGCTGTCGATCGATGTGGCCCAGCGCTTGCGTGAGCAGCTCGCGGCGGCGCTCGGGGTCGACGTCGTCGCGGCGCAGCTGGGCTCGCACCTCGGCGCGCGCCTCCTCGGCCGTCAACAGGGTCTTGAGCTCCTCGAGGGAGACGCCCAGCAGATGCTTCAGGCGCATGACCTCGCGGATCCGCTCGACCTCCGCCTCGGTGTAGATGCGGTGCTGGCCCGACGGCCGCGTCGGTGCCTCGGGCAGCAGGCCGATCTCCTCGTAGTAGCGGATCGTCCGCGGGGTGGTGCCGACCAGGCGCGCCACGTCCCCGATCCTGAGGCTGTCGGGTCGTGCTCCTGCCTGCGTCTGCTCGGGCTGTGTCGGGCTCACTCGCATCGCATCCTCTCAGCCGGCCCGGGCGAGCTCGACGTCCGGTGACTGCGCCGTGCGGGTGACGTGGCGCGGGCGCAGCAGGCAGACCCCCGCCCCAATCGCTGACGTGGCGGCGAGCACCCACAGAGCGACGTGCATGTTCGCGATGAACGGCGCGAGCTTCTCCTGGGAGAGGCCCTTCGCCAGTCCCGAGAAGATCGCGAACAGGGTCGCTTTCGGCACAGCCGAGGTGACGATCGCGAGCACGAACGCGATCGAGAGGATCGCGCCCGTGTTCTGCAGGAGCGTCCTCGCGCCCGCAGCGATGCCCCGCCGGTACGGCGGCACGGCGCCCATCATCGCTGCCGTGTTGGGGCTGTTGAACATGCCCGACCCGGCTCCCACGATGAACAGCCACATGCCGCTCTGCCAGTAGGCGCTGTGGACCTGCAGCGTCGTCATCGCGGCCAGGCCCGCTGCCGTGACGAGCATCCCGATCGCGGCAAGCGCGCGCGAGCCGTGGCGATCGGCGTAGACGCCGGCGATCGGCGAGGCGATGAGCATGCCGAGGGCGAGCGGTATCAGCTTGATGCCGGCGGTGATCGGCGAGTTGCCCTGGGCGCCCTGGTAGTAGAAGACGAACAGGAACATCAACGCGAATCGCGCCAGCCCGTTGATGAAGGCGGCGGCGCTGGCGGCGGCGAAGAGGCGGTCGCGGAAGAGCTTCAGGTCGAGCATCGGAGCGGGCGAGCGATTCTCGATCACCACCCACAGCGGCAACAGCACGATGGCGGCGGCGAGACCGCCGATCACGATCGAGTCGTTCCAGCCGCTGATCCCGCCCCGCGAGACACCGAGCACGAGGCCGGTCAGGCCGACGACGAACGTGCTCGTCCCGAGCACGTCATATCCCCGCACCGAGTCGGGTTTCGCGAGCTCACGGAGGATCAGGGCGCCCCAGGCGGCACCCGCCAGGGCCAGCGGAACGTTGAACCAGAACACCCAGTGCCAGGAGATCGCCACGAGCGCGCCGCCCAGCACGGGTCCGAGCACGAGGCCGATCGCCGCGACCATCGTGTTGGCTCCCATCGCGAGGCCGAGTTTCTCCCGCGGGAAGGCATCCGTGACGAGCGCGGCTGCATTCGCGAACAGGAAGGCGGAGCCGATGCCCTGCAGGATCCTCCAGAGGATCAGCACGGTCGCGTTGGGGGAGAAGCCCGCGCCGAGCGAGGCGAGCGCGAACAGCAGGAAGCCGCCGATGTAGGCACGCTTGCGACCGAAGAGATCGCTGAGCCTGCCGGCCATGAGCACGAGCACTGTCGCGGCGATCAGATAGGCGAGAATCACCCATACGAGCGCGAGCAGGCTCGTGTGCAGGGACCGCTCGAGATCTGGCAGCGCGATGATCAGCGTGCCCGAGTTCGTCGCGGCGAGCAGCATGCCGAGACTCGTGCACGAGAGAGCCCACCACTTGTAGTGCTCGTGGCCCGCGGCAACGCCGAAGCGAGAGCTGAGCTCGCGGCTCGAGGGCGCGTGCGTCGCCTCTCTGGCCTTGCGTGGTGGACTGACGGTCGACAGACGACCAGCTCCTTCTCTGTCTCGCTGAAGCTTACGTGAACGTAAAGATAAAGATAGCAGCTGGCGCGTCCGTGCCGCCCGGCCCGGACGGTGCTACAACGTATGGAGATGTCCTCGAGCGAGCCGAAGGTGATCAAGTCCGAGCAGGAGTGGCGCGAGCAGCTGACCCCGGAGCAGTACGACGTGCTGCGCAAGGCCGGCACCGAGCCGCCGTTCACGGGCGAGTATGTCTTCAACAAGGACTCGGGCGACTATCGCTGCGCTGCCTGCGGTGAGACGCTGTTCAGCGCGGACACGAAGTTCGAGTCCGGCACCGGCTGGCCCAGCTTCACCGAGCCCGCGTTCGCCGAGTCTGTCGAGCTGCGCCCCGACAACAGCCTCTTCATGCGCCGCACGGAGGTCATCTGCCGCACGTGCGGAGGGCACCTCGGGCATGTCTTCGACGACGGCCCCGGCCCTACCGGCGAGCGCTACTGCATCAACTCTGCGGCGCTGGACTTTCAGCCCGCCGGCGCGACCGCGTCAGACGACGGCGCGGGCGACACCGAGCAGTAGAGCAGTAGCCTTCCCGTCACGTGATCATGTTCGAACAGTCCCGGCGGCTGTCCGAGCCCCTGCGGTGGGGCAGGCGCGAGAAGACGGCGCTCGCCGCTCTGCTCAGCTGCCTGCTGCTCGCCCTGATCGCGCTCGGAGCGTATGCGCTCACCACCGGCTCCCGGGCACGCGCCGATTGCGTGACGGTGACTTTCGCGAGCACGCTCGGTGGCGCTGACCTTCACGCCTGCGGCGCACAGGCCAGGCACATCTGCGCCTCAGGTGACTTCCGCAACATCCAGCAGGAGCTGAGCGCCGCCTGCCGCCGTGCAGGCTTCCCTTACCGGACGCCCAGTTAGCGCGGACTGGACAAATGTCGAAAGCCCGGCCGCAAGTGTTGGCCAGGGTGTCCCTAGCCGTCCTCCCGGCAGGCGGATTTCATACGGGCTGCAATTGGTGCGCTCCCGCTCGCATGGGCGAATAGCGGCTGCGACCAGATCCCACGGTAGGAAACGGAGGCACATGTCCTGGAATGCATACCCAACGTGGCTGAACGCGGGCGACAACGCCTGGCAGATGACGGCGGCGACGTTTGTCGGCCTCATGAGCCTTCCCGGCCTCGCGGTCCTCTACGGCGGGGTGATGCAGAAGCGCTGGTCGGTCAACAGCATGATGCTGACGTTCGTGGCGTTCTCGCTCGTCTTGGTCGCATGGGTGTTGTGGGGCTTCAAGATGGGCTTCGGAGCGCCCATCGGGCACGGCAAAGGGTTCTTCGACACCTTCTGGGGTAAGTCCGGGACCGTCCTGTCGGCCGGCGCCTTGGAGGGCCAGGCCGTGATCCCGTCGATCACGGAAGGTCCACCGTTCCATTTCCCGATGGCGTCGCTCGTCTACTTCCAGTTCGTGTTCGCGGCGATCACGCCGATCCTGATGCTCGGCTCGGTCCTCGGCCGGATCAACTTCAAGGCGTGGATCCCGTTCGTGCTCGTGTGGATCACCTTCGTCTACACGGTCAACGCGTTCCTGATCTGGGGCGGGGGCTACTTCGCCGCGCACGGCGCATTGGACTACTCCGGTGGGTACGTGATCCACCTCGCAGCCGGGATCTCGGGCTTCGTTGCGGCAGCGGTCATCGGGCCGCGCCTGCAACGTGACCGCGAGGTCGACGCGCCGAACAACCTCCTCATGGTCGCCGCCGGCGCCGGAATCCTGTGGCTGGGTTGGAACGGCTTCAACGGCGGGGACTCCTACTATGCGGGCGCCAACGCCTCAGCCGCGGTGCTCAACACGAACCTGTGCACGGCCGTGGCGATGCTCGTGTGGATCGGCTGGGACTACGCCTTCCGCGACAAGCCGTCGCTGATCGGCTCGGTCAACGGGATGATCACGGGTCTGGTCTGCATCACACCTGCGGCAGGATTCGTCAACGGATGGGGAGCCGGTGCCATCGGCATCATCGGATCGACGGTCGTCTGGATGGCCATCCGCTTCCTGAGCCGAGCGCCGGGCTTCCGCAGCGTGGACGACACGTTGGGGGTGGTCTATACCCACGGCATCGCCGGCCTCACGGGTGGTCTGCTGGTCGGCGTGTTCGCCGATCCGCACATCGTCGAGTACATCGGCGTAGGCGGTGCATCGAACCTGCCCGGCAAAGCAGGCGTCGTGCATGGCAGCTGGACGCTGCTGCGCTGGCAGGCGGAGACGGCGGGCTTCGTGATCATCTTCAGCGGGATCATGACGTTCGTGCTGCTCAAGCTCATCGGGATCGTCATACCGCTTCGGCTCTCTGACGAGGAGCTGGAGATCGGCGATCACGCGATCCACGGCAACGAGGTCTACCCCTCGGACGTGCCGACGCTCGGTGGTCCGCACCCGCCGGTGTGGCAGCCCGAGCCGGCGCCTGCCGGGGCCTAGCAAGAAGGCGACTGCAGGCCGGGCGCGTTCGTCCTCGGATGGACGCGCCCGGGCCCGCAGTGGAAGGGAGGCGCCGCAGGGATGCAGCCGTTTCGGGCGTGAGCTACGTTGCTCGCGAGATGCGATCCCGTAGGGCGCGAACGCCCCGCTGCGGGTCGCTTCCCCGCTACTCGGTGTCAGTCGAAGCCGCGCGCACGTCTACGCCCACGGGACAGGCGACGCCGGTGCCGCCCAGGCCGCAATAGCCGCCTGGGTTCTTCGCGAGGTACTGCTGGTGGTAGTCCTCGGCGTAGTAGAAGGGCCCGGCCTGTGCGATCTCGGTCGTGATCTCGCCGTAGCCGGCCTCGGTGAGCGTCGCCTGGTAGGCCGCGCGAGAGGCCTCGGCGGCGGCGCGCTGCCCCTCGTCTTTCCACAGGATCGCCGAGCGGTACTGGGTGCCGACGTCGTTGCCCTGGCGCATGCCCTGGGTGGGGTCGTGGCCCTCCCAGAACAGCTTCAGCATCTCGTCGAAGTCCGTGGCGGCCGTGTCGTAGGCCACGAGCACAGCCTCGAAGTGACCGGTGCGTCCGGAGCAGGCCTCCTCGTAGGTGGGGTTCGGCGTGATCCCCCCGGCGTAGCCGACGGCGGTCGTGTACACGCCCGGCGCCTGCCAGAAGATGCGCTCGGCTCCCCAGAAGCAGCCCATCCCGAAGATCGCCGTCTCGACACCCTCCGGGAACGGTCCGCGCAGCGGCGTTCCGAGCACCTCGTGGCGGTCTGGGACGCTCATCTCCAGGGCTCGGCCCGGCAGCGCGGACTCGGCGTCGACCATCGAGCTCTGATCTCTGCCGAAGATGCGCATCTCTCCAGGCTAGCCGATCGGCGGAGCGCTTCGGGGAGGCTCCGCGGTCAGCGAGCGTAGACGGCGAAGAAGTCCCGATCGTCCGGTTCGAGGTAGCGGAACGCCGAGCGCGTCATGTCGGGGAGGAGGTTCGTGGGCGCGTGTGCGCCGGGCTGGCCGTAGTCGATGAAGCTCACCCAGTAGGAGTTGATGTCGAGCTCCATCGCGCGGACGGCGCCCGCGTGGACGAGCGTGGCCGCGAGGCTGCCGACGGTCTGGTTGTCGCCGGCGGCGTAGATGAGGTTGCCGTGGCTGTCCACGCCGATGCCGGAGCGCCATACGAGGATCGCGTTGCCGAGCGTGGCTCCCCATTCGATGCCGTTGTTCAGATTCGGGTTGATCCTTCCGTGGTTGACGATCAGGGGCAGGTTCTGGCGGGCGAAGACGACAGAGCTCGGCGCCGTGGAGCCGTACTGCCAGGCGATCACGTCGGAGTGGCCGTCCGCGTAGCCGACGAGCGTCGCCTGTCCGTCTCGCATCGTCGCGTAGGTGTGGCCGTTCACGACAACGCCGCCGCCGGAGTCGGCGAGCTTGAAGCCGCTGTTGAAGCTCGCGAGCAGCCCGGCTCGATTCGTCGCCGGGATCTGCATCGACCCGCGCGGAAGTTCTCCGGCGGGCTCCTGGCGGCCGGGGATCAGCTTGAGCGTTGTGCGTTTCGTGTCGATCCACGCGACGCCGGCCACCACGCGGGGATATTCGGGCTGGTTGCGGAACGTCGTGACGAGTATCGGCGGGCTTGCTTCGAGCGACGGCCGCGTGGCTCGCCATACGCCCTCGCCGGCCAGGGCGGGGTGCAGCAGGGGTGCGACCCGTGCCGGCCTGTAGGCAACCGCGGCCGCCGCGCCGGTCCCCTGAGCCGCGAGGGCCGCGGCGGATCCGTAGCCGACCTTCGGAAGCGCGCGCAGGGTGGGGCCGCCCTTGCTCGGAGCCGTCAGCGAGTAGTAGGTCGACTCGACCTGCGCGACGAGCCCAGCCGCACCGTGGTCGCGCAGCCACTCGACCGTGCGTATACCGAGGCTCGAGTTCGACGGTTTGCTCATCGTGCTCGCCCACGACACGAGCACTGGCAGCAGCGCCAGCAGCGCAGCGGTGAGCGCTATGCGCCTCAGCCGCTGGGACCCGCTCACGCCGGCACGAGGGTCCGTGCGGGGGCGCGTCAGGGTCCGTGGCCCACGTGTCGTCGCCGCGCCTGACTCCATGCTCACACTCTAAGCAGGGTTTTCCGGCCGCGCGCCACAATCGGGCGGTCTCAGTGGATTCTCATCTGAGAGCACTCTCACGGGAGATCGGGTGGACCCCTTCGGCACATCGGGTCGATGTGCAATATTCCTACCGCCACAGGATCTTGCGGCTGTTCGCTGAACTGCGCTTAAGGGTAATGCTGCACGTTACCGCCTGAGGTCTTGCCGCTTGCCCCTTCATTCGAGACTTGACATCGACGCGTTCTCAGCAACGACCCGCGAGGAGCAGGCTGGCCTGACCCGGCTTCGCGAGCCGGCGGCGCACCCGCTCCCCGATGGGCTGCTGGATGGGCGGCGCGCCTCCGGCCGCTCGCTCTGGCGCTCGATCGGCGTGCTGATCCGGGCGTGCCGTCCGCGGCAGTGGAGCAAGAACCTGCTCGTGCTTGCGGCGCCGCTGGCGGCAGGAGCCATCGGCTGGCCCGGGGTGGCCGTCAAGGTGGCCGGAGCGTTCGTCGTGCTGTGCATGCTCTCGAGCGCTACGTACCTCGTCAACGACGTGCGCGATCGCGAGCAGGACCGCATCCATCCGCGCAAGCGAACGCGCCCGATAGCCGCGGGCGAGCTGACCGTCCGAGCTGCGATCGCCGCCGGCCTGGCGCTGGCGGTCGCGGGTCTCGCGCTGGCGGCAGTCATCACACCCGGCCTTGCGGCGGTCGGCGCGGGCTACCTTGCCGTGACGATGAGCTACTCGCTGTGGTGGCGCAGGGTCGTGGTGGCTGACATCCTGGCGATCGCCGCTGGGTTCGTCCTGCGTGCCCTGGCCGGTGGCGTTGCGACCGACATCTACCTGTCGCGCTGGTTCGCGATCGTGACCGCTTGCGGGGCGATCTTCCTCGTCGCCGCCAAGCGCTACGCCGAGCTGCACGAGCAGGTCGCGCCGCGGCTCGAACGCGCGACGCTCCGCCGCTATTCGCTGAGGGGCCTGCGGCTGACGCTGGCGGCCGCCGCCTCGCTGGCGAGCATCGCGTACATCTCGTGGGCGTTCACGCGGCCGTCGCATCTACTCTGGTATGGGCTGTCGATCGTGCCCTTCCTGCTGTGGCTCGCCCGCTATGCGAGCCTGGCCGGCGCGGGCGCCGCGCAGGCTCCCGAGGAACTGATCCTGCGGGATCGGACGCTGCTCGTGCTGAGCCTCGTGTGGGGTCTGCTCTTCCTCGGCGGCGTCTATGTCGGCCGTTGAGCTGAGGCCGGCGCCGCTCCTGGCCACCGAGCGCTCGCTGACGGGCTGGGGGCGGACGCGAGCGAGCCGAGCGAAGGTGTATCGACCGGGGAGCGTGCAGGAGGTGCTCGAGGTGCTGGGATCGGGTGCAGGGCGCCATGGCGGCCTGATCGCCAGGGGCGCGGGACGCAGCTACGGCGACGCCGCCCAGAACGCCGGCGGCGATGTGCTCGACATGACGGGTGTGCGGCGGATCCTCTCGATCGACCGCGAGCGACGCCTGGTGAGCGCCGAGGCGGGTGCCACGGTCGCCGAGCTGCTGAGCGCCCTCGCCGCGAACGGCCTGATGCTGCCGGTCGTTCCCGGCACGCGCCACGTGACGCTCGCGGGTGCGATCGCCAGCGACATCCACGGCAAGAACCATCACCGCGACGGCGGGATGGCGCGCCACGTCGCCTCGATCTCGTTGTGCACCCCGGCGGGCGAGCGCCTGGAGGTCTCTCCGGAGAGCGACCCGGAGCTGTTCCACGCGACGCTCGGCGGCATGGGTCTTACGGGAGTCATCCTGCAGGCCACGCTGCGGGCCGATCCGCTCCCAGCGTGCGTCGTGGAGGACGCCGACCGCACCGACAGCCTCGATCAGACGCTCGCGCTGATGACCGCCGAGGATCCTCATCGCTACTCGGTCGCCTGGCTCGACCTGCTCGCCGGCGGCTCGAAGACGGGTCGCGCGATCGTCAGTCGATCGGACCCGCTGCCGCCCGAAGCGGAGCGCGAGCAGGGGGCGCCCGCGCGAGACAGGCACGGCAAGCGCGTCGGAATGCAGCTGCGCAAGCCCCTGTTCGACGTGCCACGGCGCTTTCCGGGCGCCCTGCTTCACCCATCCGGCGTACGGGCGTTCAACGCGCTTCGATGGCGCTCCGCTCCACGCACGCAGCGTGGCCACGAGCTCGCGCTCGCACCGTACTTCTTCCCGCTGGACGTGCTGGGTGAGTGGAACAGGCTGTACGGCAAGGGAGGGCTGATCCAGTATCAGTTCGTCGTTCCGGTGGGGCAGGAGGCGGCCCTGATGGAATGCTTTGAGCTGATTCGCAGGCGGCGGCTGCCCGTGTATCTCGCCGTCTTCAAGCGCCTCGGCGCCGCATTCGGCGGCCCACTGTCGTTCCCGCTCGAGGGCTGGACCCTCGCGGCCGATCTCCCCGCCGACGCGCCGGGCTTGGGAGCGGCGCTCGACGAGCTCGACCAGCTGGTCGCGGGATGCGGAGGACGCGTGTACCTCAGCAAGGACGTGCGGCTGCGCCCCGAGGTCGTGCGCGCTATGTATCCGGAGCTCGAGCGCTTCGAGGCTCAGCGGGCGCGGGTCGATCCCGAGGGGATCCTCCGCTCGGACCTGGCGCGGCGGGTCGGGCTCTGCGGGGCGGGGCGATGAGCGCTGAGCGCGCCGGCTCGGCCGGCGGGCGGGTGATCGTGCTCGGAGGAACCTCGGAGATCGCGCTCGCCACCGTGCGCGAGCTTCAGGGCCGGGCGCCCCGCGAGGTTGCGCTCGTCGGCCGCGACGCCGACGGGCTGGCCAGAGCGGCGAGCACGCTGCAGGCCGCCGGCGCTCCGCAGGTGATCACCGTCAAGCTCGACGCGCTTGACACCGGCCGTCACGCGGAGGCGCTCGCCGAGGCCTTCGAGCGCCTGGGCGGCGCTGACATCGTCATCCTCGCTGTGGGGCTGCTCGGCGAACGCGGTGGGATGCCGGCCGATGTGGCGCGCGCGCTAGAGGTGCTTCAGGTCAACGTCGTCGGCACGGGCTCGCTGCTGATTCAGGCCGCGCGGCGCCTGCAGGAGGGCGGAGGGGGGCAGCTCGTCGTGCTGTCCTCGGTCGCCGCCGAGCGACCCCGGCGAGGCAATGCCGTCTACGGGGCATCGAAGGCGGCCATCGACGCGCTCGCCCAGGGTCTCGGCGATGAGCTGCGCGAGCAGAACGTGCGCGTGCTGGTCGTACGACCCGGATTCGTCCACACCCGAATGACGGAGGGCCTGCAGCCGGCGCCTCTCTCGACGACGCCGGAGGCGGTTGCGCGGGTCGTGGTCGAGGGTCTCGACGGCCGCGCGCATACCGTTTGGGCGCCACGGGCGCTGCGCTGGCTTATGCTGGTCGTGAGGATGCTCCCTCGTCCAATCCTGCGGAGGATGAAGCAATGAGCACGGCCGAACGCTCCGGCGAGACGGCCCATGGAGACGGTCCAGCGGGGCAGCCGCCCGCAGAGGTCTCGCGGCTGCAGGCCCGCCGCCGCGACGCGAGACGCAGACAGCATCTCGCACGAGTGGATGTGGGCCTCGGCCTCGTTGGTGCGCTGGTGCTGCTGCTCGCGACACCCGGTCTCGCGATCGCGGGACTGGTCGCGCTGATCGTGCTGCTGCTGTGCCTGCTGACGTTCGTGCTCGAGAGGCGCAGCCGCTCGCGCCACCGACGCAAGGCAGACCGGGGAGGGGCAAGCCAGTCGCCGGGCGGCACGCCGCACGAGCTATAGAGTCCCCGGCCATGAGCAAGCCGCCGCGTGCCGGACTGCCCTGGAACGGGGAGGAGACGGCGCGATGAGCGAGCCGCAGGCGGTGCTCTACGAGGTCGACGAGCGCATCGCGCGGATCACGCTGAACCGCCCGGAGCGCGGGAACGGGATCACGCGAGCCCTGGTGGAGGAACTGACCCGTCACGTGGAGCGTGCCGATCTCGATCCTGCCGTGCACGTGCTGCTGCTGAGCGGCAACGGCCCGGGGTTCTGCGGCGGCTACGACCTCGTCGAGAGCGCCGAGGGAATGGGAGCGGGGAGGCAGGCGCCTGACGGCGAGGCCGGCTCGCCGCTTGACCCGGGCGTCGTGGGCGCAAACCACGATCCGGAGGGCATCTGGGACCCGATGGTCGACTACGCGATGATGAGCCGCAACGTCGATGGCTTCATGAGCCTGTTCAGATGTGGCAAGCCGGTCGTCTGTCGGGTGCACGGCTTCTGTGTCGCCGGCGGAACCGACATGGCGCTCTGCTCTGATCTGCTCGTGATCGAGGAGGACGCGAAGATCGGCTACCCGCCTGCCCGCGTGTGGGGCTCGCCCACGACCGCCTTGTGGGCGCATCGGATCGGCGCGCAGCGCGCCAAGCGGCTGCTCTTCACCGGCGACTCGCTCTCCGGACGCGAGGCGCTCGAGTGGGGGCTGGCGATCGAGGCCCCGCCGGCGAGCGAGCTCCACGCACGCACCGAGATCCTCGTGGAGCGGATCGCGCGTGTGCCGGTCAACCAGCTGATGATGATGAAGCTGCTGGTCAACCAGACCCTCTACGCCCAGGGCCTGCACGCGACGCAGGTGCTGGGTACGGTGTTCGACGGGATCACGCGACACACGGAGGAGGGGTACGCCTTCCAGCGCCGCGCAGCCGAAGCCGGGTTCCGCGAGGCGGTACGCGAGCGAGACGAGCCCTTCGGCGACGTCGGCCGCTCGACGTTCAAGGGCTGACGGCCGGGCATCTGGCGCCGCCGCTCGCCCGGCGGCCGGTCCGGTGGCGCTGGGCGTTGCCGCCTGGCTACGGGTAGAATGAGCGCCCTGTGCGGATGTAGCTCAGCTGGCTAGAGCGTCGCCTTGCCATGGCGAAGGTCGAGGGTTCGAATCCCTTCATCCGCTTTCCCGTGTGGAGCCCACGAGGCTGATCGGGCAGGCCCTGATTACTCCCGCCAGGCGTGAAGTAGCGCCTTGAGCCGTCTCGTCATTTGTCGCGATCGCCACCGCCGG